>JBGOUV010000303.1:0-8458 GCA_041477815.1 Terriglobia bacterium | reverse complement strand
GAGGTCTGGGACTGGCCTGGTCCAGCGCCGATCCCGCCGAAAACTCCACCTGGTGGCGCGGGAGGCTGGTTTACGAGAAGCTGGCGGGCCACTTGCCGTACCTTCCCTGGAGTCAGGTCGGTCACGAAGCCGTCTCCGGGTATCCCACCTACTATCAATCGGAAGAGGCGATCCGGCGCAGCATTCAACTGCTCGGCGAAAGGATGGTGGACGGCCGCAAGCTGGAGCAGTACCAGACCCCCCTGGGCGCGCTGTGGATCCCCGCCCCCGGCCGGGAGCTGCTGTCCTGGCTGGTCTTCGAGCTGACCGTGCAGCAGGTTTACGAGAGCGCGGAGGTGCGTCTGCATCCTGGTGATACGGTGATCGACGGTGGGGCCCACGTGGGCACGTTCACCCGCTACGCCTTGCAGCGCGGCGCCGCCCGGGTCATCGTGGTCGAGCCCGAGCCGCTCAACATCGCCTGCCTGGAGGCCAACCTGGCGCCCGAGATCGCGTCCGGCAAGGTCCACCTGGTGAAGGCCGGGATCTGGGACCAGAAGACGTTCCTGGCGCTGGCGGACTCTAACTCCAACTCCGCCGGACACAGCTTCGTGCGCGAGGTGGCCGACAGCCACCAGGTGAACGGCATACCCCTGGTGCCGATCGATGAGATCGTCCAGGAACTCGGCCTCGACCGCGTCGACTTCATCAAGATGGACATCGAGGGGGCCGAGCGGCGGGCCCTGGCCGGGGCGCGCCGCACCCTGGCGCAGTTCGGGCCGCGCATGGCTATCAGCAGTTACCATCTGCACGACGATCCGGCGGCGATCCCGGCGGTGGTTCGCCAGGCCCAGCCCCGCTATCGCGTCGCCGCCAAGGACTTTGAAGTGGCCGGCCACGGCTGGATCACCAAAGTGCTGTTCTTTCAGTAGTGCTACGATTAGCCGAATGAGGGGGCTGCTGCTGCTGTCGCTGCCGGCGCTGCTGTCGGCCGGCGACGCGAACTGGCCGCGTTTCCGGGGGCCCGCCGGCGGCGGTGTGGCGGAGGGCTTCGCCACGCCGGTCACCTGGAACGCCGATCCGTCCGCCGGGGCGGTCGCCGGGGTGCGGTGGAAGACGCCGCTGCCGGGACTGGCCCACTCCAGTCCCATCGTCTGGGGGGACCGCCTCTTCGTCGCCACCGCCGTCCGCTCGGCCGGCGTGGCCCCGCTGCGCCTGGGACTCTACGGCGACGGCGAGTCGGCCGATGATGTCACCGAGCAGTCCTGGAAGATCTACTGCCTGGACAAAAGCACGGGCCGGGTGCGGTGGGAACGGACCGCCCGCCAGGGCGTTCCGCGCGCCCAGCGCCACACCAAAGCCACCCACGCCAACACCACGCTGGCTACCGACGGCCGGCGCCTGGCCGCTTTCTTCGGCTCGGAAGGATTATACTGCTACGACCTGGAAGGCAATCTCTTATGGAGCAAGGACCTGGGCGTGGTCGATCCCAGCCCGCTCGACCTGCAGTGGGGCTTCGCCAGTTCCCCGGTCCTGTTCGAGGACACCCTCGTGATCCTGGCCGACGACAAGAAGAACTCGTTCCTGGCTGCCTTCCGGGCCGCCGACGGCGGCGAGATCTGGCGCACCGGGCGCAGCGGCGTTTCCGAGCGAAGCTGGAGCACGCCGCTGGTCCACCGCGAGGGGGGCCGCACGCAGGTGGTGACGAACGGCTGGCGGTACATCGCCGGCTACGATTTCGCCACCGGGCGGGAGCTGTGGCGGCTCCGCGGCGAAGGCGATATTCCGGTTCCCGCTCCGGTCGCCGCGCACGGCCTGATCTACGTGACCAACGCGCACGGCGGGCCGGCTCCGTTGTACGCCATCCGTCCGGGGGCCACGGGCGATATCTCCCTCGAAGGCTCCGCCCGCTCCAACGCGCACATCGCCTGGAGCACCCCGCGCAACGGCGCCTACCTGCAGACGCCGCTGCTCTACGGCGATCTGCTCTACAGTTGCAGCGATCGCGGGGTGCTGAAGTGCTACGACGCCCGCGCCGGAAAGCTGCACTACGAGCAGCGCCTGGGAACCGGACTCACCGGTTTCAGCGCGTCTCCGGTGGCTTCCGGCGGCAAGATCTATATCACTGATGAAGAGGGCGAGGTTTTTGTGATCGCCGCCGGTCCCGAGTACAAGCTGCTGGCTAAGAACCTGCTGGGCGAAACCTGTATGGCCACGCCGGCGCTGTCGGAGGGATTGCTCTACTTCCGTACGCGCGGCCACGTGGTGGCCATAGGGCCGCGGCCGTGAGAACTCTGGCGGAGAGGGGGGGATTCGAACCCCCGACACCGGTTTTGCCAGTGTAACTGCTTAGCAGGCAGCCCTGTTCGACCACTCCAGCACCTCTCCGCAGGTGGGGCGGCCGCCTACAGCAATGGTAGCACACCTCCGTGAAGTCGATACCCAGGCTGCCCCGGAAGACCGGCGAAGACCAGCAGCGCATGGCCAAGCGGCGGACGGAGAACTCCCAAGCCTATCAGCTTTACCTGCAGGGGCGATTTCAATGGAACAAGCGGACGCTGGAGGGGATGCAGCAGGGCATCGACTTGTTCCGGCAGGCCATCGCCCAGGACGACAAATACGCGCTGGCGCAGGCCGGTCTGACCGACGCCTACGCCCTGCCGGCGGACTACAACGTGCTGCCGGCGCGAGAAGTGATGCCGCGCGGGCGAAGCAGGCCGCGCTGGAGGCGCTGCGGCTCGACGACACCCTGGGGGTGGCGCACGCGTCGCTGGGATGGACCAAGCTCATCCACGACTGGGCCTGGACGGACGCCGAGGCGGAGCTGCGGGGAGCCCTCCAGCGGAACCCCAACTACGCCACCGGGCATCATTGGTATAGCGAGTATCTTCTATTGGCGGGTAAGATGGACCAGGCCCTGGCGGAGGCCCGGCGGGCGGTGGAGCTGGAGCCGGTGTCGCTGGATCTGAACCGGGCGCTGGCCACGGCGCTGGTGGACGCCGGGCGAGCGGACGCGGCGGTGGAGCAGGCGCGCAAGACGCTGGGGCTGGATCCGAATTTCGCGGCGGCCCACGGGGCGCTGGGACGCGCGCTGCTTGAGAAAGGGGCCCACCTGGAGGCCCTGGGCGAATTTCAGAAGGCCCTGGATCTGTCGGAAGGCAACAGCAATGAGCTGGCGGCGTTGGGGTACGCGTACGCGGTCATGGGGCGGCGGGAGCCGGCGCTGCGCTTGCTGCAGGAATTGAAAGAGCGGTCCCAGCAGACCTATGTGCAGCCGGTGTGGCTGGCGGTGATCTGCGGGGCGGTGGGAGAGAAGGACCAGGCGTTCCAGTGGCTGGAGAAAGGCTACGAAGACCGGTCCGGGTGGCTGGCGTATCTCAAAGTGGATCCAATGTTCAAGCCGCTCCGGGGGGAGGCCCGGTTCGCCGACCTGGTCCGAAGAATCGGCCTGCCGTAGTTGCCCCTCACCGGCTCAGAAGGTTGTTCTTGGTCAGGAACTGGCGGATGGTGGTGAAGATCCGGAGCATTTCCTCGCGGGAGAAGCCGCCGTGCTTGCCGCCGGGGATGGTGACTAGCTGGTTGGGGACGCCGGCTTTCGTCAAGGCCTCCTGAAGGCGCGTGGCGTGGGTGTAGGGGACGGTGGTGTCGGCATCGCCGTGGATGGTCAGGATGGGGGGCAGGCCGGGGCGCACGTACTTCAAGGGGGAGACGCGCCATCCGATGTCTTTGCGGTTCTCGAAGTTGCCCAGCCAGTTGACGGCGTAGGCCTGCATCATGGGGCCTTCCAGGATGTCCGGCACGTCGGTGATGCCGTACCAGTTGATGATGGCGGCGACTTTGAGGTCCTCTTTGCCCGGGCAGAGGCGATCGAGACCGGCGGAGGCGGGGATCATGCCGGTGGTGAGGGCGAGGTGTCCGCCGGCGGAGTTGCCGGTAAGGACCAGGCGGTTGGTGTCGAGGTTGTATTGCTTGGCGTTGCGGATGATCCAGCGGAGGGCGCAGAGGCAGTCCTCCACAGCGGCGGGGGCCAGGGAGACGCGGGCGAGGCGGTACTCGACGTTGACCACGTTCCAGCCCATTTCGAGGTAGGGGACGGTGGAGAGGATGCTGCCTTCCTTGGAGCCGCCGGTCCAGCCGCCGCCGTGGATATAGATGAGCGTGGGGGCAGGACGGGACTCGTCGCGGGAGAGATACAGGTCCAGCTTGGAGTCGTAGTTGTTGGAGGTGAGGTAGGTGACGTTGGGGAGGAGGCGGTACTGGCTGGCGACGTAGGCGGCCCAGGCGGCGGTGTCGGAAAGCTGGGCGGGGGAGGAGGCGGCAAGGGTGAGGAGTATGGTTAGGGTTCGGAGCATAGGAGGGTTATAAGGGAAACCAAATCAAAAGTCAAAAGGCAAAAATCAAAAATGGGACGCAGGCCGCCTGGGACGTTGCGGGGCCTGGGTGGAACCTGGGTGGCGAAGTCGCGCCCCGCAGGAGAAAGGCGTAGACTTCCCGGATTTAGCGCCAGGCGGGGGCGGTGACCGGCGCCGGCAGCGCTTCCGCCGCCCGAGCCAACTCTAGTTCCGCCTCTTCAGGCTGCAGCGGGGTCTCCAGGATTATGGGGATCTCTTCCGGGATCAGATGGGAGACCTCGCGGAAGGCATGAATGGCGCCGAACGACAGGCGGTTGTGCCGGTTGTGGGAGCTGACTTCGCTCAGGTGAACCTGGTGAAGCCGCCGGCCAAAGGCGCGGAGCAGGAGAAAAGCCTCGGTCATGGTGCTGTCGAACTGCCGGGCATGGCCGATGTCGAAACAGAAGCGGGCCTCGGGCAGCCGGCCAAAAACTTCGGTCAACTCCGGAACGCTCCGTCCTGTCGCCTTTCGTTTATCCATGTTCTCGATCAGGAGCAGATCTTGGAAGACCGACCAGCGCTCGGGCACGTGGATGGCGTCCGGATGCAAGACAATAGGGAATCGACGAGCCGCCGCTCGCTGCAATTGCCGAATCACGTCCGGCTCTTCGGCGGGGTCGAAACGGCTGGGAGCATGGACCGCGACATAGGAAAAACCGGAAAGGTCCAAGTGATCGAGGGTCTGCATCAGGGGCTCCAGCTCCGGGAGACGAAGAGCCGACAGCTCCACGCAGGTCGCGGGCAGGTCTCGCAACATGGCCAAGGCCCGACGGAAGTCGCCGCCGGCCAGGGCGCCGGTTGAAAAGCCGAAACGTCTCATCAAAACACTCCATATCGAATAGTAAGTTCGTAGAGCCGGGAACGAGGGTCGAAAAAGAGCTGTTGTAGACCCTTGTCGAATTGGCGGCCGATCTGGCGGACCTGTCTGAAGATTGGGTCTCCCTGCAATTCATCAAAGGTTAGGGACTCCAAGCGATCCCGGCTGTCCTGATCGGCGAGCAGGCCAAGGAAATGGTTGTAGGCGTCGAAAAGGTTTCGGGCTGCGGCCGGATGGGGCTGCTCAAGCAGCTCGTAGGCCAGTATTCTGAGAGGAGTCGCTTCGACGTAGCGGAGTAAATGGTCGATTAGGGGCGCCGGATTGGGCTTCGGGCCGAAGATCGACGCCTTGATGTTCTCGGGAAGATAAAGGTGGCATCCGAAGCACGTCAAGAGCCCGGCGACGAAGACCAGCTTGCGTGACATCCTCAGCTTGGCGTTCCGCAGGGCGAACCCCTTGCCGGCCCGTTCTCGCTGCTTATAGGCGAAATCCACCGCCACAGTGCGCCAGTAGCGAACGATATCATTGAGCAGGAAGCGAGGAACCTTGTGAGCCTTGCTACCGTGCCAAAGCCCGCGATCCTCCAGCAAGTAGCGCTGGAGGATGTTTTTCACCACCCGATCGTACGCTATCCGTTGTGCCACGGGCACGGATTCGAGAAGCAGGAGTATACGCTGGGTAATGTTCCGATTGGTATCGTCTTCGCCACCAATCTGGTGGATGATGTTGTGGCTGAAGGCCATTCTGCCAAAGGTCCGCTCGCGTCCGGGTCCGGAAATACGGTCTTCCTCAAGACGTCTGGTTACATCCTGAGTCGCAGAGAGATGCTGCGGATCGGAGTGGCCGTCGATCAGCAACGTCCAGTCCAGGTCGCTCCCGGCGGTGAACTCTTCGCGTGCCAGGGAACCGAAGACCACGATGCTGGTGTCTTCGGAATCCAGATCATCCAGTCGGCGCCGGAGCAAGGCTTGAGTCTCGTGAGCAGTGCGGGAGGCCGCGGTGATGGCAGGCCATTCGCAGTTTAAAGATCGTTGCAGGTCTTCCACCGACGACTTGAGGGATATCTCGCCCATGAGGCTGTCATCGGTATTGTAGCCTCTTCCGGCTACAGCGTGATCTGGGCCTTCACGAGTTGTTCGTCCACGTCGTACCGGACCTCGAAGCCGAGACGCTCGAGGATGTGTTGCATAGTGTGGTTTTCGGGGAGGATGTCGGCGGTGATATGGTGGACGGACTCGGCGCGGGCTACGTCCAGGAGACGGCGGAGGAGCTCGGTGCCCAGGCCGCGGCCGTGGAACTGGTCGCTGACCAGGATGGCGCATTCCGCTTCCGAGCGGTCGCGGGACTTGATGAGGCGGGCCACGCCGGCAATGCGATGATCGGCGGTTTCCGCCACCAGGGCCATTTCGCGGGCGTAGTCGATGAAACAGATGCGGGTGAGGCGCTCGTGGGCCACGCGCTGGTCGAGGTTCATGGCGCGGAAGAAACGCAGGTGGATACTCTCTTCCGAGAGGGACTGGTGGAACTGGACCATGCGGGGCTCGTCCTCGGGACGGATGGGCCGGAGGGTGACCGGTTCGCCTTCGCGGGTGGTGTAGGAGCCTACATATTCCTGAGGGTAGGGGCGGATGGAGGGTTCCGGCAAGGGGGCCGTGCCGGCGGGATGCAGGACCACGCGGGCGTCCAGCGCCAGGAGACGGTCGGGCGAGGCGAGCAGGGGGTTGATGTCAATCTCGCGGATCCAGGGCTGCTCGATCACCAGGCGGGAGAAGCGGACCAGGAGGAGCTCCAGGGCGGGGAGGTCCACCGGACGGCGGCCGCGCACGCCTGGGAGGGCTTTGAAGATCTGGGTACGCTCCATGAGGCGGCGGGCTAGGGTAGTATTGAGGGGGGGGAGTCCCAGGGCGCTGTCGTGGAAGATCTCGACGAGCTGGCCGCCCGCGCCGAACAGGAGCACGGGGCCGAACTGGGGGTCGATGCTGCTGCCAATGATGAGTTCATAGCCGTCGCGGGAGATCATGGGCTGGACGGTGACGCCCAGGAAGTTGCCGGGGCCGGCTTTTTCCCGGACCGACGATGCGATGCTGCTCCAGGCCCGTCGGACGGCGGCGGCGTCGGGGAGGTCGAGCTGGACGCCACCTACATCGGTCTTATGGGTGATGGTCTCGGAGAAGAGCTTGAGGACTGCGGGGTAGCCCAGGCGGTCGGCGGCGGCTACGGCCTCGTCGGCAGAGCGGGCTACTTGGGTTTCGACGGTGGGAATGCAGTAGGCGGCCAGGAGTTGCTTGGATTCGGCTTCGGTCAGGATGGTACGGCCGGCTTGGCGGGCGCCGTCGATCAGCGTAGAAGCGACGTCACGGGCGGGGGTGCAGTCCTGGTCGGCGGGGAGGACGGGGGTTTCGTAGAGGGCGCGGAGATTTTCGCTGTAGCGCCACATGTACTGAAACGCTCGGGCGGCGGAATCGGGGAAGGGAAAGGTCGGGATGCCGGCGCGGGAGAGGATCGCGTCGCCGGCGGCGACCTCGGCGCCGCCCATCCAGGAAGCCAGGAGGGGCTTGCCCGGCAGCTTGGCGTAGGGCTTGAGCTGCTCCGCGGTCTGGGTGGGGTCGGTCATGGCCTGGGGGGTCAGGACCACCAGCAGGCCGTCGGAGTTGGGGTCTTGGGCGGCGATCTGGACGGCCTGGGCGTAGCGCTCGGGGCCGGCGTCGCCGAGGATGTCGATGGGGTTGTTGTGGCTCCAGTGGGGAGGAAGAAGCTGGTTGAAGGCCGCCAAGGTGGCGGGGGCTAGTGGGGCGAGCTCGCCACCCTCGCGGATCAGCGCGTCGGTAGCGAGGACGCCGGGGCCGCCGGCGTTGGTCAGGATGGTCAGGCGCGGGCCGCGGGGCCGGGGTTGTTTGCCGAGCACGTCGGCCATGTAGAAGACCTCGGCAATGCTGTGGACGCGGAGGACGCCGGAGCGGCGAAAGGCGGCGTCCAGGACGGCGTCGGAGCCGGCCAGGGCGCCGGTGTGGGAGGCGGCAGCCTGGGCGGCTGCTTCCGTACGGCCGGCCTTGATGACGATGATGGGCTTATTGAGAGCTACCGCGCGGGCGGCGGAGAGGAAAGCCCGGGCGTCGCCGATGGACTCCATGTAGATGACGATGCTGCGGGTGCGGGGGTCGTCGCCGAAGTAGTCGATCAGGTCGCCCCAGCCGATGTCCAGCATGGAACCGGTGGAGACAAAGGCGCTGAAGCCGACCGCCTCGCGGAGGCTCCAGTCGAGGATGGCGGT
>JBGOUV010000343.1:0-7651 GCA_041477815.1 Terriglobia bacterium | reverse complement strand
CATCTTCATCTCCGCCATGGGTCGCCAAAGCTGGGCGGTTGCTTCGTAGCTGGATTTGAGAATCAGGCCATGGATCACGAAATCCAGGGCCGACCAGGCAACAAAAACGGCTAAGGCCGCAATGATGGTTTTCTTCAACATAGTGGTTCCTCTCCGCCGGCGTCAGTGTAGCACGTCTCAGTAAGGGCTCAGGTAGAGATGGCCGTCGTAGTCCACCAGCCCCACCCGGACCCGATCCAGCCAACCCCGTTGCCCCAGGACGTTGCGCGGGAAGTCCGCGCGCTCGGCGAAGTAAACCATGGTGTCGAAGCTCAGACCGAGCGCCTCGAGTGTAACCGAGTGTCCAAACACCCCGAATGACCCAGTGGGGGTCGCCACGCGCACCGCCAAGCCTTCCTCCACTCGGAGGCCCAGTTCTTCGCCCGTCTCCCGACTGAAAACGCAGCAGGACGCTCCGGTATCCAGTTTCGCGGAGATTTGCACCGAGCGACTTCCCAGGCTGACCCGAACCGGCAATGTGATGCCAGGCTGTTCCAGGTTGTACCGGTGCAGTCGATCGAAGCGTAACTGGTAGGCCAAGACTACCAGCCCCCAAAGGGTAAGGCGTCCAACGGCTCCACGTAGTGGATGAGCGGATCTACGCCCGACTGCCGCGCCGCCAAAAAAACCGGTTTGGCCGTGGTGCCGCTCGCGACCAAGCGGTCCCCGTCCAGAGCCACCCAGTGTCCGCCATACTCCTTCCCATGCTCCCGCAGCCACTGAAACTCCCGCACGCGATAGCCTTGGACAGGCGCCGAAACCGTCTTTTTCGTGTGCCGCTTCCCGATTCGGTCGGCTCCCCGAGCCCGCACCAGGGCCCGTTCCAACTCTCGCTCCACTCTCGCCGACCGGGCCTTCCCGTGAAACACCTTGCTGACCAGCGAAGGATGGACTTCGCAGCGCTGGGCGACCCGCTGCAACAGGCCCCTATGACGATGCAGCACCAGAAGCCGCTGCGACTCCGACAGTTTGACCGGCCGAGTCATATTGTGACTCACATTCTACCACACTCACCCCAGCGCCTCCAGCAGTTTGTCCACGTCCCCCTGGTGGTTGTACACCGACGGCGAAATCCGCATCCCCTCCACGATCTTCACCTCCCCCGACTCCTCGGTGAACTCCCAGCGCCGCAGCGCGATCACCGTCTCCCCGAAGGCCCGGTCCAGCTTGGCCGCTGTACCCTTGTAGTTGGGGGTCAGGAAGCTCACGATCGCCGTAGGGTTGTCGGGCGGCGTCAGGGCCGGGTATCCCATCCGGGGCAGCTCCTTCTGGAGCCGGTCGGTGAGCGTCTTCGCATGGGCCCGGATATTGTCGATACCCAGTTGGTGGATGTACTTCAGGGCCGCGTGCACGATGACCCCGCCGCAATTGGAGATGCTGGCCGACGCTTCGTACCGCGCCGCTCCCGGAACCAGGTCGAACTGCGAGTCCGACTGCGCCCGCGTGGGGCTGGTGTACTGCCGCACCCCATAGCGCGACCGGCGGATGACCCGGTCCTGCAGGTCCTCCCGCACGTACAGGAACCCGAACCCCATGTCACCCATCAGCCATTTGTAGGCGCCGCAGCCGGCGCAGTCGATCCCCATGGCCCGCACGTCGATCGGAATCGCCCCCGCACCCTGGATGATGTCCCCGTACACCACCGCGCCGCGCGCATGGGCCAGCGCCGCCGTCGCTTTTACATCGTGCAAGTATCCATTGATATTAGATACCAGGGCCAGCGAGACCAGCTTCGTATTCCGGTCGATGGCCTTCTCCATGTCGCGGCGGTCGATGGTCCAGAGTCCCTGGCGCCGGTGCCGGACCACCCGCAGCTCGATGCGGCCTTCCTTCTGCAGCATGTGGTAGAGGAACTTCGACGCCTGGTAGTGCAGATCGTCGAGGACCACGTTCCCCTTGGTGAGGTCCATTCCGGACACCACCAGGTTCTCGGCCTCGGTGGTGCTCTGTACAAACGCGATCTCCGCGGGCTTGGCCCCGATCAGCCGTCCGAACAGTTCTTTGGTCTCGCGCTGCTGTTCGTTGGTATAGCGATCTCGCCCCTCGCCGGGGCCCTGGGTGCGGTAGGCGAGGTACCGTTCCGCCGCCCGCAGCGAATGGATGCCCAAGGGATGGTAGTCCGCTGCGGTCAGCCAGACCTTCCGCTTCAACCAGGGGAAGTCCTCGCGGACCTTGGTCCAGTCCACTCCAGCAGGCGCGGCTGGAATGGCCAGCCCTGCTGCCGATTGCAGAAACCCACGCCGGTTCATGTTTTCTCCTCGGTCCTACAACTTTGCTTCGAAGACCAGGTTGAACGGGGTCTGGGTGGCTCGCCGGAAGCGGGTGAACCCGCCGCTGGTCACCACCTCCCGCAGCCGCGCCTCGCCGGCCTGCGCCCCCAGGGCCAATCCTACCTCTTGCGACTTCGAGCAAGGCGTGCAGATCATCGTCGAAGCCGCGTAGTAGAGCCGTCCGACCGGATTCAGGTTCTCGTGCACCTGGTCGCCGGCGAAGGGCTCGACGATCATCCAGGCCCCGTCCGGCCGCAGCGTCGTACGCACGTGCGCCGCCGCCCCCGCCGGGTCGCCCATGTCGTGCAGGCAATCGAAGAACGCCACCAGGTCGTAGCCCTCCCCATGGCGCGGAAAGTCCTTCGCTTTGGCTACCTCGAAGGTCACCCGATCGCCTACCCCCGCGTCGGCCGCCCGCCGGCGCGCCCGCTCAATCGACGCCGGATGATAGTCAAACCCGGCGAACTTCGACTCGGGATAAGCCTTCGCCAGCAGGATAGTCGAGGCCCCGTGTCCGCAGCCGACGTCGGCCACGCGGGCGCCTGCCTGCAATCGCGCGGCGATCCCATCGAGCGACGGAATCCAGGAACTCACCAGGTGCGCCGCGTACCCGGGCCGGAAGAATCGCTCGGTGCCGGAGAACAGCTCGGGATCATGCTCGTGCCAGCCCACCCCTTCTCCGGTGCGGAAGGCGTCCAGAACGCGAGGACGCGCTTTGGTTGCGGCCAAGGCCACCTGAAAAGCGCCGGGCAAGTAGGCCGGACTGTCCTCATTAGCCAGACCGAAGGCCTGCTCTTCGCTCAGCCAGTATTTCCCGGCGGCAGCGTCATAGCTCACGTAGCCTCCGGCTGCCTGGGCGGCGAGCCACTCCCGGACGTAGCGCTCATCGGTGCCGGTCTTGGCCGCCAGCTCCGCCGAGGTCAGCAGTCCGGCGCCTGCCATCGCCTTGTAGAGGCCCGCTTGTTCGCCGATCAGGACCAACGCGGCATTCACCACTGCTCCGACCTCGGTCACCGCCATCCCGAGAAACTGGTTCAGCTTCGCTTCGTCGATGGGCATACACCGGGTATTGTACTCGCTTTGCGGCTATTCGTAGCGCAAGGCGGTCAACGGGTCCACCCGGCTGGCCCGGCGCGCGGGAAGGTAGCTGGCGAGCAGGGCCACCGCCGCCAGCAACAGCGCCACCACCAGGAACGTAGCCGGATCGGTGGGGCTCACCCCGTACAGCCCGCCGGCCAGCAGCCGGGTCAAAGCCCAGGCCCCAGCCATCCCCAGCGCAATGCCGCCCAGGGTCAGACCCAGGCTCTCGACCACCACCAGCCGCAGCACGTCGCCGCCCTGGGCCCCCAGCGCCATCCGGATCCCGATTTCGTGGGTTCGCCGGCTGACCGAGTAAGCCATGACGCCGTAGATTCCCACCGCCGCCAACCCCATAGCGATTCCCGCAAACAGGCCCAGCAACCCCAAGGAGAAACGCCGCGACGCCATCGACCGCGCCAGGATCTCGTCCATGGTGCGAAGGTTGTAGACCGGCGCATTCGGATCCAACTTCTGCGCCTCGCCGGTCACCGCGGCCATCAGGCTCTCGGGCGGGACGCCGGCCGCCCGCAGCACCAGCGTCATCGCCGGGAAGAAGGACGCCGGAACCTGGCGGAACGGAATGTACATCTCGGCGCCCGGCTCGCTCTCGAGCCCCAGTTGCCGAACGTCGCCCAAAATACCCACCACTTCGACCCATCCAGGTTCGCCGTTGTCGAGCCGCAGGCGCTTCCCCACCGGATCCTCGCCGGACCAGTATCGCCGCGCCATAGTATCATTGATCAGCATCACGCGCGGGGCGCCCGGCAGGTCCCGCTCGGTGAACGGGCGGCCCCGCAGCAGGGGAACCCCGAGGGCGCGGAAGTAGTCCGGGCTGGCGACCTTGTAGAAGGCAAACGGCATCTGGGAAAGCTCCACCGGCGGCCGGCCCTCAATGGTCACGACCATGTTGCGATGGGGACCGGCCAGCGGCAGACCGCTGACCACGCCGGCCGCCCGGATTCCTGGCAACCCGGCCACCCGCTCCAGCACGTCGTGCCAGAACGCCGCCTGTCGCGGCACGTCCCCGTACAGATCGATCTGGGCCGTCAGCACGCCTCGGGGATCAAACCCCGGCCGCACCACCTGCAACCGCGCGAAGCTGCGGATCAACAGACCCGCCCCGATCAAAAGCATCAGGGCCAGCGCCGTCTCGGAGACCACCAGGAATCCGGAGACCGGCACCCGCGATCTGGCCGCAAGTGTCCCGCGCAGTGACCCGGTCAGCTCCGCCCGGGACGCCCGCAGCGCGGGAGCCAGTCCGAACAGTGCTCCGGTGAGCAGCGCGGCCAGGGCGGTAAACCCGAGCACCCAGCCGTTCATCCGCACCTCGCCGATGCGCGGCAAACCAGCCGGAGCAAATCGCACCAGTGTCTCCATGCCCCATAAGGACAGCAGGAGTCCCAGAGAGCCGCCTAACAAGGCGAGCAGGACGCTCTCGGTCAGCAACTGCCGGACCAGACGCCACCGTCCGGCGCCGAGCGCGGCCCGAATGGCGACCTCGCGCCCGCGCGCCGCCGCCCGCGTCAACAGCAGGTTGGCCACGTTGGCGCAGGCAATCAAGAGGACGAAGCCAACCGCCCCCAGCAGGATCCACAACCCCTGACGCACCCCGCTCACCATTTGTTCCTGGAGCGGCACCAGAACCACACCCCAGCCGGAGTTCGAATTTGGCCTTTTCGGCTCGATCCGCCGTGCCAGAGCGTTCATACCAGCCTGGGCCTGTTCCAAGGTCATCCCGGGCTGGAGGCGGCCGGCTACCTGAATCACATGCGAGCCCGTGAAGGACAACTGGCGCGCGTCCAGCGCCAGGGGCGTCCACAGATCCACGCCGGCGGGAAACTGGAATCCTTCCGGCATCACCCCGACTACCGTGTACGGCTCGGCGTTCAGGGTCACCGCCGTCCCCACGATGCCGGGGTTCGCCCCGAATCGTCGCTGCCACAGCCCGTGGCCCAACACCACCACGCGATGCCTGCCCGGCTGCTCTTCTTCCGGCAGGAACGTACGCCCCAACTTCGCCTCCGTCCCCAGGAGCGGGAACAACGCCGCCGACGCCAGTACCCCCGGAATCCGCTCCGGCTGATCGACGCCCGTCAGCGTGAAACTCTGCCCCCGCCAACCCGCCAGATTCACAAAAACCTCGTTCCTCTCCCGCCAGTCCGCAAAGTTTGGTGCGGTGGCCGAAGAGTTCACCCCCCGCTTGAGCAATCGCTCCCAAACCATCACAATCCGTTCGGGTTGCTCGTAGGGAAGCGGCTCCAGCAGTACGGCGTGGACCACGCTGAAGATCGCGCTGTTGGCGCCGATTCCCAGCGCCAGTGTGAGCACGGCCACGGCGGTGAACCCAGGCGCCTGGAGCAAGGTTCGGAAACCATAGCGCACGTCCTGCCAGAGAGCCGTCATGGCAACACCTCCGAGCCTTACAGGCACCCCGCTTGCCAGCCCCGATGTCCTGTATTGTCAGAGGGATCCGGACGACCGACAGGCGGGCGGCGTCCACTCCTGGGACTGCCTGGCTCGGAAGCGAACAGTGTTGCGGGGTTGCGACCGGCTAGCCGCCGTTAGACCCGCCCCGGAGCATGGCGTCCACCAGACGATTCACCTTTGCTTCCGTGCGCAAGTGGGCATCGACGAGCGCCTGCATGGCCTCGCGAGTCTCCTTATGCGCCTGCCGATTCTCCTTCTGCGCCCGCCGATTCTCCTTCTGCGCCTCTTGATTCTCTTTCTGCATAGCGACCAGCATCTTCATGCCGGCATACAGCAGCTTGGTGGTGGTATCCAGCCGTTTCTCAACCCGACCCACACGGCTCTCCAGTTCCATGACGTTCCGATTATACCCGATTACTCGTACCGCAGCGCCACCACCGGATCCAGCCGCGCCGCCTTCGACGCCGGCCAGATGCCGAAGAAGAGTCCCACCGCCGTCGACACCACAAATCCCAACCCCACCGCCCACAGCGGCACCACCGTCGGCAGGAACGGGAAAATCAGCCGCGTCGCGGTCGAGAGCAGCCACCCGAAGGCCATCCCCAACACCCCGCCCATCACCGTCAGGGTCACCGCCTCGGTCAGAAACTGCATGGTAATATCGCCGCGCCGGGCGCCGATCGCTTTGCGGATGCCGATCTCCCGCGTCCGCTCGGTGACCGACACCAGCATGATATTCATCACCCCGATGCCCCCTACCAGGAGGCCGATCGAGCTCAGTATCACTGTTACCAGCGCCACCATCGAGGTGATCCGGCGGAAGTCGGCGATCATCTGCTCGGCCGTGTTGATGTAGAAGTTGTCCGGCTTGTCGAACGCCACCCGCCGCTGGATGCGCAGCACCGTGCGCATCTCGTCGATCGCCTGCGGCAGCATACCCGGATAGGCGATCACCACCAGCATGTGCTCCTGGGCGTTGGGAAACATCTTCCGCATGGTGAAGTACGGCAGGAGCATCCGGCGGTCCTCCTGGTTGGCGAAGCTCGCCGACGGCCGCTGCATCACCCCTACGATCTCGAAGCTGTGGCCGTCGAGCTCGATCCACTTCCCGATCGGGTCCACGCTGGGAAACCAGGCCCGCTGGATATCCTCCCCCACTACCACCACCGGCATCCGATGCAGGTTCTCCATATCGGAAAAGAAGCGGCCCATCTTCATCACCGTCCCGCCCGCGGCGTACCCGGGCTCGGTCCCGCCCATCTCAATCTGGTAGATATCGTCGGCCTTGTACTTCGCCCGGTGCAACATGTTCCACGGCGCCAGCAGGTAGGGACTGACGTGCTCCACGGTGGGGCACCGCTCGGCGACCGCCCGCGCATCCTCCAGGGTCAGGGGCTTGCGCGTGCGCTCTTCCTTGGTCAGGTTGTTCGTACGGAACCCGAACTGGAACTTGAACACCATCGCCGTGTTCCCGCCGAACTGCCGCACCATCCCGGTAACGGTGGAGTCAAAGCCCACAATAATCGCCGACACCGCAATGACCGTACTGGTCCCGATGATGATCCCCAGCACGGTCAGGAAGGAGCGCAGCTTGTGCTCCCGCAGCGTCTGCAGGGCCATGGGCACGCTCGACTGTAAGTAAGCCCTCATAGGATTTGAGAATTTGAGAATTGGAGGATTTGAGAATTTTCCCGCATCGCGGCTGGGGCTGAAATTCTCAAATTCTCAAATTCTCCAATTCTCAACTCTCCGCCCGTCCCGATGATGATCCCCAGCACGGTCAGGAAGGAACGCAGCTTGTGCTCCCGCAGCGTCTGCAGGGCCATGGGGACGCT
>JBGOUV010000512.1:0-4026 GCA_041477815.1 Terriglobia bacterium | reverse complement strand
TGACAGGGACCGGCCCGGCGGCGGCGGTGCGAGTGGTGCGGGGTCCGGGCGGGGGAGACTGACTCGTGTCGGCGTCCATGCCGCCGCCACCGCCGCCTTCGCCGCGGCCGCCGAGCAGAATGATGGAGCTGGCTTCGGCGACGACCTCGGTCATGTACTTCTTGTTGCCGTCCTTGTCCTCATAGCTGCGGGTCTGCAGACGGCCTTCCAGGTAGATCTGCTTACCCTTCAGGAGAAAGGGGGAGAGGCTTTCGGCTCGCCAGACCACGCAATTGTGCCAGTCGGTCTCTTCCTTCCATTCGCCACTCTGCTGGTCCTTCCAGCGGCGATTGGTGGCGAGGGTGAAATTGGTGACCGGGATCTGCGATCCGGTGTACCGGGTGTCGGCATCTTTACCAAGATGCCCCAGGAGAGTGACCTTGTTTACGCTGCGGGATGCCATGACTCTGAAGGTACAATCATTAGGCCGGAACAGCAAGGGGGAGACAGTGACTTTTCACGGACGGCGGGCGGAAAGTCTGGACAACGGACTGGTTCGGGTAACCGTGCTGGCGGGGGGCGGACACCTTGCCGAGATCACCCTGTTGGAGAACGGGGTGAATCCGCTGTGGATTCCGCCGTGGCCTACGATGGAGCCACGGGACTTCGATCCGCAGCGGCACGGGGAGTACGGAACGGGTCCGGAGGGGCGGCTGCTGGCCGGGATCATGGGGCACAACCTGTGCTTCGACTTTTTTGGGGGGCCTTCGGAGGAGGAAGCGGCGGCCGGCCTGACCGTGCATGGGGAGGCCTCGGTGGTGGATTGGGAGATCCGGCGGGAGAGCCGGGAGGAGCTGCGGGCGACGGCGTCGTTGCCCTTGGCGGGGACGCGGGTGGAGCGGCGGCTGCGTCTGGCGGCGGGGGCGCAGGAGGTAGCGATCACGGAGACGGCGGAGAACCTGACGGCGCTGGACCGGCCGGTGGGCTGGACCCAGCACGTGACGTTGGGGCCGCCGTTTGTGACTCCGGGGCGGACGACGCTGGAGGTGACGGCAACACGGTCGAAGACCTTCGAGACGGACTTCGCCGAGGGCAAGGGACGGATGCAGGCGGGGGCGGAGTTTGACTGGCCGTGGTGTCCGGTGACGGAGGGCGCTCCGATAGACTTGCGGGTGGCGTCCGAGGAGGCGGTGTCGGCGGGGTATACGGCGCACTTGATGGATCCGGCGCGGGAGGAGGCGTCGTTCACCGCGTACCATCCCGAGTTGGGGGTGGAATTCGGGTACCGGTGGCGGCGGGCCGATTTTCCGTGGATGGGGATCTGGGAGGAAAACCACGCCCGGGAGCATCCGCCGTGGAATGGCCGGACGGTGACGCGGGGAGTGGAGTTCGGGGTGTCGCCCATGCCGGAGTCGCGGCGGCAGATGGTTCGCCGGGGGTCGTTGTTCGGGGCGCCGACGTACCGGTGGATTCCGGCGCGGGGGCGAGTGACGGTGGAGTATCGGGCGTGGATCCGGCGGCGGGGCTGAGGAGCGCTGGTATACTCAGAGTGCGGAGGCGGAGGATGGACAGATCCAATGATCCTCGTTATAACTTCAACGCCGACCCCTCTTTGGACGAGATAATCTCCCAGCAGGGTAAGGGGCCGATTACCGACTTGTCCATCCTGCACGGCGACTTCTGGCCGGAGGAGGAGTCCATCGAGGACTTCCTCGCGGCACTCCATGAGTGGCGCGGCCACAAGAGGGCAGATCCCGCCGCATGACCCGCGTCGTCATCGATACCGACGTCGTCTCGTTCATTTTCAAGAACCATCCTATCGGCTCCCTCTACGAAGCCGACCTCGCCGGAGGCACGCTTTTGATTTCGTTTATGACCCTTGCGGAGTTGGACCGTTGGGCCATCCAATCCAAGTGGGGCTCGACTCGCCTCGAATGGTTACGGCTGTATCTGGAACGATTCGTGTTGCTGCCCTACAGTCGCAGGCTCTGTACGATCTGGGCCGAAGTGACCGTGGCCGCGCAGGCGCACGGGTGTCGGATAGAATGCGCCGATGCTTGGATAGCCGCGACGGCGCTGCGGTACGATGTACCTCTGGTGACGCACAACCGCAACGATTACCTTGGCGTGCCTGGGTTGAAACTGATCTCCCACGGGCACTAGCGTTCTGGCCGTTCAGGCGCGGCGCACTTTTTTGCGTGCCGGCGGCAACGCTTTGCTCCGGCGTTGGCCGGTCCACGAAGACTCGTAAATCTGGGGCGTCTTCTAGATCCCTGCCAGATTGGGAAATAGCTTTCGGTACCCCTGCTCCTGGGCCCACAGATCCAGGGGCAGGCCGGCGAGCTCATCCACCTCTGGGATTGCTTGCGGCTCTTTGCCCAGGTCCACCAGCACCAGGTACTTCCGGCAGTTCTCGCAGGCTTGCAATTGCAGGTGGTCGAACGCCGGCGCGGAATAATATACCAGCCGCGCTTCACCGCACCCCGGACATTGCCCGCGGGGATGGGGACGCCGGCCCAGGCATTGGGCGCACACTAGCTCCAGCCGCTCTCCATCGGCCTGGGGCACCAGGCACCCGACCTGGGGCGTTCCTTCGCAGCCGGGATTCCGTGCGGCCACGGCCATGCGGCACACGCGGCCGAAGAAGTTCCAGGGACCCCACTCCAGGGTTCGGTCGGCCTCTCGCAATTCCTGCGGCCCGAGGCGTTCTACCAGCTCCACCAGGCCGGCCCGCAGGTCGTCGGGTTCGGTAGCCAGCCACTGGGCGAGCTCGGCGTAGAATGTTAGGACGTCTCGAGAAGCTGGGTAGCGTTCGGCTAACAACCGGGCCCGCTCGGCTCGCGCCGTCCAGGTCACGGCTGCCGCCGGATCTCCCGGTACCACTTACCGTGATGCAGGGCCGCCCAGCGCGCGCTGACCCAGCCTCGGGTCATGCTGCGCAAGGCTCCGGGCACCGCCGCGGTTCCCATGTAGATGTGTACGATCAGGCCACCGATTGATACTACTGCTGCTAGAGGATGGAGTAGTACGGCCGCCAGGCGGAGGGCTCGGGGCATCCACTCCGGCCACCACAAGACCAGGCCGGTTGCGAGTAGAACCAGGCCGGAGGTAGCCTGCGTCCAGAAGAGCGCCTTCTGGCCGGCGTTGAACCGTCCGGATTCGAGCAGGCCGGACTCCTCATGCATGACGAAGCGGCGGCTGTGGCGCAGCCACAGGCGATCATCGTGATCGAGGCGCATCGGCCCGTGCCAGCGCCGCATCATGGTGGCGAATATCGCCGCGAAAATTACGCCGGCCCAGGGGTGCCAGTGGGCTACGGTGGCCCCTCCACCTAATACCGACGCCAGCCAGTAGAGGCGCGGCGACCACATGGACAGGCCGGTCAGCGCCGTGTAGACGAACGACGCCGCTACCAGCCAGTGGGTGATCCGTTCGGCCAGGCTGAAGCGCTCGAGGGGGGGCTCAGTCGGTTTCATCTTTCTCCGGGTCCCGCCAGGGGCCGTAGCGCAGGTAGTGGAACGCGGTCGCTGCGATTCCGCCCAGCAGGGCGGCGTTTCCGAGCCACTTTAGCGCGCCCTTCCAGAGCGCCACGGTCCACGGAATCTGGGGATCGCGGGGCAGCCCGTAGTGCTCGGGATGGTTGGCGTGGGCGAGGACGTAGATCACGTGCGTGCCGCCTACGCCGGCGGGGTTGTAGACGCCGGCGTCCTTGCGGCCATCGCCCTGCAACTGCTCGACGCGCGTCTCGGCTTTGGCCAGGAGGTCTTCGCGCGTCCCGAAGCTCAGGCAGTTGGTGGGGCAGGCTTTGATGCAGGCCGGCTCGAGTCCGACGCTGACTCGGTCGTTGCACAGGGTACACTTTTGGACCTTCTTGGTCGTCGCATGCAGCTTGGGGACGTCGAAGGGGCAACCGGTCAGGCAGTAGCCGCAGCCGATGCAGTGCTCCGACTGGAAGTCGACGATGCCGTTAGCGAGCTGGACTATCGCGCCCGGGGACGGACAGGCCCGCAGGCAGCCGGGGTCGACGCAGTGCATGCACTGGTACTT
>JBGOUV010000494.1:0-4268 GCA_041477815.1 Terriglobia bacterium | reverse complement strand
CTTCGAGGATGCGGCGGTTGCGGGGATTTTCCAGGGGGCCGAAGCGGAGGGAGTCCAGCACCGCCAGGGGCCGCGCGCCCATGGTGAAGATGTCGCGCAGGATGCCGCCCACGCCGGTGGCCGCGCCCTGGAACGGCTCGATGAAGCTGGGGTGGTTGTGCGACTCGATCTTGAAGGCGATGGCGTAGCCCGAGCCGATGTCGATCACGCCGGCATTCTCACCGGGGCCTTGCAGGACGCGCGTGCCTTGCGTGGGAAGCTTCTTCAGGTGGACGCGGGAGCTCTTGTAGGAGCAGTGCTCGCTCCACATGACGCTGAAGATGCCCAGCTCGGTAAAGGTGGGCTCGCGGCCCAGGAGCTCGGTGATGCGCTCGTACTCCCCGGTGGTGAGTTGATGCTGGGTGATGAGGTCCGGGGTGATGGTGGCCATGGGGCTACAGGGTGTGGCGAACCACTCCGGTGAGCCGCAGGTTGTCGCGGCGGGCGGACCGGGAGAGCCAGGTGGCGACGGAGGCGAAGATGCGCAGGCCGTCGGAGGAGCCCATCAGCGGATCGGAGGCGCGCTCGGGGTGGGGCATCATGCCCATCACGTTGCGGCCTTCGCTGACAATTCCGGCGATGGAGTCAAGAGAGCCGTTGGGGTTGGCTTCGGGGGTGAGGTCGCCGGTGGGGGTGGCATAGCGGAACAGGACCCGGTCCTCGCGGCGGAGACGGTCGAGCGTGGCGGCGTCGGCGTAGTAGCAGCCCTCGCCGTGGGCGATGGGGGTGGCCAGGATGTCGCCGCGGCGCAGCTCGCAGGTGAAGGGCGTGTCGGTGGTTTCGGTGCGCAGGTAGAGAGTGCGGCAAATGAACTTCAGCCCGCGGTTGCGCAGCAGGGCGCCGGGAAGGAGGCCGGCCTCGACCAGGATCTGGAAGCCGTTACAGACGCCCAGGACCAGGCCCCCTTGGTCCGCAAATTTGCGGACCGAGCGCAGGATCGGGGAAAAGCGGGCGATGGCGCCGGTGCGAAGATAGTCGCCGAAGGAGAAACCGCCGGGCAGGAGGACGGCGTCACAGCCTTCGAGGTCTTCAGATTGGTGCCACAGATAGACCACCCGCTTGCCCAGGTTCTCGGAAAGGGCATAGTACGCGTCGTGGTCGCAGTTGGAGCCAGGAAAGATGACGACGCCAAATTTCATCTGGGGGAGGGACTAAGCCCGATCTTACCACAAAACGGGAGCAAACACTTTCGGGTTTGTTGGCGTCTGGGAGGATAGAACCGCTGCCTCACCTCACCGCAGATCTGCGGTCAGGTGGGAGGCAGCGGTTCCCCGGCGATGACTAGCACTGTGGCGATCGAGGGTGGGGTGGCAGGAGAAACGGACGCTCCTCTGGAGGGGCTCATCGCCGCCGCCCGGGCTGGGGACCGCGACGCGATGGAGGCCCTTTTGGAGGCGATCGAGCGGCGGGTATTTGGGTTCGCCTATCGGCTGACGGGCAACCGGGCGGCGGCCGAGGATGTCTCCCAGGAAGTATTCCTGAAGATCTGCCGGCCCCTGGATCAGTACCGGGGCGGATCGAGCTTCCTGGCATGGGTGTACCGGATCACGGTCCGGCAGGCGCACGACTGGCGGCGCTCGGCCGGACCCGCCACCGCGGAGTTGCCCGAGGGGTTGGCCGGACCCGTCCTCGATGCGGCTCGGGAGGAGCAGTTGCGGCGGGTGGAGGAGGCCATGCGGCTGTTGAGCGAGAAAGAACGGCAGGCGCTGGTCCTGACCGAGATCGAGGGCTTCACCAGCGTGGAGACGGCCCGGGTGTTGGGCTCGCTGGCGATTACGGTGCGGGTACGGGCGGCGCAGGCGCGGAAGAAGCTACGCCGTGCGCTGAGCCAGTATTATCCCGAGTTGCGGGAGGATGTATGAAGCATCTATTGGCAGGATTGCCGGAGGACGCCGGCGAGCGAGCGGCACGGGCGCGGCGGCGGGCGCTGGCGCGGCTGGCGGCGGAAGATAGAAGAAGGGTTGGATGGCGGGTTCCGGCCCTGGCTGTCGCGATGATACTGGTCGTAGGGGTGGTGTGGTTCCGGCAGGCGTGGCGGGTGGAAACCTTGGCGTTGCGGCCTGCGGCGCCGGTGATGGCACCGGTGGATCTTACCCCGCCGCCGGTGGTCGTGGTGCAGCAGCGGAGGAAGCCGGCGCGCCGGGCTCCGGGGCCGGAGCGCTTGCAAGTCCAGTTGGCGCTGAGCGACGGGACCCAGGTTTATTGGACGTTTGATCACAACTTCAAGCTGGGAGGAAAACTATGAGACAGGCCATTCTGATCGTGATACTGGCGGCCGCGCCGGTGGCAGCCGAGACGAAAATCTATCAGGCGAAGCACCGTCCGGCCGAGAGCCTGGGTCGGGTCCTGGGCAATATGGGTGGTTTCTTCGGTGTCAGCCCCAGCCGGGAGTTCAACACCATTGCCTTGAACGGGTCTCCGGAGAACATCAAGGTCGCCGAAGCCATTCTGGAGAAGTACGACACGCCGCGGCGGCAGGCGGAATTTCTCCTGCGGGTGATTGAGGCGGGCGCGGGCGTGGGCGCGGATAAGGGGGCCACCGACGCCGCCGAGCTAGTCCCGGCCGAGTTGAAGTCCATGCTGAAGTACAATCGCTATACGTTGCTCGATTCGGCGGTGTTGCGGGGGATGGAAGCTGAAGATCTGCGGCTGGCGCTCCTGAATCTGAACGGCCGCGTACGATTCAATGTGCGGGAGTCGGCTTTGGAGATGACAGTGGAGATTACCGGCCCTCCGACGAACATCAAGAACAGCAGCGGGAACGACACCACACACTGGCCGAGTGTCCTGTCCACAACGGCTACGGCCAAGAGCGGTGAGACGGTGGTCCTGGGAGCATCCAAGATGCGGGGCGGTAACAACGCCTTGATCGTACTGGTGACGGCGAAGCTGTTGCCTTAGCTTGCGACGGCGACGACTTTGGGGGCCCGGGGCTTGCGTGCCCGGGTCTTCTTCTCCGGAGGCGGTTCCCGGTCGCTCTTTTCCAGAATCACGATCGCCTTGACGAACTTCTTCTCTCCGAAGTCATCGAAGCGGATGGAGATGCGCTCTTCGTCGGTGGTGAGAACGGTGCCGAAGCCGTACCGTTCGTGCTTGACCTGAGAGCCGGTGGAGTAATTGTTCATGTTGTCATTGTACCACAAAGGCTTTCATTTCTTCGGTTTCCCGGCTCCGGCGACCACGCTCTGAGCCAGGTAGTTGGCTACCTCGGCTTCGTTGCGAGCCGTCTCGTAGTACGCGGCCTTCAGGAGCTGGTCCTTGCGATTGAGCAGGCTTTCCCGGATGGTCTGCTGGACCCGGGGATCGGAGAACTCCCGCTGGCCGGCCGGCTCCCGGGAGATAACCTTAATGATGCGGTAGGCCTGGGGGGTGTGGACCACCGGGGATATTTCGCCCGGACCCAGCACGCCGACAATCTTGCGCAGCTCCAGATCGGCTTTCTCCAGGGCCGACTGGGGCACGAAGCCGAGGTCGCCGCCGTTGGGGGCGGAGTTGGGGTCCTCGGAATAATTCTGGGCGATCATGGCGAAATCCTCGCCCTTGCGCAGGCGGATTTCCAGCATCTGGATCTTCTTCCGGGCCTCCTCCTCATTGTTGGCTTTGTCGTTTTTCAGGTTGCGAACCTGGGCGTCGGGGACCGACGTGACCAGCAGTTGCGCCAGATGAACCTGGGGCTCGGCCAGATTGAACATAGGCCGGTTGCCTTCGTAGAAGGCCTTCACGTCGGCGTCGCTGATCGAGATCTTGGAGGTGATCTCCTTGTTGAAGAGCTTCTGGATGCTGAGGTTCTGCCGCAACTCGGCCTTCAGCTCGTCGATGGTCATGCCCCGGCCTTTGAGCTGGCGCTCGAACTCCTCGGCGGTGAACGGGGCCTTTACTTCGGTCAGCTTGGCATCGACGTCGGAATCCACCGCCATCAGGCCCAGGCGCTCGGCGCGCTGCAGCATGATCCGGTTGTCGATCAGCTCGCGGAGCAGGTTGAGCTTCATGAGGTTCTGTTCCTCTTCGGTCCGATCGGCGGCGCCTTGCGACTGGGCCCGGTAGTACTTGTCGAGCTGCTCGTAGGTAATGTGGAAGCCGTTCACGGTGGCGGCTACGTCCTGGCCAGGACCCTTCTTACAGGCGGGAAACCAAATCAAAAGGCAAAAGGCAAAAATCAAAAATGGGGGAGGATGGCGCACAGGGGTCACTCCAGCTTGTAGATGGCCAGGCCTGAGAGGAGCTTGGGG
>JBGOUV010000110.1:0-16860 GCA_041477815.1 Terriglobia bacterium | reverse complement strand
GCATGGGTAGCGGAGCCAGAATCTCTCGGGACACTCCCTGCTTCACCGCCCAGTTGGTCCCTAGTTCGCCCTCGTTGGTCCCGTAGGACCCCAGGGGGCCATCCACGAGAATCAGCGGCGCGTAGCCCCGGCGGACCAATTCCACCGCTTTCATCAGCCGATGGCCGTACCCGTCGCCCGCCAGCACCGCTACGACGTCCGCCCGCTGCGGCTCTTCGTTCGTCACCAGGAAGTCGCCGATACCCTGCAGCCACCAGCCCCGGCTGATCCAAATCGCGGTCCCCAACGCCGCCGCCATTACCCACTTGCGCCAGCCCGGCCGGCGCTTCTCCTTGACTTGTACCATTCCTCTTATGTTACCCTGAGCGCGTCATGAGCCTGTTACGCCTCTTCGCGCTCGGCGTCGTCCTGACCCTCGCCGCCGGGGCGGCGGATATCTCCGGCGCCTGGGATCTCAAAGTCGCCTCGCCCGAGGGCGAGATGCACACGGCCAAGCTAAACCTCACCCAGGAAGGCGAAAAGATCTCCGGCTCGCTTTCCGGGGAACGGGGCGAGTTCAAGATCGACGGTACCTGCAAGGGCGACCAGATCGAGTTCATCGTGAACTACACCGGAGGCGACGCCCCCCATAGGATCCCCTTCCGCGGCAAGGTCGAGGGTCCCGGCAAGATGAGCGGCCGTTACACCGCGGGCGATGAAGACGGCGACTGGTCGGCAACGAGGGCCAAGTAAATCAGGCGATCCAGTTCCCAACTGGCCACTGGTCACTGGCCACTGCCTCCCAGCTCCCCTTCCATCCAGTTCAGGTAGTTGGGGGCGCCGTCCACAATCGGCAGGGCGATCAGCTCCGGAATTTCGTAGCTGTGGATCTTCTCCCATTCCGCCCGGAGCCGGTCGAGCAGCTCCCGGCTGGTCTTGATTACCAGCAGGTATTCCACGTCTTCCTGGATCTTACCCTGCCAGCGGTAGAACGAATCGACCGCCCGGATGACGTTGACGCAGGCGGCCAGCCGCTGGTCGATCAAGTGCCGGGCGAGTTTTTTGGCCTCCTCGCCCGTCGAACAGGTGCTCAAAACCACGATCTTGTCCGTCATGGCCAGTCTCGGTATAGAATAAGGGCATGCGCTGGAATCTGCGCCGGTCCACAACTCGGCGGACCTTGGTTCTGTGTCTGGGGCTTTTGTTTCTGGCCGTGGCCGCCTACCAAAGGTGGGGCGCCAACGGCTATTGGGCCCTGGAACGCCGCCGCCAGGAACAGAGCGATTGGGAAACGCGCAACCAGGACCTGCGTAGTCACAACACCGACTTGGGAAAGCGCATCCACGACCTGAAAACCGATCCCAAAGCCATCGAGAAGATCGCCCGGGAGGAACTGATGCTGGTCCGGCCGGAGGACAAGGTCATTCTCGCGCCCCAGCGCAAATAGGGGGCGGCGCCGCACCGGCGCTTCTCACTACCGCACCACCCCCGCCAGCGGACTCGAGGCCGTCGCGTAGAGCTTCTTCTCCATGCGTCCCGCCAGGTGCGCCAGCCGTCCGGCCTCCACGGCGTACTTCATAGCCAGGGCCATCTTCTCGGAATCTTCGGCGGCGGCGATCCCCGTATTCATCAGGACCGCGTCGGCGCCCAACTCCATGGCGATAGCGGCGTCGGAGGCGATCCCCACTCCGGCATCGATAATGACCGGCACGGAGGTGATCCGCTCGCGCAGAATGCGGAGGTTGGCTGGATTCTGGATGCCCAGGCCCGACCCGATCGGCGCGCCCAGCGGCATCACCGCCGCCGCTCCGGCGTCCACCAGCTTCTTCGCCGTCACCAGGTCGTCATTGGTATAAGGCAGGACGACGAACCCTTCTTTCACCAGCACGCGCGTCGCCTCCAGCAGTCCCTCTACGTCCGGGAAGAGGGTCTGCTCGTCCCCGATCACTTCCAGCTTGATCCAGTGGGACAAGCCCACCTCGCGCGCCAGCCGCGCCGTGCGGATCGCCTCGTCGGCCGTGTAGCAGGCGGCCGTGTTCGGCAGGATGAAAATCTTGCTGCGATCGATGTAGTCGAGCAGCGATTCCTTGCTGCGGTCGGTGAGGTTGACGCGCCGCACCGCCACCGTCACCATTTCCGTCCCGCTCAGCTCGTGGCAGCGCTTCATCTCGTGAAAGCTGCGGTACTTGCCCGAGCCGACGATCAAACGCGAGCGGAACTCGCGGTCGGCGATCTTCAGCGTGTCCATACTGTCGATTGTACCAGGGCTTTACGGGGCGGAAACCGGGCCTAACCAATATCCAGGGCGCGTCCGGACCTTCAACCCGTCGATGGTCATGTCCACGCGGATCTCATGAAATCCGCCTTGCTGGAGATTGTTGGGACGATAAGTCAGCAGGTACTGGCTGCGCAGCTCCTCCCCGATCCGGCTGATCGATTCCTCCATGCCCCCCTGGGTCAGGGAGAGGACGCGTTTGCCGCCGGTGCCTTCGGTCAGAAGCTGCAGCGGGTCGCTGAAGAGCAGGTTCTTGACCCCGCGCACCGCCTCGATGACCATGGGGATCACGTTCGGGGTGACCTGCACCCGCGACTGCGCCTGCGTGGTGGGAGTGGAAACGGTGCCGGGAGCGGTGGGGCGCGCCGAGACGCCCGGCGGAAACGGATCCCGGCGCGCCTCGGGGGTGCGGAGCAGCCGCGCTTTCACCGTGGAAAGCTGGATCCCGTAGACCAGGATGTTGCCCAACTGGGCGTCCCGCAGCGACTCGCTCAGATCGGTCTCACTGCCGTTTTCCCGCGATTCCGAGACCACCACGATCACCTTGCGGTTGCCGTCGGGCCGCGAGCGCAGCAGCCGGATGGCCCGCCACACGGCGTCGGCCATACGGGTCGCATCACTACCCACTCGGATCTTCTGCAACGCCGCCTTGAACTGATCGGAATCCCTGGTGAACTCCTGCATCACCTCCACGCGGTGGTCGAACTGGAGGATCGCCGCTTCGCCCTGTTCGCCCACCAACAGCTCGGAATAGAGGATGGCCGTCTTCTTGATCTGCGGCAGCAAAGCCTCCACCCGCGCGCTCGATTCCACGCACAGCACCAGCGAGATCGGCAGGAAGCTCACATCGAAGCCGAGGATCTCCTGCTCCTTGTTGTTATCGAAGACGCGGAAATGTTGCTTTTCGAGGCCGGCCACGTAATGGTCGTCGGGGCCGAGCACGGTGACCGGAGCGTGCACTACGTTCACCGTCGTGCCAAAGCGGTACTGATCCTTGACGTCCTTGGTCTCTCGGGAGTCCTGCGCACCTAAGGACACGCCCAGCGCCAGGGTCAGCCAGAGCCTCACATTCGTGGGACGGCCCCGCCGGTGGACAAGTTTCATGCCGACTCCTGGTGCTCGGTGCGGCCGTTGAGCAGATCCATGGTGTGGGGCAACAATTCGGCGAGGGCGTCCAGCGACTCCACCGCGCCCTTGGGCGACCCGGGCAGGTTCACGATCAGGACGCGGCCCCGCGTGCCGGCGATCGAGCGCGAAAGCAGCGCCAGTGGCGTCGACCGGCGACCCTCGGCCCGCATCCACTCGCCAAAGCCGGGAATCTCGCGGTCGATCACCAGGCGCGTGGCCTCGACCGTAACATCGCGGGGCGCCAGGCCCGTGCCTCCACTGGTAAAGATAGCGTGCACTTCGCAGCCGTCGGCCAGGGTGGCCAGCCGCGCGGCAATCTGGTCCCGCTCGTCCGGCAACACCTCGAGGGCGCAAACGTTCCATCCCAGCCGCTCCAGCCGCTCCCGCACCGCCGGGCCGCTCTTGTCCACCCGCAACCCCTTATGGGCCGCATCGCTGATGGTGAGGACGGCTGCGTTCATGTCAGCTCTTCCGGCGCCACGCGCCGCTCTTCCCGCCGGTCTTCTCGACGAGATACACATCGGTAATTTCGATACCCTTGTCCAGTGCCTTGGTCATGTCGTAGACGGTGAGCGCTGCCACCGCCACGGCGGTAAGGGACTCCATCTCCACCCCCGTCGGTCCGGTGGTAGTGACCGCAGAGACAATCCGGACCCCGTCGCTCTCCACCGTGGCTTCCACGTCGATGTGGCTGAGCAGCAGAGGGTGGCACAGCGGGATCAGGTCGGCGGTACGCTTGGCGGCGGCGATGCCGGCGATGCGGGCGATCTCGAGCGGGTTGCCCTTGGGGTTTTCGGCCAGGCGCTCCAGCACCTCCGGCCGCATCCGGACGCGCGCGTGGGCCCGCGCCGTGCGTGTCGTAGCCGGCTTCTGGCTCACGTCCACCATCCGGGGCGACCCGGCTGCATCGTAATGGCTGAGGCGCGCTTTCATCGGGGCAGCACCGCAATCCAATCGCCGGCTTTCCACTCCTCCCGATCGGCGGCGGCGACCAGAAAGCAGTTCGAGCGGGTAAGAGACACCACGTCGCCCGACCCCTGCCATTTTACCGGATGAACCACTACCTCGGCGTACGACCCTTCGAGCCGCGCCGGCAAGAACCGCGTCAGCCCCGTCCGGTGCCGGAAATCGGCGGCCAGCCGCGCCTGCCCAAACCGCAGCGGCGCCGACTCCGCCCCGCCCAACAACTCCACCGCGGAACGCCCCAACACCTCAAACGTCACCATGGTCGAGAGCGGATTTCCAGGCAACCCGAAAAAGAACCGCCCGCGCGCCCGCCCAAACACCAGCGGCTTCCCCGGCTGGATCAAGACGCCGTCAAAGTAGAAGTCCGCGCCCAACTCCGCCAGCACCGCCTCCACCAGGTCGTACCGCCCCATCGAAACGCCCCCGGACAGGAGCAACAGGTCGCACGCCAGCCCCAGCTCCACCAACTCCCGCGTCCGTATCTTCTCATCGGGCGCAATCGGGAGCACCACCGGCTCCCCCCCGGCCCGCCGCACCTGCACGGCCAGGGACCAGGCATTGGAATTGCGGATCTGGAAGTTCCGAGGCGTCTCGCCAAGCTCGACAACCTCATCGCCGGTCGACAAAATGGCCACCCGCGGCCGCCGATACACCCGCGCCGCCTCGCGTCCAAACGACGCCAGCAAGGCGATCTCCGGATAGTCCAGCCGCCGCCCCGGCCCCATCGCCGCCACGCCTCCGCCGGCCTCACTGCCTTTGGGTACGACATTCTCCCCGGCCCGCACCCCGCGTTCCAGCACCACGGACTCCCCTTCGCATCGCGTGTACTCGACCATGATCACCGCATCGGCCCCCGCCGGCATCGGCGCCCCGGTCATAATCTCGACCGCCTCCCCCGGCCCAACCGTCCCTCCAAACTCCTGCCCGGCCCGCACCTGCCCGATCACCCGCAGCCGTCCCGGCGTCTCCGCGCCCCGCACCGCGTACCCGTCCCGCGTAGCGCGGTCAAACGGCGGATAGTCCCGGTCGGCGGCGATTGGCTCGGCCAGGATGCGTCCCGGCGCGTCGGCCAGCGGGACCGTCTCAGCCTCGGGGACGCAGCGCGCGGAAGCGACCTGTAACTCGACGGTCCGGCGAGCCTCGGCGAAAGTCAGCACCGCCATAGCTACGCATCCAGGATTCCAGCCAGCTTCGAGCCCGGTTTGAGGATCGTCTGATCCCGCTCGGGGCCGGTCGAGATCGAGCCGATCTCCACCCCGAGCCGGTCTTCCAGATACTGTAAGTAGGCCTGGGCAGCGGCGGGGAGCTGGCCGTAGTCCTGCACGCCCTCGGTCGAGCAGTTCCAGCCGGGCCGAGTCGTGTAGACCGGCTCGATCTGCTCCAGCACCCGCGCCAGGGCCGGCATTTCATTGAGGATCTCACCCCGGTAGCGGTAGCCGGTGCAAACCGGAATCTCGGTCAGGTGGTCGAGGACGTCCAGCTTGGTGACCACCAGCGAAGCAAAATGGTTGAGGGTGTGGGTGTAGCGCAGGAGCGGGACATCGAACCAGCCGCAGCGGCGGGGACGTCCGGTGACCGCGCCGAACTCGTTGCCGCGCTCCCGCAACCGCTGGCCGGCCTCGGCGCGCTCTTCGGTGGGAAACGGCCCCCCGCCTACTCGCGTGATGTAGGCCTTCGACACGCCGACCACGGCGTCGATACGGGTGGGTGAGACGCCGGCGCCGGTCGCCGCGCCCCCGGCCGTGGCGTTCGAGGACGTAACAAAGGGATAGGTGCCGTGGTCGATATCCAGCATCGTGCCCTGGGCGCCCTCAAACAGGACCCGCTTGCCCTCGTCCATCGCGCGGTTGAGCAGCCCCGTCACGTCGCCGACCAGCGGGCGCAGTTGCTCGGCGTAGGCGACGTATTGCGCGCGTATCCCGGCGAAGTCGAGCGGTTCATCGATCCCCAGAGCCTGGGCGATGATCTTCTTTTCCGCGGCGATCTGGTCGAACTGGGCGCAGAACGTTTCGGCGTCCAGCAGGTCGGCCATACGGATGCCGCGGCGGGCGATCTTGTCCTCGTAAGCCGGACCGATGCCGCGCGAGGTGGTGCCGATCGAGACCTTGCCCGCCTTGCCCTCGGACATCTTCTCCATCATGCGGTGGAACGGAAAGATGACGTGGGCGCGATGGGAGATGACCAGCCGCCCGCTGACCTCGATCCCGGCGGCGCGCAGCGTGGCCATCTCCTGGAGCAGGGCCGCCGGATCGATCACCACGCCGTTGCCGATCACCGCCGTCTTACCCGGACGCAGGATGCCCGAAGGAATCAATTGCAAAACGAACTTCCGGTCCCCCACCTTGACCGTGTGTCCGGCGTTGTGGCCGCCTTGGTAGCGGGCCACGATGTCAAAACGCTCGCTGAACAGGTCGACGATCTTGCCCTTGCCCTCGTCGCCCCACTGGGCACCTAGGATGACTACATTCGACATGACAAACTTTCATTGTAGCATCCGTACGGGCCCCAGATACTTGTCCAGGAAATCGAGCGTCTCGCGGACCATCTCGGTGCGAAAAACGCCCACGTCGTGGGCCGTGTCGTAGACGACGTGGCGCTTGTCTTTGTCGGGCGTCCCCAGCAATCGAAACAGCGGCTTCTGCAATTGCTCGAGCGGGAACGTATAGTCGTAGCGGCCGTTCAGCATGAGCACCGGAACCTTCACCCGCGGCGCGAAGTTCACCGCGGAAGCGTCCGGTGGAAGAGCCCGCCCGCTCAAGCCGCCTTCCGTCAACACCACGGCCTTCACGCGGGGTTCCATGGCCACCAGAACCGGCGCCACCCAGGCGCCATAGCTGACTCCCGAATAGGCGATCCGGGAGCGATCGATGTCGGGACGCGTCTCCAGGTAGTCGATGGTGCGATTGAGGTCCTGCGCCCGCCACACCATAAGCTGCCTCAACTGCAGTTCATTCTGCGCCGGTGGCGCCGGCCGTTCGTACAAGGTCTTAAACACCGGGTAGGCTACCGCCCGGCCGCTGCGGACGATGAAATCGATTCGCGAGGTGTCGGCGAGCACGCCCGCGCTCGACCGGCCCATCGCGCCCGCTCCGGCGAGGAATACGACCACCTGATAGGGCGCCGCCGTGCTTTTGGGCAGGAACAGAAACACCGGGAGGCGCTCGCCTCCGTAGGCGGCGTTTACGGTGATCTTCTCCCGGCGCCAGTAGGGGGAGCCGTCGTCGGCGGGCTCCACCACCGCCTTCAGCTCGGCCGGTTCGTAGGCATACAGACGCCGATAGGCTTCAAACACCTCGTCGGAAACAGGCTTGTCTTGCGAGTAGTCGTGTACGGTGTTGACGAACGAGCGGGTGAGCGCTTCCGGCAGCGGGGCCCCGTAGCGCGCGCAACGGAAACCGTTCGTCGGAGCGCGATCGAACGGCGGCAGCGCCTCGGGCATGGTGAACTGGTAGCTGGGGCTGCCCCAGGCGCCCCCCGGAATGAATCGCGCGCCCTCGCGCCCTTCGTTCCACACCCACTCCTTGACGTTGCCCGCCATGTCGTAGGCGCCCGGCGGACTTACCCCTTGGTACTGCCCGACCCGGACCGGCCCTTTGCCGCCGAAGTTGCTGAGTGGGATGATGTAGGGCGCAGCCTTGAAGTCCGCCGCCCAGCACCAGTGCGCCAGGGTCGGCAGACTCTTGCCCGCAAAATCCGCGTAGGCCGCGGCCTCGTACCAGCTCACGCCGCCCACCGGGAAATCCTCTTGCCCCTGCGGATACGTGCCCGCCTCCCACGTGGATGGTCCGGGCCGTCCGGTAGAGTCGCGGAACTCTCGTACCGCCTCTTCCCACGACAGACTACGACCGCCTCTCAGAAAGGGATGCTTCCACAAGTCCTTCCTCTGGTAGCCGCCGGCGTCCACGAACCGTTTGAATTCCTTGTTGGTCACCTCATAGCGGTCGATGAAATAGGGCTCCGCGGGCGGCGCGAGGGGGAGGCCTACGACGTTGAAGCCCAGGCCCGCCGTGGCCGGCACGTAGACCATGCCTTCCGGCGTCGTCCCCTCCGGATGCAGCTTGACCGCAATCCGCGAATACCAGGTGGCGGCGGCCACGAACGTGGGTTCATGGCCGGCTTTGGAAACCTTGACCAGCAGGAAGCTTCGAGGCAGCGCGATGCCGCGCAGAGGTGACTTGCCCGCGTGACGCCACGCCTGCTCCGGCCTGTTGTACTGCGCAGGTACACGTCGGCGCCGGGCGGGTCGGTGGTAAAGTCGGGCGCCGCCGAGACCTCGGGCCAAAGCTTGGCGAGCTGCGGATCGTCAGGGACCAGGGTGCGGGCTGCAGCGGCAAGATCGAAAGCCTCGAACGCCTTGCCCTGAGCCAGGAGCCGCGCCGCTTCGGGAATCGCCGTCTGACGGGCCCAGCGGACGCGCACCTGCCGCCGCACCAACCACGCCGCGCCGGCGACGAGCGCCAGAACCAGCACCACGGCTGGAACTGCCACCTGCGGGCGCTTCACCTGCGCGGCCAGACGTACCGGCCGCACCGAGCCGCTCGACAATCCCTGCTGTAGCGCCGTCAGCTCGCGGGCTATCTCGGCGCCCGACCCATAGCGCGCCTCGCGCTTCTTCTCCAGGGCGCGCCGCACGATGCCGGCGATCTCGGCGGGGAACTCGTCCGGCAGCGGCGGGGCCGGGTCGCGTACGATGGCCATCAGGGTCGAGAGGTCGCTCTCGCCCTGGAACGGCCGCCGCCCGGCGAGCATCTCGTACAACAGCACCCCGAACGAGAACACATCCGAGCGGGCGTCGATCGGCTTGCCCTCCGCCTGCTCGGGCGACATGTACGCCACCGTGCCCAGGATCACGCCCTCGCGGGTCTGCTGCGAGGCCGACTGCATGGACAGCGTGGGGGTCTTGTCGTCCGACGAGCCCACCGCCGCCACTGCCAGCTTGGCCAGCCCGAAGTCGACCACCTTCACCGTGTGTGTACTGGTGAGGAGGATATTGGCGGGTTTCACATCGCGGTGGATGATGCCGGCCTCGTGCGCCTTGCCCAGCGCCGCAGCGATCTGGACGGCCAGGGGCACGGCCTCCTTCACCGGCATCCCCTGCGGCGGAATCACGGCTTTCAGCGACGGCCCGTCGACATACTCCATGACGATGAAGTCCAGCCCGTCGGCGTGCCCGATCTCGTAGATCGTAATGATATTGGGGTGGTTCAGCGAAGAGGCGGCGCGGGCCTCTTGCAGAAAGCGCCGCCGCCGCTCGGGGTCGGCCGCGGCCTGTCCCGACAGCAGCTTGATGGCCACCAGCCGGCCCAGCTCCGTGTCACGGGCCTTGTACACCACGCCCATCCCGCCCTCGCCGAGCTTCTCGACCACCTCGTAGTGCGATAGCTGGCGGCCGATCATGGCAGGAAGTCGGGGTCCAAAATCTGTTCGGCGGTGAAGGGGCATTCCTCAGAGAAGGTCGATGCCGGCAAGCGCGTCTCCACGCCTGTTTCTTTCGCGGCGTCACGATACGCCTCGACGACCGCTTCTCGTAAGCCGGGTTTCAGGCTGGGCGATTGCCGCAGCAAGCGGCGGAGTTTCCGCCTCTGGGTTAAGAGCGTAGACTCCCAACTGGCGGACCGCCTGGCGGGCTGATACCTCCATTGCAGGAGGTGTTTGATCACCACCACCAGGCGGTTGTCGAGTTCGCGCCACTGGCTCTTGCTCATGTCGTCAATCTCCTCGATCAGGTTCTCGAGGTCCAGTGCGGTAAACTGGCGTCCTCGCAGCAGCCGGACGGTCTCTTCGGTCCAGGCGAGGAAATCCTCCTCGTACAGCCGGGCCGCAGGGACAGTGGGAGACTTGGCAGACATCTTTCTGCCCCATTATACTTCAGCGGGCAATGCGGTACAGTCGCGAGGCGGTGCGGAGGATCAGACTGCCGCCGGCAATGGCGGGGGTGGCCATCGACATCTCGTCCAGGGAGTTCTTGCCGAGCACCTTGAACTCGGGACCGGCCTGGAGCACGTAGGTATCGCCGTCCTCGCTCAGGGCAAAGAGCTTGCTGTTGTAAGCCCACGGCGAGGCGGTGAAGGCCGCAGCTTCGGGGTCGATACGCTGGCGGCCGTAGACTTCCTTGCCGGTGCGGGCCTGGTGGCAGGTGAAGAAGCCCCGGTCGAGGAGGGTGTAGTAATAATCTCCATAGAGGATCGGGGAGGGGTTGTAGGGGCCGGCCTGGGGGAGGGACCACGCCAGTTTGCCGCCGGGCTGCAGGGCGTAGACCGGCCGCTTCTGGTCGCCCACGTAGCCGGAGGTCACGTAGAGCAGGCCGAAGCGGGAGAACGGCGTGGGGATCACGATGTCGCTGGCTCCGCCCTGCTCCCACAGGAGTTTGCCGTCCAGATCGTAGGAACGGATGCGTCCGGTGCCGTTGGTCACGATCTCGGTCTTGCCGTCGTGCTCCCAGACGTAGGGCGTCGCCCAGTTGGACTTCTCGTCGCGGCCGGCGCGCCAGATCTCGCGGCCGGTCTTGGCGTCGAGCGAGGCGAGGAAGGACTGGTCGTCGTTGTCGGAGACGATGTAGAGGCGGCCACGGTGCAGGACGGGCGAGGCGGCCGTACCCCAGCCATAGCGGGTATTGACCGGACTATGTCGCTGGGACCACAGCAGCTTGCCCTGAAAGTCAAAGCAGAAGACCCCGACGTTGCCGAAGTAGGCATAGACGCGCTCGCCGTCCGTGGCCGGGGTCTCGGAGGCGTAGCTGTTCTTGAGGTGGCGGGCGCTCTGGGGGACGCCCTTATGCACTTCGCGCTCCCACAGGATCTTGCCGGACTGGAAGTCGACGCCGTAGACCACCCAGCGGTGCTCGACGGTGGGGGGCTCGGGGCGGTTGCCGCCGAAATAGAGACCCTTCTTGGCAGGCTCCTCGGGGGCGGTGGACACGACCGAGGTGAGAAAGACAGAGTTGCCCCACACCACCGGGCTGGACCAGCCGCGGCCGGGGATCTCGGTGCGCCAGGCGATGTTCGCGGTCTTGCTCCAGCGGTCGGGGAGGCGGGGGTCGTCGGCCGCGACGCCGCTTGAGTCAGGCCCGCGAAACTGCGGCCAGTTCTCCGGGGCCGCGGCGGCGAGGGTCGCCAACAGGAAGGGGAGCAGGAGGAGGCGAGAGTTCATAGGACTGGCTGTCAAATGTGGGGCGGCCCCCCCGGGCCGCGCCGGGCCCCCTGGCCCGGCCTTCCGAATTCCAGTAGATGCACCAAGCCGGCCAGGGGGCCGGCTGCGGCCCAGGGGGACCGCCCCACGTTCTCATCCATCGTTGCGGCCCTGCCAGGGCCATGCGGAACTCCTTACGGTCGTGGTTCAGTGGCCGCCGGCTATAGTTTAGGCCGGTAGCCGGCGCGGGTACGGATGCGGTATTTTTTGGCGGCGTCACCGGTCAGCTCCACGGTGATGGAGCGCCATCCTTCATTGGGGTTGGACTGCGGATAGTAGGTAATGGTGTAAGAGTTCTGCAGCTCGCCGCGGATGGACGAGAAGGCCTCCGTCTGCTTCTGCCAGGATTTGGCGAAGAAGACGCGGCCCCCGGTGCGGGCGGTAATGCGTCGAAACACGTTGCCGCTGATGGGGTCCTTGTTCACCTCGGACGTGGAGATGACGTAGATGGGGATGCCCTCGTCTTCGGCCACGGCGCGGACGTCGTCGGGCGCGAGCATGGAAGCGTTATCGGGGCCGTTCGAGAAAATGATCACCACCTTGCGGCCGGGGACGCGGGCGGCGTCGCGGAGGGTGAGCAGCAACGTGTTGTAGAGGGCGGTATCGTCGCCGACCACGGCCTGACGAAGGCCGCGCACGGCCAGGGTCCGGTCGCGGGTCAGCGGGGCGGCCCGGCTGAGGTTGCGGCTGAAGGTGTAGATGGCGATGGAGTCGGCGCGGTCCAGGCCGCGGACGAAGTCGGAGATGGCGTCCTGGGCGTAGACGAAGCCGCGGTACATGAAGTTGGAGGTGTCGAAGAGGATGAAGACGTTGGTGCCGACGAAGGTGTCGGAGGCGAGGTCGATGCCGCCTCCGCCCCCGCCCGTGCCGCCGGCGCCCGCGGCGGGCTGACCCTCGGCCAGGGCCACGGGGGCCTGGTTGCCTTCGCCGAAGAAGGCGACCTTCTGGGTGATGCCGTCCTCCATCACCTTGAAGTCGGTGGGCTTCAGCCCGGTGACGTACTTGTTCTGGCGGTTGGTGACCGTCACATTCAGCACCACCAGGTCCACCTTCACGCGGAAGACCGGGGCCTGCTGGGCCCAAACCAGCAGACCGGTGAGTGTTCCAGCCAAAACGATCAGAACCAGCAGCTTCCGGGATCTCACTGTTCCCCTCCTAGTCGAGCGACGCCTTGATCTCGTTCAATAGTTGCGGCCTTGCTTTCTGCCTGTAATCATCGCCAATCCAGCGGAGAGAACGCAACACTGCCGGCCAGTCTTCCAGGTGGGTGGCAAAAATGCGCTCCACCACGCGCTGGGTCCATTGGGGGATGAGGAGATTGAGCTGCGCCGGAGGCAGATGCAGCTCGTCGGCCAAGGTGGCCCAGTACAGGTTGTTGGACTCCCAGGATTCGGCCATCACCCGGCTGGAGTAGCCCATGAGCGTGGGGAAGGTGTGGAGATTCAGCAGCTCCGGGCGGTAGGAGTTGGCCAGGGTGGGGTGGGGAGCCCCGAAGGCGGCGGATATGCGGGCGGCGCTGGCGCGTGGCGGCTGGGCAGAGCTGAGGCGGCGGAGCTCCTGCTCGATGGGGCCGGGGGAGGACGAGCCGGAGGTGGATTCGAGGTAGCTCTGGGCCAGGACATACTGCTCCGACGGCGTCAGGGTTTCGATGGCCTCGCGCACTTGGGCGGTCTCGAGCAGGCGGGCCACGCGGGCGCGGCGGTTGGGAGGAACCTGGATGGCCAGCTTACTGAGTATGGCCTCGCGGGACGGCGGGTCCAGCGCGGCGGTCGCCAACAACTCCTCCGCGAAACGGACATGCAGGGCGAGCCAATGCTGCTCGTCGGCAGTGACCTGCCAGTAGCGCGGGACCTTCGCGCTGAGCATGATCTGGGGGACCAGGTCCCCCCAGATGAGCGCTTGCGTCTGGCTGGGGATGAGGAAGTTTTGCTCGGCTTCGGCCAGGGCGTAGGCCAGGCCGGATAGCGACCCCAGCAAACGGCCGCCGCCATTGGAGGGCCAGCCGGTCCCAAACAGCTCCGCCGAGCGCCAGGTGTGCGTGGTGGCCTGGACGCCGAGGAAGTCGTGGCTGCGGACAAACAGCGGGTTGGTGCGGATGATCTGGCCCCCGGGCGGCGAGTAGTAGATATAGCTAAAGCCAACCAGGGTGTCGCGCAGGATGGCGGCCAGGTGGCCGCGAATGTTATTGAGTTTTTCGGGCTGCCCGGCCGCGCGGTCCACCACCTGGCGGAGGTTCAGGCTGCGCTGCTCCTCGATGTGCTTCTCGGTCCAGTAGCCGAACGAGAAGGAGTTCTTCTCGATGGTGGTCAAGGTGGTGCGGGGGAGGCGGATCTCCGAGATGCGAGCGGCCAGGCGGTTGGCCATGGCGATGTTGAGCTTCTCGCCGCGGGAGACGCTCTCCAGGTGGTCGGCCAGGTCGAAGAGGGTCTTCAGGGAAACCAGGCGCTGGGTTTCGAACAGCCCGGTCAGATCGGCGATCATCTGCTTGTGATGCTCCTGGTCGGCCGGACGGGCGGGCCCGGCCAGCAGCTCGATGAGGCGGTCCTGGGGGTTGGCGTCGGCCGGAGCGCCGGTGGCGGCGAGCAGGAGCTTGATGCCCGAGCGGCCGGCGTCGAACATCTCGCGGTCGTTCACCGGCCTGACGAACAGGTCCACGATGCTTCTGAAAGCTGCGTCGGCCTTGGCCTCCCCGATCTGGTTCTGCCGGCAAAGGATCTGCCAGATGCTGACCAGAGACTGATACATACCGACCGTGTCGGCGCGCTGGCCGGGCTCCTTGACCTTGGACAGGGCGGCCATGGTGTCCATGGCGGCCAGGATGGTTTCGTCGCGCAGGGAAGGAGCGTCGTTGAAGACGGCGTACTGCGGTCCGTAGATGCGGTACTCGAAGGCCAGGCGGTGGACCGTGCCGGCGGCCAGAGGCGTCTTGCGGTTGCGGTCGATGTCGCTGAGGGCCATGAAGACCTTCAGGGGCTCGTTCTCAACCGACTTGCGGCAGAGGGCGAAGAGGGCCTCCATCAGGTCGTCGGACGCTTTCCAGGTGGTGGCGGCGCGGGTGAGCTTGCCATCGTACTTGCCGTGGGGATGGACAACGAAGAGTTGCTTCCAGGGCTCCAGGCCGCCGGGGATGTGGGGCGTGCCGTCGGGCTTGATCTGGAGGCGGCTGGTGAGCAGCAGCATGTCGGCGTTGGAGCGGAAAACCGGGCGGGCGGGGCCGGGGCTGGTGACGCGGCCGCGTACCGCCGTATAGAAGCGCTTCAGACGCTGGGGCTCGGTCAAGTAGTCGCGCAGCCGGCCCTTGGAGCGGGAGAGCGCGTCGAAGTAGCTGGCCATCCAGCCGTCATCCCGGGAAATGAGTTTCTCGATGAACTCGGCGCCCTTGTCCGGGGAAGCGCCCACCATCTCGGTCCACATGGCGGCGGCTTTCTCGTTGCCGGGGAAGGGGACGCGGCCGTTGCGGATCTCGAACTGCCCCCCAAAGAAGTCCAGGACGTGGGCGAAGGCCTTCCAGCGGTCCATGGGATGCGCCTTGCGCAACTCCTCCGAGGTGTGGGGATCGAGCTTGGTCATGGCCAGGTAGAGGCGCGCCAGGGAAGGGTCGGCGATGAACATGTCGATGAATTCGGCGTCCTTTTTGTTCTTCTCGCTGACCCAATACTCGGGGCCGAACAGCACCGGGACGGTGGTGGGCTTGTACTCGTACCGGAAGGGCTGATTCTTGCGGAAGGCTTCTTCAAGCTCGGCCAGCGGGAAGCCGGAATCGATGGTGAGAAAGGCGCGAGAGGCGTTAACGGTTTCGATGACGGCGTCCTCGCCGCAGCCGGCGCGGAGGCGATAGCCGAGGATCTTCAGGAGCTGCCCGGCCTCGGTGGATTCGCAGGCCTTGACTTCGATGGCTTGACCGGAGCCGGCCAGGGTGGCCAGCTCCCGGGCCTGGGAGAGATAGCGGGTGACCAGTTTGAGGTATTCGGTCTGCTCCAGGGCCTCGTTGGAGTGGGAGGCTTGATAGCCGTTGGTAATGATGTTGCGGGCCAGGGCGGGGAGGATATCAGCGGCGGCGAGGTCGCTGGAGACGGCGGCCATCCGCTGGAAGGAGCGCAAGGGGCCGGGAATCTGGATGGCGCCCTCGCCGGGCAGCTTCTCGGGCTCGGGCGTCACCGGGAAGGAAGTCTGGATTCCCGAGGCGGCGCGATGACGGGCGGCAGCCTCGCGGTCGCCGGCGATCAGGTCGAGCGAAACCAGGCGGCGAGCCACCGCAGTGCGCTCATCGCCGGCAGGGAGCGCGTTGAGCAGGCGCTCGTAGACCTCCCGGCGCGCCGGGTCGCCGTAGCGGTCCAGAAATTGGGCGTAGGCGCGCTGGGCGCCAGTGTCCTTCGGATTGGCGTCCGCAGCCCGGGCCAGTAGCGCGCGAGCGCGAACCACTTCGCCCGAACGCTCCAATTTCTGGGCCTGGGCTCCCACCTCCTGGGCCGAGGCAATCGCCGCCAAGCCCAGCACACCCCAAAGTATGGTCAGTCGCATCTCTAAGACTCCGTGTCCGATTCTAGGTCAGTGGATCGGAGAAAACAACTACAGTAGATGAGTTTACATCCCGGAAGCCGGGGCGGAGAAGTATTCTGCAATACGGGTGGCCAGCGCGGGACCGACGGCGGAGGCGAGGGCGTCGGGAGCAGCGGCGCGGACGCCGTCCAGGCTGCCGAAAGTCTTGAGGAGCTTTTGGAGGGTGCGGGGTCCGATACCTGGGATCTGGCTTAGCTCGGAGGTGAGGCGGGCGGCGTCGCGGCGGCTGCGGTGGAAGGTTACGGCGAAGCGGTGGGCCTCGTCGCGAACCTGCTGAACCAGGTGCAGGATCGGGGAGAAGCGGTCCAGCACCACCGGCTCGCTTTCCTGGCCGTAGACGTAGATGATCTCCTCCTTCTTGGCGAGGGAGGCGAGGGGCTGGTTGATGATGCCGAGGGCGTCCAGGGCCTGGGCGGCGGCGTGGAGCTGTCCCAGGCCGCCATCGATCAGGATCAGGCCGGGGAGGGGCTTATTCTCCTCCTGGAGGCGGGTGTAGCGCCGGGTGACGACCTCGCGCATGGAAGCGAAATCGTTGTTGCCGGCCACGGTCCGGATGATGAACTTCCGGTAGTCGCCTTTCTTCATCTTGCCGTTCTCCCAAACCACCAGGGAGGCCACGGTGTCGGTCCCCTGGATATGGGAGATGTCGAAGCACTCGATGCGGGGGGTGATTTGGGGGAGGTTGAGGGCCTCCTCGAGGGCGGCCACGATCTGCTTGGAGGAGGGCTTCAGAACGCGGAAGCGCTGGTCGAAGGAGGTGCGGG
>JBGOUV010000601.1:0-2624 GCA_041477815.1 Terriglobia bacterium | reverse complement strand
GCCCGGTGCGACTTCGTGATGTCGCCGCGTCCGCCGGCCCGGTATACCAGCAGCGGCCGCACCCGCGTGGGACAGTAGATGAGGCCGTTGAACACCACCGGCGAAGCGATGATCCGGTAGTCCTGCTCTTTCCGATCGTTGAACCCGCCGCCGCGCCACAACTCCTTCCCGGTGGCCAGCTCGTGGCCGGTGACGTAGTCGCCGCCGGTGATCACGAGCTCCACCTGGTCGCCCTGCGGGAGCAGGGCCGGCGTGGTGTAGGAATCCGGCGACTCGCGCACCGCGTCGGTCGGCCGCTCCACGCGCCACAGTGTCCGGCCGGTCCTCTTGTCGATCCGAAGCAGGTACGACGGATCGTCTGTCTTCATCCCGTGCAGCACCTGAACGTACAGGGAATCCTCGTAAAGCAGCGGCGAAGATCCGTAGCCGTGGTTCAATCCGAAAGCGCCGTAGTCCTTCTGGATGTCGCGCCCCCAACTCTCGTTGCCCGCGAAGTCAAAGGACTTCAGAATGCCGGTGCCGGTCATGACCCAAACGTTCCGGCCATCGGTGGCGGGCGACGGCGACGACATATTCTGCTTGCGCATCTTGACGTTGCCGCCACCCAAACGCCGCTTCCACAGGATCGCCCCCTTATTGCGGTCGACGCACCAGAAGAAGAGATCGTTGCCGTCGGCGACATTGAGAAAGATACGGTCGCCCCAGACAATCGGCGTGGACCCGCTCCAGGCCGGCAGGGGGAGTTTCCAGGCGATGTTCTCCTGTTCGGTCCAGCGGAAGGGCAGGTTTTTCTCGTGGCTGATGCCGTTGAGGTCGGGTCCGCGCCACTGCGGCCAGTCGGAGGCGCAGGCCGCGGCGGCAAGCATCAAGGCGGGCACGATTCTCAGGCGAATCATGATGCTATATTCGCATGGTATGCGCGCCATCGCCGTCTGTCTGCTGGTCGCCTCCGGCTGGGCGGCCGCCAAGTCGCCGATCACCCACGAATCCCTCTGGCTGATGAAGCGCGTCGGCGCGCCCGTAGCCAGCCCCGACGGCAAATGGGTCGTCTTCCCGGTAACCCAGCCTGCTTACGATGCCCGGGACCAGCAAGCGGATCTCTGGCTTGTCCCGGCCGACGGCAAGGCCCTGCCGCGCCAGATCACCTTCACCAAGGGGGCCGAGAGCGGTGTCGCGTGGAGCCCGAACTCGCGGCGGTTGGCCTTCTCGGCCAAGAGGGACGGCGACCAGGAGAATCAAATCTACGTCCTGGACCTGGTAACCGGAGGGGAGGCGGTGCGGATCACCTCGGTGGCCGGCGGCGCTTCCTCGCCGCACTGGCGGCCGGACGGCGGGGCGTTGCTATTCGGCTCGGTGATCGATCCGCTGGCCGCCGAGCGTAAGACCCGCAAGTACAGCGCGCGGGTATTCGACAGCTTCCCCATCCGGCACTGGGACCAATGGCTCGACGAGCGCCGGTTGCATGTCTTCGTCCAGGACGCCGACCCCAGCCTCCCGGCGCGGGACCTGCTGGCGGGGTCGCGGCTGGCCGCCGAGCCGGGATTCTCCATGCCCCTGGCGCCTCTGGGCGGAGAGGAATTGGAGGCGTCCTGGGCGCCCGATGGAAAGTCGATCGTATTCGCCGCTGCCACCCGCCGGAACACCGCCGCCTACTCGTTCTATCCTACCCATCTCTACCAGGTGGCGGCGACGGGGGGCGAGCCCCAAGCCCTCACCACCGGAGAGGACAGCTACACCCAGCCCGCCTTCGAGCCGAACGGCCGCGCTCTGTACTGCTCTTACGAGAAGCGCACCGAGAAAGTCTACAACCTGGAGCGGGTGGCCAGGTTTTCGTGGCCGGCGCCGGGCGAGCGGACCATCGTTACCGCCACGTTCGACCGCTCGGTCAGCAAATTCGGCTTCAGCCCGGACGGCAAGACCCTCTACCTGCTGGCCGAGGACGCCGGCCTGGAGAAGCTCTACGCCCTGCCGTCCGCGGGAGGAGCGGCGCGCCCCATGGGCGGGAGGCCGGCGGGCTGTTACACGAACCTTTCTTCGACCCAGGCCCTGGTGGCCAACTGGGAGAGCACGGTCAACCCCGGCGAGGTGGTGCGGATCGATCCCGCCACCGGCCAGCACCTCTGGACGACCGAGTTCAACGTGGAGCGCGCCGCCGGGATCGACTGGCTGCCGCCGCGCCACTTCTGGTTCACCTCCAAGGCCGGCCGGAAGATCCACAACATGGTGGTCCTGCCGCCGGCGTTCGATGAGTCTAAGAAATATCCACTGCTGGTGCTGCTCCACGGCGGACCGCACAATATGTGGCGCGACCAGTTTTTCCTGCGCTGGAACTACCACCTCCTGGCGCAGCCCGGCTACGTAGTCCTGCTGACCAACTATACGGGTTCGACCGGATTCGGCGAAAAGTTCGCCCAGGATATCCAGGGCGATCCCCTGAAGGGTCCGGGCGAAGAGATCAACGAGGCCGCCGACGAAGCCCTCCGGCGCTACACGTTCATCGACGGCACGCGCCAGGCGGCGGGCGGGGCCTCGTACGGCGGCCACCTGGCCAACTGGCTCCAGGCCACCACCACCCGCTACAAGTGCCTCCTCAGCCATGCCGGACTGATAATCTCGAGTCCCAG
>JBGOUV010000453.1:0-5014 GCA_041477815.1 Terriglobia bacterium | reverse complement strand
GATCGCAGACATCTGCCGGCGGTATCACGTCCGCGAACTGGCCGTTTTCGGCTCGGCGGTACGGGGAGAGCTTCGTGCCCACAGCGATATCGACCTGCTGGTTGAATTCGAGCCGGCAGCGGCAGTGAGCTACTTCGATTTGTTCGCCATGGAAGGCGAACTGGGATCGCTGTTGGGCCGCAAGGTGGAGGCCACGACGCGGCGCGGCCTCAAGCCGTGGATCAGGCCCCAGGTGGAACAGGACGCCCAGACCATTTACCATGCGGCCTGAACCCGCTTTCTTGCGGGACATTTTTGTCTCCGCAAGCAAGATTCAGGGGCTCACCGAAGGTAGTTCTCTGGAAGCGCTTTCGCGAGATGACACCGCTCAGGCAGCAGTGCTATACCACCTCGTGATCATCGGAGAGGCGGTGAACAAACTTCCCGGCGTTCTCCTCGAACGCTATCCTGAAGTTCCCTGGCACGCCGTAGTGGCGCTTCGCAATCGGGTGATTCACGGCTACTTCGGCATCGACTGGAATCTGATCTGGCAGGCTGTCACCGAACATGTACCAGGGCTGCGGGAGACCATCGCACGAATCCTCTGGGACGAGTTCGGCGCGATGCCCCCAGAGCCGTAGGGAAGGATACCGTCAGACCTGAGCAGATTCGCCAGATTCATATTACAATCAAGAACTGAATAGGGGGTCCGCTATGTTTCGCTTGGCTTTCGCACTATTGTTGTTGCTCACGCCGGCTTTTCCGCAAGGCGGGGAGTCGACCCAGATCCTGGGCAACGTCCAGGACACCACCGGGGCCCTGGTTCCCAACGTCGAGATTACCGCCACCCACCTGGCCACCGGGCAGGTCCGCCGGGTGACCACCGGGGAATCGGGCACCTACACCTTCCCGCTCATGACGCCGGGGGGCTACGCGGTGAAGGCGGAGAAACAGGGATTCAAGGCCGAAGTCGTCTCCGGACTGGTGGTGCAGCTCAACCAGAAGGCCCGCGTGGACTTCACGCTGCAGGTGGGGGCGGTCACCGAGTCGGTGGAAGTCACCGCTCAGGCGATGCTGCTCACCACCGACGACGCCACGCTCGGCAACGTGGTCGAGCAGAAGCGCGTGGTCGATCTGCCGCTCAACGGCCGTAACTTCGCCTTCCTCGCCGGACTGATGCCGGGCGTGATCAAAGGCATCTCGTCCAACACCAATCAGTACGGCCGGCGCGACTCGGCCGTGGCCATCAGCGCCAACGGCTCCCGGGAAAATCAGGGACAAGTGCTCTACGACGGCGTCTACACGGCCTGGAACATCAACAACGCCACCTTCTTCCGCGCCTCCATCGAGGCCATCGAGGAATTCAAAGTGCATGCGGCGACGTATTCGGCCGAGTACGGCCACAACGCCGGAGCCCAGGTGGAGATCCACACCAAGCCCGGGGGCAACCAGCTGCACGGGGCGCTGTTTGAGTTTTTGCGCAACGACAACCTGGACGCCCGCAACTTCTTCCGCGTGGCGCCGCTGAGCAAGGACATCCTGCAGCGCAACCAATTCGGGTTCGTGCTGTCCGGTCCGGTGTACCTTCCCAAGGTGTACAACGGCCGCGACAAGACTTTCTGGATGGTCAACTACGAGGGCCAGCGCGAGAAGCAGGAAGTGGCCCAGCGGGGGACCGTGATCCCCGTTCCCTTCCGGAGCGGCACCTTCTCCGGCCTGGCCGCGGCTTTGCGCGATCCGCTCGGGGGGACGTTCGCGAACAACCTCATTCCGGCCAGCCGGCGCGATCCGATCGCCCAGAATTACCTGGCCTATCAGCCGCTGCCGACCGGGACCAACCTCACCGGCGCCAACCTGGACGGCGTGGAGACCCAGATCAACAGCATCAACCAGGTCTTCGTCCGCGGCGACCACAACATCGGCCAGAACGACAAGATCTTCGGCCGCGCCGTCATTTACAATTACGAGTTCCCCACCATCGGCCTCGACCCCAACACCCCGTTGGCCAGCCGCCTCACCGCTCGCAACGGGGTCCTCAGCCACACCCATCTGTTCAGCGCCACCATGCTGAACGAGCTGAAGCTCGGCTTCAACCGCAACTGGATCCTGCGCAGTGGCGTGCGGACCAACACCAACTTCGATCCCGGCTCCATCGGCCTCAAAGGCGTGCAGGGTCTCGACCCCGAAACCCGGGCGCCGCGCGCGCTCTCCCCCTTTGAGACCGGACTGGTTCCCATGAACGTTTCCGGCTACCTCACCATGGGAGACGGCGGCCTGATCCCGGACTTCAACGTCAGCGAGACCTGGCAGCTCGTCGACAACTTCACCATTACCAAAGGCGTCCACACCTTCAAGATGGGCATCGACTTCAAGCGCCTCCGCATGGACCGCGCCGGCTCCAACAACGCGCGCGGCGGGATCTCGTTCAACGGCCAGATCACCGGAAACGCCGCCGCCGACTTTATCATCGGCTTCCCCTCGAGTTCCCAAACCCCGGACGGAATCCACCCCGTCGAGTACAACCAGCAGACCTACGGCTTCTTTTTCCAGGATGAGTGGAAGGCCAGCCGCAATCTCACCCTGAACCTCGGCGTCCGCTATGACTTCGTGGGCACTACCGATGAGGAGAACGGCTACCCGCGCACCCTGCGCCTGGACCGCCCGGACGGCTACCTGTTCCCGGAGGACCCCAAGACCAAGGAGCGCATCCATCTCTATCACGCCGAGAGAAATCGCATCTGGCCGCGCCTCGGCATCGCCTACCGGCCCAGCGACAAGTGGGTGGTGCGCACCGGTTTCGGCGTTTACAACAACGCCAACCAGATCAACAATCTCACCGTGATTCCCAATCCGTTCCGCGTGTTCCAGGTTACGATCATCACCGATCCCGCCAATCCGAGCGGTCTGACCCTCCAGAACCCCTATCCGGTCGGCCAGGCCGCCGCCGCGCCGCCTCTCAGCGTAGTGGCCGTTACCCCGAACCGGGTCAACGCGTATAACGTGCAGTGGAGCTTCTCCATCCAGCGGCAGGTCACCTCCACCACCGCTGTGGAGGTCGCCTACGTCGGAAGCGAGGCGTCCCACCTGGACAACTCGCGGAACATCAACAACGCGCCCCCCGGGCCCGGCGCCATACAAGCGCGCCGCCCCTACCCGCGCTGGGGACAGATCCGCTACCTGGGCGACGACGGCAAGGCGTACTTCAACTCACTCCAGGTCCGCGGCGAGCGGCGCTTCGCCCGCGGCTTCTCGTACCTGACTTCCTATACCTGGGCGCACAATATCGACCAGGCCTACGGCACCAACGAATCGCTGCCCTTCTCGACCAACGGCATCCAGAACGTGAATTGCTGGGCCTGCGAGCGGTCCAACTCGGGCTTCGACTATCGCCACCGCTTGACCAACAGCTTCCTGTGGGACGTTCCGGTGGCCAAGAGCATGACCGGGCCGGCCGGATATCTGCTGAAGAACTGGCAATTGAACGGGATCGTCACCTATCAGTCGGGCTTCCCCTATTCGATTACCCAGCAGGGGAACAGCCAAAACACCGACGCCAGCCCGCAGCGCCCCGATCTGGTCTCCGGCCAGATTGCGGAGCTGGACAAGGGCGTCCGCAGCCCCGAGCGCTGGTTCAATACCGCGGCGTTCCGCGTGGCCAACATGAAGTTCGGCGACATCGGGCGCAACATCCTGCGGCAGGCGGCCATGAAGACCTGGGACGTCGGGATCTTCAAGAACTTCCCGGTAAAGGAAGGCCATCGCGTGCAGTTTCGGTTCGAGGCGTTCAACCTGTTCAATACGCCGCAGTTGTCGGCGCCCGGAGGGACGTTGGGCTCGCCGACCTTCGGCCAGATTACCTCCACGTGGCTGGACAGCCGGCAGGTGCAGTTTGGGGTGAAATATCTGTTCTAGAGGGGGCAGATAGGCCTTGCGCTCCGGTGGCCGGTATCGTGGTACAATACGAGTGCCTTTGGTCGTTCCTTAGAAAAGCTGCCTCGTCTGGGTTCGTTATCAAAAGGCCAAAAAGGACAGAGTCTTGAAAAAGATCTTTGTAGGCAACCTGGATTTCAGCGCGACGGAAGACACCGTGCGCAGCTTGTTTGAGCCCTACGGGACCGTGGAACGGGTGACGCTGATGACCGACCGGGATACCGGCCGATCGCGCGGCTTCGCCTTCGTGGAGATGACGGACTCCGAAGAGGCCGATAAGGCCATCCAATCGTTGAACGGCGCCAGCCTCGGCGGCAGGCCTTTGACGGTCAACGAAGCCCGGCCGAAGGTGGACCGCGGCGGCGGTGGCGGGCGAGGCCCCGGCGGTTTCGGAAACCGCGGTGGAGGCGGCGGCAGTGGTCGTGGTGGCCGCCCCCCTCGCGGACGTCGCGAGCCTCGCTGGTAGACCGGCCCGCACCGTCGAAGAGGGCCGCCCTCACCGGCCACCGGACGAAGACGACAGGAGACCCCTATGGCCGCGCGATCGCGCACTACGTTTCAGAAACGTCAAAAGGAACTGGCCCGCCAGGAGAAGGCGCGCGACAAAGCGGCCCGGCGGGTGCAGCGAAAGCTGGAGAAGGCGGCGAATCCCTCCGTCGGCGGCCCTCCCATCGAGGAACTTGATCCTTTGGACGCTCCTCCTCCCCCAGAAGCCACCGAATAGCGGCCCGCGACAAAGCGGTCTTATGGCGAGGCTGGAACGGAGCAGTGGAGCTCAAAACACGTACCGCAGCGCCAGCACAATGCGGCGGTTGCCGCCGTCGGTGCCCCACTGGTTCAGGAAATTCGCCGAGGTGACCGTCGGATCCGGAGTGCCGAAGTTGCGCGTGTTCGTGGCGTCGTAAAGCTCGGACCGGAATTGCAGCGTGTGGCCTTCGCCGATGCGGGTGTTCTTGAAGTTCAGTTTCCTCTTCTCGCTCATACTCGTCCAACCGAATAGAGCCTAGCAGCCCGGTTCACCTGTTCTTGCCGGAGCCGGCTGCGCTTTCGCCAGGATTTCTTCGACCTTCTGCTGGAGCCGGCTGAGAATGCCCTCGTTATCGGT
>JBGOUV010000575.1:0-3086 GCA_041477815.1 Terriglobia bacterium | reverse complement strand
GACTCGGCCGCCTCCTTGGCGTGGTGTAACTGGCCGATCAGTCTTCCCCGGGAGCGGTAGTGGGCCCCCGCCAGCCCCAGTAAGAGGCAGATCAGAGTGATACCGGCGAGCGCGCAAATCACGAAGCCGGTTTGCCGGTACCAAGGTTTGACAACCTGAAACTCGAACCGCGCCGGGCTGGGATCGGCGTTCGCGTTCCGGTCCATGGCCCGCACCTCGAAGCGGTGCCCGCCCGCCGCCAGCCGCCGGTAGGCGACGAAATCCTGCGGCCCATAACGGCTCCAGGGGCCGTCATCGAGCCGGTAGGAATAGAGCAGCCGGTCGGCGGCAGTGTACTTCCACTTGTCCACGCCCGAAAACGTCAGCTTCACTTCTCCCCCGGGAGGAGTTTCCCGCAGGTTTTTCTCGTCGGAGACGAGCGTGTGGGGAGGATCGGTATCCGCCTCCGGATGGTACAGGCTGAGGCCCCGCGTGGTGCCCGCCCAGATCCGCCCGCGGCCGTCTTGGAAGACCGTGTAGGCCACCGAAGAGGGCAGGCCGTCTTCTATGGAATTGGTAATCACCAAACTATTCCGGCGCCGCTGGATGCCGGTCGCGGAAGAGATCCAGGTGGTTCCGTCCCGGGCGCGGATGATGCGGCGCACCCGATCCAGTCCCTCCTCGAGCACCGTCCAGGTCTTGCCGTCGTACTCGAGCAGGTTCTCCCTGCCACCCACCAGGATCTTCCCGTCCACTGTCTCCAGGACCGCAAACGCGCCACTGTCCGTGAATCCATCCGGAGATCCGAACCGGGTGAGCTTTCCCTTCCGGTAGCGCGCCAGTCCGGCGTTTCCACCCAGCCACAGGTCCCCGTTACCGGCTTCGTGGATGAACTTCAGGCTCCCCAGGTTGTCGGCGGCGGACAGCTCCAGGAAGGGCCGAAAGGTCTTCCCATCCCAAGTCTCCAGCACCGACTCCAACCCGTCGAGGGCCGTTATTAGAACCCAGAAGGAGCCGTCCCGGCGCGGCTGGAGGCGGCGGAAGCGGCCCCCGGAGGGATGAGCGATGCTTCCGAAGGTCTCTCGTTCCGGATCGAACACCAGCAGGTGGGGCGACCCGTCCATGGGAAGAGCCAGGCGTCCATCGGGCAGAGGCCAGAACGCGTCGGTGGCGTAGGTAGCGGTGCTGAGTCCGGGCGGCAGGGGATAGATCTTCCAGGCGTCGTTTTCCAGGCGGGCGAGCGAGTTGGTGCAGGCGAACCAGACTCTTCCCCGGCGGTCTTCGGTGATGGCGTGGACGAAGGTGTCGATCGCGGCCACGGCAGCGGGTGTTTCCCACAGCGGAGGGGCGTAGCGCGCCAAGCCCTGCGACGTCCCCAGCCAGAAGACTCCTTCCGGCCGGCCGGCCGCTTGGAACAGCAGACCCGACAACGCGTCCTTTCGTTCCACGGGCTCCTTCCGCCCGCCTTCCATTCGGAATAGGGTATTGCCCTGCTGTACCCACACCGCATGGCCCGCGCCCTGCCATCCCTGCACCGTTTCACCATCGCCCTCCCCAACGACGCGCCAGCCCTCCTCGGCCCAGCGCGCCAGCACCCGTTTCCCGCGGCGGTTCGAGACGGCCGAAGCGAACAGTTCCCCCCGCTCCCCTTCCATCGGCCGGCGCAAGTCTCGCAGGCCGGCCCGATCGGCGCGCTCATCCCGCCAGCGCAGGTCTTTGCTCAACTTGCCGGCGCCATTCTGCCCGGTGATCCAGGCGCCGGCGTCGCGGGCCAGGGTCGCGTCCAGAAATCGTCCCAGGCGCGTGTCACCCACCCGCAGCACCACCTGAGAGGAGCGTGCTGCAGCGTCGTATTCCACTAGTTGCTCGGGGAATAGCAGCACGATCCGATCATTACCCCGGGCGACAGCCGGTATCCCCTTCCGGGCCGGCTCCGGTATGGCCCGCAGCTCGGCGGGGAGGTGGAGAATCCACTGGGAGTCTCGATACTGCCGCAATCCCCCGGAATCCAGGGCCCAGATCTGGCCGTCCGGCGCGGCGAAGAGGGTGCCCGCGATCGCCGGAGCGGGAATTCGGCGGACACCGTAGCCATCCAGGATGCTCACCCCCGCCACCTCGCCGTGCCGAGCCCAGAGGTTGCCCTGGGGATCCACGGCAATGGCCGGGGTATAGGATTCGGTCAGCCCGTCGGCGGCCTGCCAGAATCGCCACAAGGGCGGAGTCTGGGCTTGCATCCCGGCTCCCCAGAAGCAGAGTACGGCGGCACCAGCCAACAGCCGGGTTCGTGTAGCGGCATACGCCACAAGACTCTTATCGGCCGGAATCGCGGTTGTCGACGTTCTCGTCCGGGGAAGACGCTCCCACGGTCAACTGACTCGCCAATTGCAGACTGGACAAGTTGACTCGACTTAGCCCTATTCTTTCTCTCTTGCTCTTCCCGATTCCTGCATGCATACTGGCAGCGAGCAGCAAGAAAGAAGGCTCGAAGGTGGTTGGCCGAACCATCTCGCACTTTACGGTTTTTGAGAGGGTCGGCGAGGGCGGCTGGGGAGCGGCGTACCGGGTCCTCGACCACCCCAACGTCCTGCACATCTACGACATCGAGCAGTCGGACGGCACGGAGTTCATCGCCATGGGTTACGTGCGGGGCAAATTAGCCGGTGTTCAGCAGGGGCGAGCGCACCGGCAACATCTGGACGGCGGAATGGAAAGAGCGATGACGCCATGATCGGCCGGACGCTGGGGCACTACCGGATCGAAGCGAAGCTCGGTGAGGGTGGCATGGGCGTCGTCTACAAGGCCGAGGATCTGAAGCTAAAGCGCTGGGTGGCCCTGAAGGTTCTGCCGGACGAACTCTGCCAGGACCCACAGGCGCTGGCGCGATTGGAACGGGAAGCCCAGGCCGCCTCGGCGTTGAACCACCCCCATATTTGTACGATCCACGAAGTGGGCGAAGCCGATAGTCGAGCCTATATCGTGATGGAGTACGTGGAAGGCCGGACCCTGCGGGCGGGGGCTGCCCGTGGTGGTGTTCCAGTGGAAGCGGCCGTTCGCTACGGAACCCAGATCGCCGATGCCCTGGCGCACGCGCACGAGCGCGGCGTGGT
>JBGOUV010000335.1:0-7744 GCA_041477815.1 Terriglobia bacterium | reverse complement strand
GGTGATGGTGATGCCGCGCTCCTGCTCCTGCTCCATGTAATCCATGATCGCCGTACCTTCATGCACCTCCCCCAGCCGGTGCGTGCGCCCGGTGTAGTAGAGCACACGCTCGGTGGTGGTGGTCTTACCGGCATCGATGTGGGCCATGATGCCGATATTCCGGTACTGCGAAAGTGTTACGGTTCTCGCCATGCTAATTTCGACTGCCTACCACCTATAGTGGGCGAACGCCTTGTTCGCCTCCGCCATTCTGTGCGTGTCGTCCTTCTTCTTGATGGCGCCGCCGCGGCTGTTCGACGCGTCCAGCAGCTCGTTGGTCAGCTTCTCGATCATCCCCTTCTCGGCCCGCTCGCGCGAGTAGTTGATGATCCAGCGGATGGCCAGACTGGTGCGCCGGTTCTGGGGCACCTCGACCGGCACCTGGTAGTTGGCGCCGCCCACTCGCCGCGTCTTCACTTCCAGGACCGGCTTGCAGTTCTCCACCGCCTTCTTGAACACCTTGAGAGGATCGTCGCTGGCCTTCTCTCCCAGCGCCTTCATAGAGGTGTAGAAGATCCGTTGGGCGGTCGACTTCTTGCCGTCCCACATCATGGAGCAAACGAACTTTTCCACCAGCGTCGAGTTATAAACCGGATCGGCTGGGACTTCTCTGCGGTCTACGTTTCCTTTGCGCGGCATGGTGTCAGCTCTTGGGCCTCTTGGCGCCGTACTTGCTGCGGCTCTGCTTGCGGTCGGCCACGCCCGAAGCGTCCAGCGTCCCGCGGATGACGTGATACCGGACTCCCGGCAGGTCCTTCACGCGCCCGCCCCGGATCAACACGATGGAATGTTCCTGTAAATTGTGCCCCACCCCCGGAATGTACGTGGTCACCTCGATGCCGTTGGTGAGGCGCACGCGCGCCACCTTCCGCAGCGCCGAGTTCGGCTTCTTCGGCGTGGAGGTGTACACGCGCGTACAGACACCCCGCTTCTGGGGACACGATTCCAAGGCCGGACTGGCCGTTTTCCAGTGCGGGGGCCGTCGCCCCTTGCGCACGAGTTGGTTGAAGGTCGGCACAAATTACCTCTGCTTCCGCTCCCCTGCCCGCGCGCGCCAAGCGAGCGTCCAGGGGAAGACTGGTATCTCCGTAAAACTCGTTTCCGGTTGTGAACCCACGCCGCCATACGCGGCTGCCGAGGCAGCCCTATCGACGACGCATTGATCAAGACAGTCCCACTACCGGGTCCGCCTTGTAATTGCGAGGGAAGTACCACGGACGGCCCATGCCTTTCCGGAGATCCGGTTTAGCCTCGGGGCCGGCTGCCTGCCGGGCCTCGCCACAGGCGAAGCGGTAGCCAAGCAGCAGAAGACTGCACTCGCTAATCTTCTCTAGGATAAGCAATCAGGTTTCGTTATGTCAAGCATTGCGAAAAATTTTCGGTGCCGGCGATCTAAGCCCCTTTTCTGCGCCGCCCACCCCTGGGCATAGCGCCCGCCGAGGCGCAGCAGCTCTTCATGGTTACCCGACTCCAGGATTTCGCCGTCGGCCATCACGTGGATACTGTCGGCGAACATGGCCGTGGTGAAGCGATGGGTGACAATCAAAACCGTGCGGCCGGCCGCCAGACGCCGAAACCGCTGGAGCCAGTCGGCCTCTGCCCACGGGTCCATCGCGCTGGTCGGCTCATCGAGGATCAGGACCGGCGCTTGACGCAAAAAGGCCCGGGCCAGGGCAATCCGCTGCCACTCCCCCACGCTGAGCTCGGTCCCGTCGGTAAACCACCTTCCCAACTGGGTATCGTAACCGCCCGGCAGGCGCACGATGACCTCGTCGGCGCCCGCATCCCGGGCCGCCGCTGCGATAGAGACCCGGTCCGGGGCCGCCGACAGATCTCCCATGGCTATGTTGTCCGCGGCCGACGCGAAGTAGTGAACCGGCTCTTGAAACAGCACGGTAATCAGCCGCCGCAGGCCCAGAACGGGCATTTGCCGCAGGTCCACGCCGTCCAGCTCGACCTGCCCCTCGTCCGGATCATAGAAGCGGCACAGCAGCTTGATGAGTGTACTCTTGCCGGCTCCATTGGACCCCACCACGGCCACCACTTGTCCGGACGGTATCGTCAGGCTGAAGTTCTGCAGCGCCACCCTGGAGCTGCCGGGATAACGGAAGGTGACCTGATGAAAGCGGAGGCCCTGTTGGAGCCGCGCCGGAGTCTCCGCCGGACGCGGGGGATCCACCACCCGGGGCTCCAGCTCCAGAAACTCGAACAGGCTCCCCAGGAAGAGAATGTTCGCGTACAGCTGTCCGACGCTTTCCAGCAGCGTTCGCGCCAGACGCAGGCCCTGGTTGAAGGCTTGGTAAAACAACGCTAGGTCGCCCGCGCTCACCTGCCCCCGTATGGCCCGCCAGACCATCCAGGCCATCGCCGCCCCGCTCAGCGCCAAGGCCAGCGCGCCCGCGCCCATCTCGGCCAGGCTTTGTCGCTTCACCAGCCCCAGGCGTTCCTTCCGCAGCCGCGCCCGCAGGCTCTGGTAGGCCCCCTGGAAATAATCTCCCAGGCGGAACAGGCGCAGCTCGGCGGCCGGCTCCCGGCTGGTCAATACCCAGTCGTAGTAGCGGACGCGGCGCTCGTCCGCGGTGACGCCCAACAGCCACTGGTGCTGGTCCAAGGCGTGACGAAGGACCACGTAGAGGGCTGGAAGAGTGCTGAGCGCCAGCACGGTCGGAAGCCACCAACCGAACGGAATCAGCACGGCTGCCATGGCCACCAGGGTGATTCCGTTTTGCAGCACGCTTCCCACGTTGTCGAGCAGCAGCAGGGGGCGGTAACTCGCCTCGTCGCGGGCCCGATACAGGTGATCGTAATAGTCGGGCGACTCGTAAAAGGCCAGATCCGCGGCGATCGACCTGCCGTGGATCAGGGACCCGATGTGGTCCCGGACCAGCTCGGCTTGCGCGGCCCGCGCCAGAACGGCGGCGCTGCGCAGGATTTCGGCCAGCAGCAGGACCCCGCCCATCCCCCCGCCCATCCATAGTGTGGCGCGCACGCTTTCCCAGGCCCCGCCGGAGCGAACCGCGCTCACCAACGCGTTCACCAGTCCTCGGGTCAGATAGACTGTGGCTATGGGTAAGAGCCCCTGCAGGATCAGCAGCAGGGCCCACAAGGTGGTCCACTTCCGGGCCGCCACCCAGATCAGCGCCAGGGCCCGCGGCAGATAAGGCAGGTGGACCGTGGCCTTCTTCAGCCACCGCGCCAGAGCCTCACGTGTGGATGCCATAGATCAGAGAAGCGGCTTCCTTCGGTCTCACGCCCCCGCCAATCTCTTGACCAGAAAGATGGAAGTTCGCCCCAGGCTCCGAAAACTCCCTCCGACGAATGTCGCCAAACAGCAAGGGCCGAAGGACTCACGCCGCGGTGGAAGTGAGCCCGCGCAGGGGAATGACGGTGTCTCCAAAGACTCTCCAAGGTAAGCAAACAAGTTTCGTTCTGTCAAGCCTCCGCCGCCGGGGGCCGCCGGGGGTAGTGCGCTAAGAGTGCTTTCCGATTTGGCCCAGGCCGCCACCATAAGAATCAACGCACCTTTAGCGCATTACCCCGCCGGGCGCGGAAGGGTGGGGTCGTTCCGCCGGCGGGCCCGGCCGGGCGCGGTTTCCGGACGCCTCGCCCGACAGTTGGGGGGCCATAACCGCGCTCCAGGAGTCGGTTTGCGGGCCTCTATCTGGCTGATTCTGCTGGCAACCAGCGTTGATTCCATCGGTCGGAATATCGTTTCGGGGGGGGAGCCCGCCTCCCCGGAGCACCGCCGCGGGGTACCGTTTATGGAGGCGTTCCGGCGGCGGGGAGAGGCTGAGCTCGAGCGCGAGGGCAACTATATCCCGTCCTTACCTTCCGGACCTGCTTGCTCTTCGCCGCGCGGCGCTGAGGTCGGCGGCTCGCAGCGCACGAAACTGGCTCCTGGGTCGGTTCTGACCTGGGGTATAATGAGGAATTCATTCACCGCGCCGACAGGAGTTTCATCTCATGAATCTTTCCGATCATTACGAAGCCGATGAAGAGGTGAGTTCCCAGAAACTGGACGATGCCACCGTGATTGTCCATCTCAGTTCCGGGCGCATTCATCACACCAACACCACCGGCTCCCGGATTTGGGAGTTACTGGAGGAGGGCCGTACGCCGGCGGAAATCCTGGCGCAATTGGAGCAGGAGTACCAAGCGCCGCCCGATCAATTGCGTCGCGAAGTAGAGGAGTTTGTGGAACGCTTGGTGAACGAGAGGATTCTCCGGCCGGTGGGTGTCGGCAGGTGACCGCCACCAAAACCGGAAGTGTCCCGCTGTGGAGGGGTTGGGTTCCCGGCGCCGGCGGCCCCGCCGCTTTTTGCCTGCCCGAGCCGGAAGATGCCGGGATCGTCACCTGGACCCGGTCCCACGGGCTGTTCTGCCTGTTCTCCGGCTATCTCTTCAATCGCGATACGCTGGCGGAGGATCTTGGTCTTTCGCGCCACCCGGGCCGCAGCGCCGCCGAACTGGTATTGGAGGCCTACGGCCGATGGGGCGACGACGTGCTGACTAGGCTGGAAGGCCTGTTTGCGGTGGCCATTTGGGACCCTGCGACCCCACACCTGCTGTGCGGCCGGGACCCGGCGGGGCTGCATCCCTTCTATTACGCCCAGGCGGGCCGCGAACTGGTCTTTTCCTGGGACGTGGAAGCCATCCGAAGCCACCCGGGGGTGTCCCGCGACCTGAACCCGCTGGCTTTGGCTGACCACTTGTGTCTGCGGTGGCAGGTGCTGGAAGAAACCTTTTTCCGCGACATCCGGCGCTTGCCCGGCGGCCATGGACTGCGGTTCGCGGCCGGCCGGCCGCAAGTCTTTCGGTACTGGGACCCCGCGCCGCGCGGCCGGCCCGCCCCGTGGACCAACCCGGAAGAGGGCGCCCAATTCTTCAATGTCTTGCGCCGCTCCGTAGGCCGGATCATGCAGTTCGGACGCCCCGGAATCTTTCTGAGCGGCGGCTGCGACTCGCCCAGCGTCGCCCTTTGCGCCGCCGATGTCGCTCGGGAAGGAAACCAGCCGCCGCCTCTCGCTCTCTCGGTAGACTTCCCCGGCGCTTTGTCGGAACTCGCGGTGCAGACCTCCATCGCCCAGCGCCTGGGTTTGCCGCAGGTTTTCCGCTACATGTCGGACTACACCACGAGCCCCGGACTGCTGCAACGGGGGCTGGACCTCGACGCCATCCCCCTGCCCAGCCCGCCTTTCGCGGTCTACGGCCCCCCTTACCAGGCTTTGCTGGAATTCGCCCACGAAGAGGGTTGCCGCACCGTGCTCACCGGTTCGGGCGGGGACGACTGGCTCCTGGTCGACGACGAACACGCGGCGGATATCTACCGAACCGGCGATCTGGCGGGTCTGATCCGTCTGGCGCGCTCCGGCCTCCATGGATTCAACTTGGTCCCCAGCGCTTATTTCCGCAACTTGGTTTGGAGGAGCGGCCTTCGGCCGCTGCTTCGCGATTGGGTTTGGAGAAGGTTCCCGGATCTGGCCGCGCGCCGCAGAAAAAAGCTCATGGCCCATGCGTTTCCGGCCTGGCTGGCCCCCGATCCCGCCCTGCGCCGGGAGTTGACCCTCCGGTTCGAACAGAGGTGGGACAGAGAAACTCACGAGGATGGGTTCTTTTTGACCGCCCGAAGAGCCGCCTTGGAGAGTGCCGCCCGACATTACCTCGTCGAGGAAGAGTTCTATCGCTGCAACAGGGCCGGAGTATTGGCGGTGCCCCCCTTCTGGGATCGGCCGGTAGTGGAGTTTCTATTGCGCACGCCGCCTGCCGTCCTCATGCAGGGAGGCAGATCTAAGGCATTGGTCCGAAAGACGTTAGCCGAGAGGTTCCCGGACGCAGGTTACGAGAGCCACAAGAAGCTGAACGCCGTTCGTTTCGCCGAGTCGGTCTACGAGCAGGAGGGAGCGGGGGTCTGGGCGGGTCTCGGCCGCGCCCACAAACTGGCCGCGATGGGGGTGGTCGACGAAGAGCTTTTCCACGCCAGACTGGCTCATATGCGGGTCAGCGATAGCTCCCCACGACACTTGATCTGGCGGGGTGCGAACACGGAGCATTGGGCTCGATACTATGCCTAGCCTGGGGGGATGCACGGGGATGCACTAAATTCCTTGCATCGGCCTGGACGGGCGTGTTAAACTCGATCACTCTGGAACTTCGGGAGGAGTCTGTGCATAATCTGAACGAAACTACCCGCGTTAAACAGGATTGGGTGAAGCCCGAGTTACTGTTTGACGGCGACTTGCAGGATACGATCCAGGCCAAACAGTATCTTCCTGGTGGAGATCCAGGCCATACCGATCAGAAGCCGCCTGGAGATACTGCAACCACCTAGTCCAACGGGGGCTTGTTCCACTACGAGCCCTGCTGCCTATGGACGACCTGCGGCTGTCTATTCGGTGTAGTTCGGCTTGCCTGCGTGAGAGTGTAGAGCCTTATGTCGCGGAGCGGTGGCGCGATGCCGGCGGCCGGTCATTTGGATATTCTTGGCAGCAAGGGTCCCAGTATGGGATATACATAGACAGCGTTGGATTTTTCATCACCACCAGCGGTTCTTTCCACGTAACCGGCTACCCGGACGAGGGTGTTCCGGATCGGTACTTTCGGGACGTTTTTTTTCACACCATCGCTCGCTGGCTGCTCCAGACCAGTTGCTGGGATTGCCTGCACGGGAGTTCTGTGGTCACGGCGTCGGGTGTAGTGGCCTTTTGCGGCCCGCCTGACCGGGGCAAATCGACCCTGGCCCGCGCCTGGACCGAGCGGGGCGCCACCGCTTACTCCGATGACGCGGTCCCGTTTCTCGTCCGCAACGGCGTCGTCATGGCCGCCCGTTTGCCGCAGCGTCCCCGTCTGCATGGCGGGGCGGCTGTTCTGTTTCGAGAGAGTCTCAGCCCCGGCAGCGAGGACGGCGAAGCGAGCGAAGCCCGGGAGTGCATTCACGATCTGGAAAGCACCCTGCGGCCCCTGGTGGCGACCTATTGGCTGGAGCCCCACCCCCCCGGACGGGCCAAGATCTCCATCGAGCCGCTTCGCTCCAGCGAGGCTTTCCCCTTGGTCCTCAGTGAGGCCCATTTCCTCTCCCTGGACGATCTGAAGAGGAACCGGAAGATGGTGGACAATTACCTCGCCCTGGTGCAGTCGGTTCCTGTTTTCCGGCTGTCTTTCGAATGGAACTTGGACGTGTTGTTTGAGGTTGTGGCGCGCCTGGAACAACATCAGCGGAGGCTGGCCGGCTTCCACAACTGATCAAGCAGCGGGTTCCTTGTCTGTCCCAGCCGCATCGTCTGATCCAGACCCATCGCAGGTAGCGGCGGCTGCCGCCGGCGAGCCGGCTTCCCCCGAGCGCTGGCTGTTTCTGTGGGTCACCGTCGCCGCATTAACTGCGGGCCTGGTGTTCTACTCCCAGACGAGGGCTTGGTTCGGCGACGAGGGTTTTCATCTCCTGGCGGCCCAGTTGATCACCCGGGGGGAGCGCCCGTACCTGGACTTTATCTATCCCCAGCCGCCTCTGTTCGCCTACTGGAACGCCGCATGGATGAAACTGTGCGGGGACAACTGGCGGATCGTGCACCTGCTGTCGGCGCTGATGAGCGGCGGAGCCATCTTGCTGACCGCCCAGTTTGTCGCTTCCCGGTTTCCGGCGGGCTGGCGCGTGAAGGCCGGGATGATCTGCGCCGGGCTGATCGGCTTGCAGCTCGTGGTCATACGATTC
>JBGOUV010000566.1:0-3245 GCA_041477815.1 Terriglobia bacterium | reverse complement strand
TAGGGCGGGCCCCCCGGCCCGCGCCGGGCCCCCTGGCCCGGCTGTCCGAGTTTCTGGAAATGCCCCAAGCCGGCCAGGGGGCCGGCTGCGGCCCAGGGGGGCCGCCCCACATTTTGGTTCGGAGCCATCTAGCCTCTTCCTTTCCCGTTCCCGCGGGCCCGGCGTTCTACCCGGCGGGCCAGTTCCAGCCGCGGCGCCAGCTTCTCCAGGTACTGACCCAACCAGTCCACCCGCTCGGCCTCCGAGTGCGATCGCAGTAGCTGCTGCTTAAACTCTAACTCCAGCGGCAGGGCAGCGGCAATCCGGAAGGCGCCAGAGGAGCCGTCACCGGAGCCCTCCGGCTCGGAGGGCAGCAGCGGCGCCACCTTCTCAAACAGCGTCTGCAGTCGCCCGACGGCCTCCGGGGAGGCTCCCGTCTCCGGGTCGTCCTCAAAGAAGTGTACCGCTCCCCGCAGGTAAGATTTCTGCTCGTCGAGAAACAAAATTTCGAACCGGCGGCGGCCCCGGGTGGCGATGTCCAGGCGTCCGTCCGGGTAGCGCTGGACCACGCGCTCGACGGTCGCGGTGCACCCGACGTGGGCGATGCCCCCTTCTTTCGCCATCACCACGCCGAACTCGGAGTGCTGCTCCACGGCCTCGCCAATCATGAGCTTATACCTTTCCTCGAAAATATGCAGCGGCAGCGCCGCCCCCGGGAGGAGGACCACCTCCAGAGGGAACAGCGGCAGCAGCAGCTCCGAGGCCATGCTACATTATGGCTTTCCAGGCCTCTCCAGGCAACGGGTGATTCGGGACTTGCAGAATCCGGTCGTATTGATTACCGGCGCGTCGATGGGAATCGGAGAGGCCAGCGCGCGGGCTTTCGGCCTCCGGGGAGCCCGCCTGATCCTGACCGCCCGGTCCGCCGACGCGCTCGAGCGGGTGCGCCAGGCGGTGGCGCCGGCCGAGGCCCAGGTTCTGCCGGCCGACCTGGGCCGTCCCGAGAACGTGGGGGCGCTGGCCGAGCGGGCGCTGGCGTGTTGGGGCCGGGTGGACGTGCTGGTGAACAATGCCGGCGTGGGTGTCTACGTACCCTGCTGGGAGCTGGAGCCGCAGCAGGCCCGGGCGATGATGGAGGTGAACTTTTTCGCTCCCCTGGAGTTGATGCGGCGGCTGATTCCTCCCATGCGGCGGCAGGGGGGCGGCACGATCGTTAACGTCAGCTCGATTGCCGGGCAGGTGCCGCTGCCGTGGCTCACGCTGTATTCGGCAAGCAAGGCGGCGCTGAATTTTCTCTCCGACGGCGTCCGTATGGAGCTGCGGGGCAGCGGCGTGCGGATCGTGTCGGTGTGTCCCGGATTCGTGAAGACCGGTTTCCCGCAGCACGTCCTGGGAGGCCGGATGCCGGCGGCGGTGGCCGGCCGGCGGCGCTTCGCCATCACCGCCGAACAGTGCGCCGAGGCGATTGTACGCGGCGTCGAGCGCGGCAGCCGGACGGTGGTGACGCCGCGCATCGGCTGGGCCTTGGTGTGGTTGGCGCGCCTGTTTCCGAAGACCTTGGACGGTATCCTGGCCCGCATGCGAGGGCCGACCCCGGAGTGAACGGTGCATGCATCTGAAACTGAAAGGTTCTCCTATCATCTGTCTGGTCGGCTTCATGGGTAGTGGTAAGTCGACCGTCGGCAAGTTGCTGGCCGAGCGGTTGGGATGGACCTTCGTCGATCTGGACGAGGAGATCGCGCGGCGGGCCGGCCGGTCGATCCCCGACATCTTCGAGGCCGAAGGGGAGCCGCGCTTCCGCGAACGGGAGCAGGCGGCCCTCGAGGAGCAGTGCCACCAGGCGCAGCACGGGCGGGCACGGGTGGTGGCGCTGGGAGGCGGCGCCTTTTCCAATCCCGAGACGCGCGAGAAGCTGGAGCTGGGAGGCGTCTCGATTTGGCTCGACTGCCCGGTGGAGCGCCTGTGGCCGCGCGTGGAGGGAATCCCGGACCGCCCGCTGGCCCGCGACCGCGGCCAGTTCGAGCGCTTGTACCAGCAGCGGCTGGAACATTACCGGCAAGCTGATTTCGCCATTCCCGCCGATACCGATGAACCGGCGCAAGTGATGGAAGCCATTCTGAAGCTGAAGTTGTTCTGAATGCCGCTGGTCCGCACCGTCGAACTCACCCGCACCTATCGCTCCGGGGCGGCGGACTTGGTCGTGTTCGCCGGCGTGGATCTGGAAGTGGACACCGGCGAGTGCCTGGCCATCGTGGGCGAGAGCGGCGCCGGCAAGTCCACGCTGCTCCACCTGGTAGGCGCTCTGGACCGGCCAACCAGTGGTACAATATATTTTGAAGACAGGGATCTGGCGAAGTTGACGGATTCCCAACTGGCCGAATTCCGCAACCGGGAGATTGGGTTCGTTTGGCAGATCCACTACCTGTTGCCGGAGTTTACGGCGCTCGAAAACGTGATGATGCCCCTGCTGATCGGGGGGAAAAATCACGGGGAAGCGGAACGGGAAGCGGCAGTATGGCTGGCAGAAGTAGGATTGGCCGACAGGGTGTCGCACCGGTCGGGGGAACTCTCCGGTGGAGAGCAGCAGCGTGTGGCTTTGGCGCGGGCTCTGGTGACGCGTCCCAAGCTGCTGCTGGCCGACGAGCCGACGGGGAATCTGGACTTGAGGAACGGTGAGATGATCTTCGACCTGCTCCGGGAGTTGCACCGTTCGCATCATCTTACCTCCATCATCGTCACCCACAATCTGGGCTTTGCGCGGCGCTGCGACCGCGTTTTGCAACTGGAGGCGGGGCGTTTGGCCCCGTGGACGGGAGCCGCTTAGGGAGATCAGGGGCATATGTTTGAACGATACACAGAAAAGGCGCGCCGGGTCATCTTTTTCGCCCGGTATGAAGCCAGCCAATTCGGTAGTCCCTATATCGAGACCGAGCACCTGCTGCTGGGGTTGCTGCGGGAGGACAAGGCGCTGGCCAACCGCTTCCTGCGTTCTCACGCCGCCGTGGAATCCATCCGCAAGCAGATCGAGGGCCACACCACGATCCGGGAGAAGGTTTCGACGTCGGTCGATCTGCCCCTGAGCCACGAGTGCAAGCGGGTGCTGGCTTACGCCGCCGAAGAAGCCGAGCGGCTCAGCCACAAGCACATCGGCACCGAGCATCTCCTGCTGGGCCTGCTGCGCGAGCACGACGGCGTCGCGGCTCAGGTGCTGATGAATTTGGGCCTGAAGCTCGAGGAAGTGCGCGAGGAAGTTCTCAATCTGCTCG
>JBGOUV010000589.1:0-2787 GCA_041477815.1 Terriglobia bacterium | reverse complement strand
CTATGCGGTCGCCTCCAGGATCGGCCCGCCCCAGCGGCCGGCCGGGGTGATGATCCTGCTTCTGGTTCTGTATTGCGCCGGACTGGTTAAGGCCGCCTACCACGACCGCTTTCCCTTCACTTGGCCCGAGCACGAGAAGGTGGCCGCTCTAGTGGACCGCGTCACCCCGCCGGGCGAACCGATCTGGGGGGGACAGTTCGTCTACTTCCTGACCCGCCGGCGCCCTCCCTCCGGTCTGGAGTTCAGCTACGGCGCCAGGCTCCGGCTGGCGTCCGATTTGGCCGCGAGGCTCCACCACCTTTCCCAGGAACGGATCGAGCAGCTTGCCGCGGCGGGCCATTTTTACACCATCGTCGGTTGCTGGCCCGACGACAGCTGGTATCGCACGGTGAACGCCAGCGGCCGCTACGTGCACCGGGAACAGATCGGGCGGTGTGTGGTAGTTTGGAGATGATGCCGCTTCCGTTCGAGCCTTTGCCGTCGCTGCTGCAGTTGACTAAGTCCGGTCCGGCATTTCGCGGCGCCCCGGGATACCTGGCGCAGGCCCACGCCGAATTCCAGCAGCGGCACTGCCTCCTCTTACCCCAGTTCCTGGAGCCCGAACTGTTGGGCATGCTGCAGGAGCACATCCGTCGGGGCCGCTTCTACGATCGCGCCCACGAGGGAATCAGCGTCGAGCTGTGCCTCACTACGAACATCGCTTCCGCGGTCTTGCAGTTTCTGGTCAATCACGCCGGGTTATTCCGTTGCATCGAGCAGATCACGGGTTGTCCAACCATTCGGTGTTTTGGCGGCCGCGTTTACCGCCTGATCCCAGGCCCGGCTCATTACGGCTCGTGGCACAGCGATGCTGTTCCCAGCCGCCTGATCGGCCTGAGCGTCAATCTCAGCACCGAGGTGTTTTCGGGAGGAGAATTCGAGCTGCGGTGCCAAGGCGCCGATGAAATCCTCTGCCAGGTGAGCAACACCGGGTTTGGAGACGCCCTTCTCTTTCGCATCGCTCCGGACCTGCTTCACCGCGTAGCCGGCATGCACGGCACTGTCCCGAAGACGGCGTACGCCGGATGGTTCCGATCGCAGCCTTTCCCCGCCGGCTCGGGAGCCTAGACCTTGCCTCGCGCTGATTTCTTTTCTCTCTTTCATCTCTTCGTGGTCCGGAACTTTTTCGATGCCGAGCTGTGCCGCCAGCTTCGTGACGAAATGCGCGTTTCCTCCGGCAGTCCGGCCACGGTTCGGGAAGCGGACGGCGCCTTTACGGTCGATCCTTTCGCCCGCCGGGTCACTTACCTCCAGGTCCCGGACGCGGCCGTGGCGTTGGCCACCGAGCGCCTGCTCGCCTTGCGCCCGCGAATCGAGGCGCACTTCGGCACGCCTCTGGCCGGTTGTGAACGCCCCCAGTTTCTGTTTTACCAGGTGGGGGACCATTACCGGCCCCACCGCGACAATTCCGCTCCGGGCGTGCCGGAGGACACCTCCCAACGCCAGGTTTCGGTGGTCCTGTTCTTGAACGGCCAGGCGGGCGACTCGGGCGAGGATAGTTTCGCCGGCGGATCGTTGACCTTTTACGGTTTGCTCCCGGAAACGCAAGGGCAGCAGGTGGGCCTGCCTCTGGAAGCGGAAACCGGATTATTAGTAGCCTTCCGTTCGGACCTGCGCCACGCCGTATTCCCCGTGGAGCGGGGAAACCGGTACACCGTAGTTACCTGGTTCCTCCGCCCCTAATCGCCTATGAGTCCCGCCGAACGCTTATTGGTGACGCCCGATTTCTTCGACGAGGCGGCGGCCTTGCGGGCCGCCTTACTGGAGCACTTTGGCTCCCCTCGGGTCAGCAAGAAGGGCCGATTCATTTGGGACTATTTTCATGTGCCCGCCCAGTACACCTACGTCCGGACCTTGCCCGAGTATGTCTTCCCACCGGATCTCTACAGCCGCTTTCTCCGCCGTATCCGCGCGTGGGGAGTGCGGAATCTCGGTTGCGCGAAGATCATTTCCCCGTGGCTGAGCTTCTTTGTGGAGGGATGCCGGCAGGAGCTGCACACCGATGTCCCGCACGGGCCTTGGGCCTTCGTGTACTCGCTCACGGATTGGGAGCCCCGGGAATTTACCGGCGGGGAGACCATGCTCCTGACGCCGGAGTGCCTGGACTACTGGCGCGGCTTCAACCCCGTGCAGGCTCGCGAATCCGCGTCCTTCGTGGAGCTGGTCCCTCCTCGATTCAATCAGCTCACTGTTTTCGACCCGCGGATCCCGCACGGGGTTTGTCCGGTCCACGGCACCCTGAACCCGCTCGCCAGCCGGATCGTTCTGCACGGCTGGTTCCGTCAACCCACTACCCCGATCCTGAGCGAAGGGTTGGAGGGGCTCCTGCCGGCTTCGGTTCTGGAGGCCGCGCAGGCCGCCGTGTTCGAGCGTTTGTCCGAGTTCCCGGCGGTGACCGGCCTGGTGACGGCCAGGATGGATTTGAGTCCCCCGCGCACCATCACGATCCTCTCCAACACGCTGTTGTCGACGGTCGGGCCGAGGGATCGGCCGCTGGCCGCGGTGGCCGCCCTGCAGGACGTTCTCGGTACGCTGAAGTTTCCGCCGGCGCCCGAGGGCGCGTGGGTAATCCTGCCCTTCCCGTTTCCGGCGCCGGCTCCTTCCTGACGCGGCGGTCGCGCTAGATTGTTGGAGAGCCGCTGACCTCAGGAACGAAACTGCCCGGGCCTTTCAGGAGAATAAGTACGTCGTCTGGCGTAGGCTGGTGGCGGGGCGTCTGCGGTGCTCTCTTTACCGCTGGGAGATTCG
>JBGOUV010000186.1:0-12914 GCA_041477815.1 Terriglobia bacterium | reverse complement strand
GTCCTTCACCGCGTAGAGCGCCAGGACCGGCGACAGCTTCTCCGCCGACAGCGGATGCTCCTTACCGACGCCCTGGAGCCGCACCACCAGGATGGACGTCTCCGCCGGAACGGTGAATCCGGCCATCTCGGCGATCTTGGTAGGCGGCTGCCCCACGCAGGCCGCATTCACCCGGAAATCCGGGGTGATGAGCAGCTTCGCCAGCGCCGCCTGCTGGGCCGGGTCGCAGAGCAGGGCGCGGTTGGCCTTCAGCTCCTGGATCACCTGCTCGCCGAGCGACTCCTCGAATACCAGCGTCTGCTCGGAGGAGCACACCGTCCCGTAGTCGAACGATTTGCCCTCCACCACCATGCGGACGCTTTCCTTCACGTCGGCCGTGCGCTCGAGCAGGATCGGGACGTTGCCCGGCCCCACGCCCAGCGCCGGTTTGCCGCTCGAGTACGCCGCCCGCACGATCCCCTGGCCGCCGGTCGACAGGATCACACCGGTACGGCGGTGCCGCATGATCTCGTTGGTCGCTTCCATGGTCGCGTGTTCCAGGCACTGGATGACGTCTTCCGGGGCCCCGGCTTCGCGGGCCGCCTGGTAAAGCAGCGCCGCCGTCTCGCAGGTGCACCGCATAGCGCGTGGATGCGGGCTCAGGACGATGGTGTTCCGCCCCTTCAGGGCGATCAGGATCTTGTAGATGGCCGTCGAGGTAGGATTGGTAGTAGGCAGGATGGCCGCCACCACCCCCACCGGCTCGGCAATCTCGATGACCTTGCGTTCGGCGTCCTCGCGGACGATGCCGACGGTCTTCAGCGGCCGGATGGCCTGGTGGAGCAGGTCGGAGCAAAGCAGGTTCTTGGCGGTCTTGTCGCGGACGTTGCCGTATCCGGTTTCCTCCACGGCCAGCTTGGCCAGCTTCTCGGCATTGGCGCGGGCTACCGCGGCCATGCGGTCGATGATGGCGTCCACCTGTTCCTGGGTGAAGGAACGGTAGTGCTGGAACGCCGCGTAGGCCTTCTCGACCTTGGCACGCGCCTCCTGAATGGAGACTAGGTCCTTATCCCGAAGCATGGCAGCCGGAGAGGACGGCAGCGCCTACTTACCCTTGCCCGAGGCGGGGGGCGCGGCGCCGGGGAGAAACTTTTCCACCTCGCCGTGCGGGCGCGGGATCACGTGGACGCTGACCAGCTCACCGACCCGGCGGGCGGCAGCGGCCCCGGCGTCGGTGGCGGCCTTCACCGCCCCCACGTCGCCCCGCACCATGACGGTGACGAAGCCGGCGCCAATGTACTCCTTGCTGGTCAAGACCACATTGGCCGCCTTGACCATAGCGTCGGCCGCCTCGATGGCGCCGATCAGCCCCTTGGTTTCAATCAGTCCGAGAGCATCCATTGGCTGTCCCCCGCAATTCGTGAGGGTAGCACACTTCCGCTCGTCTGGGTGGCGCCGATCAACCTTCGTGCCTCAAGGCTTTAAGAGGGTCGGCGCCGGCAGCGCGGAGGGCCGGTGGCAGGACAGCGGCGGCGGTAGCGATCAGTACGCAAGCGAGTGGGGCAGCGAGGCTCCAGAAATCGGTCGGCGTGACTCCGAATAGCTGCGAGCTGAGGTAGCGGGCCAGGCCGATGCCGCAGGCGATCCCCAGGCCGATGCCAGCAAGGACTGGCATGGAGGTCTCGGAGACGACCAGACGCACGACCGCGGCACGGCGCGCGCCCAGCGCGATCCGGATGCCGATCTCGCGGGTTCGGCGGACCGCGGCGTAGTGGATGACGCCGTAGAGTCCGACACTCGCCAGCAGCAAGGCGACTACCGAAAAGAATCCTGCCAAAAGCGCGAGCAGGCGTTCACGGAGCAGGGTGCTATCGATTTGGGACCCGAGCAGGATACTTCCGCGGACCATCAGAGTCGGTGCGGCGGTTTCGATTTCCTTCCGAAGCCAGGGGATCAGGGAAGCGGTCTGGGAACCGGTCCTGATATTGAGCGTGGCGCCGGCCACGCTGCGGAGCGGGGTATAGATCGATGGCCGATCGGGCTCCCGGGGGTTGTTATAGCGGGCATTGGCGACGACTCCGATGATCTGTTGCGGGACCGAGTTGGGAGCGTCGCCAAACTTCTCGAACCTTTGACCGATGGCGTTCTGCCCGGGCAGGAACTTATCGATGAAGGCTTGGTTCACAATCACCGCTGGGGATTTCGCCGCGATCTCTTCAGGCAGGAAGTCGCGGCCGGCGATCCACCGGATCTGCAGGGCGCGGAAGAATCCAGCGGAAACGGGCACCTCCCGCGGCCGGACCGTTTCGTTTGCCCGGCCGGGCATGCGAATGATGGGCGTCATGATCCAGACCATATCGCCGCCCATGGGCCGCTGCTGCGACATACTCGCGGCTTGGACGGCAGGGAGAGAGCGGAGATATTCGAGCAGTTCGACCCCAGATTCCGGACGGGGACCCTCGCGCTCGCGAGGCGCGAGGTCGAACAATACGACGTTGTCGCGGGCAAAGCCGAGATCGACCGTGATCAGCTTGCGGAAAGAAAGGAGCAGGAGTCCGGAGAGGAAAAGCACGGCCACGCTGAAGCCGACCTGGGCGGCCAGAACCCAGCGGAGCCATCCGACGCGGCCGGAATGCTGCGTTCCGCCGCCCTTGAGCGTAGCGCCGGGCGAGGCTGAGGACACGCGAACCGCAGGTGCGACGCCGAACAAGAGCGCTGTGAGCAGGCTGAGCGTCGCGGCGAAAGCAAGGGTACGCGAGTCGGGCCGAACATCGAGCCAGGCCGGGAACTCGGTGGGTCCGAGGTCGACAACGAGGAACGGCGGAATGAAGGCGGCAAACAAGAGTCCCAGCGCGCAGGCCGCAGAGGCGAGTTGTCCGCTCTCGATCAGCATCTGCTGGAGGAGCCGGGAGCGGCCGGCCCCGAGCGAGATGCGAAGCGCCATCTCGGTCTCGCGGGCCGCGCCGCGGGCAATCATGAGGTTCGCCACGTTGGAGCAGGCGATCAGAAGCAGCAGCCCGCAGATCAGCGCGAGGATCGAGAGCGGGCGGCGGAACTGGGCGCGGAACAGCGAGTCGCTGCCAGTGGACGCGTCGCGGACGCGGAGCGGTGCATCGGTGAACTGCTGGACTTGGGCGTCGTTGAGGTTGCGGGGCGGATTGATGCGGACGCGATCGCGAAGGAAGTTCGTCAGCGCGGCCTGAAGGCGCTCCCGCACTTGCGAGGGTTCGACACCAGGATGGAGGCGGCCCCAGACGCTGACGTTGCCGCGATCGGGATCGGCAAGATGCCGCGGCTCTGCCGCGACAGAGAGCGGAAGCCAGAGGTCGGTCAGATAGCCGGGGCGCACGCCGCTGAAGGGATCGGCGGCGATGCCGATAATCTGAAAGTGCTTGCGTCCGACGGTCACCGAGCGTCCGATGGCGGAAGGGCTGGCGCCGAAGCGGCGTTTCCAGAAGGCATAGCTCAGGACGGCGACGGGATGCCCGTCGGTAAGGGAATCGTCGTCGGGTTGGATGAGCCGTCCTGCGGCGGGCTTGACTCCGAGGATCTCAAAGCCTCGACCGCAGATGGATTCCGCGCGGATGTTCTCACTCGCGCCTCCAGCGTCATCGAACAGCACCGGCTGCAGCCCGCCGGAGAGGCTCATGGCGAAGATGTCCGCATGGTCACGGGCGGTGTCCCGGAGAAGTTCATACTGGGGGTAGCTGAAGAAAGCTGACTCGTGGGGCTGATTATCCGGGCTGAAGAAGGCCGGCATAACGCGGGCGAGGTCAATAAGCTCGCTGGGCGCGCGGAGTGGGAGCGGTCGAAAAATCAACGCGTCGATCAACGCGAACGCGGCCGTGCAGGCGCCGATGGCGAGGCCCAGGGAGGCAATGGCGGCAAGGCTCGTGGTCCGATGTTTGGTAAGCATCCGAAACCCGAAGCGAAAGTCGCGGAGGAGCGAGTCGAGCCAGGACGCAGACTTAATATCATGGCTGGACTCCCGAAGCTGGAGTGGATTCCCGAGCTGGCGGCGGGCGAGGAGTTCGGCTTCGCGGCGGGACATGCCGCCGCGGACAAGATCATTGGCGCGCTGCTCGAGGTGGAACTGCAGTTCGTCCTCGAGGTCAGCGGCGGTCCGTACCGGGCGGCAGGCGTTGGCGAGGCGTGAAATCCACGACATGGAAACTCCTTCCGTCAGGCTTGTGTGAGGACCTGGCCGATGGCGGCGGCGATCGAAGTCCAGCGGTGCTCTTCGTCTGTGAGCTGTTTGCGGCCGAGCGGAGTGACCTCGTAGATGCGGGCTCGGCGCTTGTTCTCGGTGGTGGTCCACCGGGCTCGGATCCAACCGGACTCTTCCATACGATGCAGCGCTGGGTAGAGGGAGCCCTCCTCGACGCGCAGGAGGTCGGAGATGGCTTCGATTTGTGCGGTGATGCCGTAGCCATGCAGCGGTCCGCGGCGGTCGAGGATCTTGAGGACCAGGAGTGGTAGAGAACCTTGGAGAGCATCCTGTCTGGGCATACTAAGATATCTCACTAAGAAAACTGAGTATACACGGCGTGGGGAGAGGAAGTCAAGAGGGCCGCCTCCCGCCCACCAAACCGGTCCAGAGCATGGGTCGAAGGACGTCTGGCTTTCCAGCCGGGTTGCGCCTAGAATAAGGGCATCGTGCGCTTGCCTACCATTGCCATTATGCTCGGGCTCACCGGTGCCGCGGCGGCACAGGCCCAAGGCCCCCGTATCTTCATCGTCACCGACATGGAAGGCGTCGGCGGCGTCAACAACGCCGACGAGCAACTCCTCCCCGGCCAGCGCCGTTTCGAAGAATCCAAGCGCCTCCTGGTAGGCGAGCTCAACGCCGCCGTCACCGGAGCCTTCGGCGCCGGCGCCTCGGAGGTCGTCATCTGGGACGGCCACGACGGCAGCCGTGCGCTCTCCATCGATGACCTCCACCCCCGCGCCAAGCTGATTCAAGGCAAGCCCTCGCCACCCAACTACTACCTCTCCGAGAAGCTCTACGACGGCATCCTGTTCGTCGGCCAGCACGCCATGGCCAATGCCAGGGACGGCGTCCTCGCCCACTCCCAGAGCTTCAGCGTGCAGCAGCTTACCCTCAACGGCCGTCCCGTCGGCGAGATCGGCCAGACCGCCGCCATCGCCGGCTACTTCGGCATCCCCGTCATTATGCTCACCGGCGACCAGGCCGCCTGCGACGAACTGCGCGCCCTCCAGCCTACTGCCGAAGTGGTGGCGGTCAAGCGCCTGGCCGGCCGAGGCTCCACCCTGAGCCTGTCTCACGCCGAAGGCAAGAAGCAGATCGAGGCAGCCGCCCGCCGCGCCGTCAGCCGCGTCAAGGAGTTCCAACCCTGGAAGATCGAAGGACCGGTGGAGCTGAAATTCGAGTTCCGACCCGAAGGGACGGCCACCACGGGGCGCACGGCAACCTATCGTGGCCGCACGGTGCTGGAAGCCTATGAGCAGTGGATGGCCAGGTAAGGCCCTCCGTCCTATTCGGCGAGCATTTCCTCCAGCCGCTTCGCCAACACGGGAACCTTGTTCTGGACAACATCCCAGATGATGTCAATATCGATCCCGAAGTAACGGTGGATTAGAATGTCCCTGAGCCCGGCGATCTTTTTCCAGTCCACATCGCCGTGCTGCGCCCGGAGCTCTGCCGGCAGCATCTTGGCCGTTTCGCCAATTACCTCGAGGTTGCGAAGCACCGCGTCCAGCGTCTTCGTATCTGCAGCGAAGTTCTGTCGGGATACCCCTTCCGTGTATTGGATAACCTTGCGAGCAGCGTCCAGGATATCCTCGAGGTAGATCCTATAATCCCGGGGCATACACAGCCGCGTCGACGATCTCTGCCCGGAGAGCGGGCCTGACAGCGTCGGCCAGTACCAGGTCCACGCCGCACTGGAACAAGTCCTCTAAGAAAGCCTTCAGATCCATGTAGGCATCAAAGGTCTTCTCTTCCAGCTCCACCACGAAATCGAGATCGCTGCTCTCGGTAGCCTCATTGCGGGCATAGGACCCAAACAACCCGATACGCCGCACTCCGAACCCGCGGATTCTTTCGCGGTTCTCTTCAAGAAGTCGCAAAATCTGCTGGGTATCCCGTTTCACCGCCTTCAGGATACCTGATATCGCCTCCCGACGCACTGCCCCAGCAACTCCTCGTACCGGTCCGTCACCCGCTCCCAGTCATACCGCTCCCGCGCCCGATGCAGCGCCCGCCGCCCCCACTCCAGCCTCTCCCCCTCGGCCATCCCCACCCACCCCCTCCATCACCACCCCCGCCACCTCGCGGTTCTCCACATTGTCCAGGTAGAGCACAAACCGCCGAATTGAAGTTCGCGTACCGCCCCAAAGGCACCGCGACCACGGGCCGCGCCGCGTCGTTTCGTGGCCGCACGGTGGTGGAAGCCTGCGAACAGTGGCTGGGTGGCCGCTGGCTGCCTCAGCAACGGGGAGGCGGCCTACTGCCGCGACCGTGGCGGCAGCCCGCTGTTGGCGCCCAGCGGCGCCTCCACCCGGGGACGCGCCGGGTCGTTGCTCTCAATCACCAGCACCCCTGACTCCGGCCGCGTCTGGGACGCCGCGAACCGGACCCTCACCGTGCGTTCGGAGCCCGTGGCGATCCGGAACGGCGTGGCCGGCCCGGCCACCCGGAAGCCCGCCCCGGTGGTGCCCAGCGACGTGATCGTCAGGGGCCCGCTGCCGGTGTTCCGCAGCTTGATCGTACCCTCCCGCTCGCCCGCGTTCACCGCCACCGTCCCGAAGTACACCCGGTCGGGTATTAGCGCGATGGCCGGCCGCTGGATCACCCGGACCGGCCCCACCGTATCGGTCGCGGTATGGAACCCGTCGCTGGCCAGGACCCGGAACCGGACATCCGATCCCCCTACAATCCCCGCGGTATCCACCAGCAAGGACACGTCGGAGGTCTCGAAGCCCAGGGGCGTCCAGGTGCGCCCTCCGTCGTAGGAATACTGTACCAGGTAGGTCAGCGACTGCCCGTCGGGGTCCGCGCCCGACCAGGTGAGGGAGCGCTGGCCCCCGTCCCACACCGCGCCGGCCTGCGGGGACGTAATCCGCACCGTGGGCGGACGCGGGCTCACCACCAGCGCCGCCAATTCCTGCCCCCCGCGGCGCAGCGCGATCCGGGTCGTTCCCGGGGGCAGCGGAACCTTCCGCGTGAACGCCCGCTCTGACATCGGCTCGCCCGACTCGGGATCGACGAAGCTGAGATCGAAGCAGGACTCCGCCGGCGTCCCGGTCCCGGAGCTGAAGACCAGGCAGTGGTTCCCGGTGGTTCTGGGAATCGGAACCGGAGCCGCAGAGGGGACCCGGTACGTCCGCGTGATCTCGCCCCCGGTTCCATCGGCGCGGGCCGATCCGGTCACCAGCAGGTACTCGCTCGCCGTACCCTGCGAGGGCGCCGCCTCTTGAGCCGGCTCCAATATGACGCTGTCGAATAGCTTGCGGGAGTGGAAGGGCGCAATCCAGAAGTTGGTTCCGGGACTGCAATAGCTCATCAGATCGTGCAGGTTGGGATTCTTGAACTCGAGGGTTGGCGGATGGAAGCCCGGCTCCAGGATGCGGGTGGTTTCCCGGTCGGGCCAGTCGGTGGTCTCGTCTCTCGCCCCGCAAGCGTCCGCGGTGTTGGGATGGCGCAAGCCGAGGTTGTGACCCACCTCGTGGGCCATGGTCACGGCGGTGTCCAGAAAGTCTCTGGCGGTAGTGTCCTTGTTGATGGAAACGACACTCGCCCCGCCGGCAAACCCCGGATCGGAACGCCCCAGCAGCCGGAGGCCGCTGTCGAGCGACAACCACGCCACCAACTGGTTCGGAGGGTCATCCATTTCCTCGTAGAACTGGTTCAGCGACGCAATCAGCCGGTCCTGGTCCTCGCTCGTCCTCACCGCATGTGGCCAGCCCATGCGGCCCAGCGGGTAATAGCGGATCCCGTAGTCCCTCACCGGATAGAGCTGGTTCATCAGGAAGTCGAGGTCCCCGACCCGCGGGGAGGGACAGCGCTGCGGTTCTCCGGGCAGCACCTGGCATACCTCCAGGTACCCCACCATCAGGTCGCGGCGCTCCTCGAACTGCACGGTCACGGTGGTGGTGTTGTTATCGAAGCGCAGCTCGGGAATGGCGCGCTGCGGGTTCACTTCCGCCACCAGGGTCAGCTCGCCCGCCTCGGTCCACGCTACCGGGATCTGGAAGTTGAGGGACTCGTTGGGCTCGTACCGGTTCGGGTTGATGAAGGCCGTAATACGGCCGTTAAAGGGCGACAGCGGCGAGCCGGCGAGTTCCTGTCCACCTCGCCGCCCGCGCAGCCGCGCCGCCACGTTGGGCACGGCCTGCAGCCGCTCGTCGCCCAGCCCGAAATACATCCGCACGATGGCGCTCTTGTTGGCCACCAGCGGCACCCCGTTGTCCGCGGTCTGCACCGTCTGCACCACTTCCAGGCGGGTCACCGTAAGATCGGGCGGGCGGCTGACGGTCACGACCATGGTCTGGGGCCCGCCGAACACGCGCTCGGTGGGGCTGCGCGCGTCGGCCGGCGTCATCGACACCGTGAACTCGATCTCGTTGCCCGCCGCCGGCAGCGAGAACCGCAGGGCCGTGCCGAGCAAGTCGGGGGCCTCGCCGAACGTGTTCGACACCGCCATGGACCGCTGGTCGAGCGCAACCCCGCCGCTCTTGTCCCGGGCGATCAGCCAGACCGTAGCCGTCGTTGCCCGCGACACCCGCGCCCGCAGCAACAGGGTCGCCTCCACGGGCCGGCCCGCCTCTGCAAACAGCGCGTTCTCCTGCCGCGGCGAAAACGTGTAGGTCTGGCGGTCGCCCGTGGACGGCGTGACCGTCATCCGGACGCCGTCGAGAATCAGCAGGTCATCGTCTGGCGCCGCAGTGATCCGGAAGGCCTCCAGGAGTACGGCATGCCGGGTGCGGGTCGACGAGCTTCCAGGCGTCAGCGGCTCCGTCCACCTCACCAGCAGATCGTAGACGCCCAGCAGGGCCTCCGGCCGGGCGGACGGAAACGTTCGCCAGTTCAGTTCCAGCGTCGAATCATTGACGATCTGAGCGCCGCATCCCCCCAACATCTGCCCCGCGCTCCCCGGCCGGCAAGGGACCAGGTCGGTGGGGACGGCGAAGATATGAGCAACGCTGCCGCTGAATTCACCGCCCGGGTAAAAGGTCACGACGGCGCTCCGCGCCCGGGTCAGGCTGGCGTTGCTGACATTGATCCGGAGCCGGCGGTCGGAAAAGAGGGGTTGCTGGTTGGGAGCGAGCCCGGCCACCTCCGCCGGGGTCACGATGGGGATGATCCGCGGGGCCGAGCGCGTCACCTCCGGACCGCCGAAGCGGCTCTGAAGGATCGCGTACACCTCCAGCCGCAAGACATACCGCAGCGTCGGCCGCAGATTCCGGAACGAGGCGCTGCAATTCGGAAGGCAGGAGACCGGCGGGACACCGTAGGATTCGTTGCGGATCTGGAAGCCGCTGTTACGGAGCAGTGTCGAAATGCCGATGATGTCCCGGTTTCCTTCGCGGCTCACCTCCCGGATCAGCATGAACCCGTAGGCGTTAGTCGTATCACCCGTCACCGACACGGTAGCGACAAACGCGAAGGGATTGTCGCCCGGGTAGAGGGGACCTTCGGGCGTCACCGAGGTGATCTGAATGGACTGGGCCCCCAGCCAGCAGGACGCGGCGAGGAGGCCATAGAGCAGGCGCACAAGCCCCTATTATACGCGGGGCAGGCACTTCCGCAAGAGGGTCTCGTACCGGTCCGTCACCCGTCCGCTGCCGAAGGGGTGGCGGTCGAAGCCTGCGAGCAATTGAGCTACATTGGGATTACGAAATGAACATGTTTCGAATCGCCCTCGCCAACCTCCGGTTCCCGGCGACTCCCGAGGAGTCGGTCACGCTGGCCGAACAAGCCATCACTCAAGCCTCCGTCGAGCGCGCCGGCCTAATCTGCTTTCCGGAGTGCTTCATTCCCGGCTACCGGGGAATGGGAAAGTCGGTGCCGCCCCCCGACCCGGCGTTCCTCGAACGAGCCTGGTCGGCCATCGCAGCGGCTGCCGCGAAGGCCACCCTCGCGGTTGTTCTCGGCACCGAACGCGTCGTCGATGACGCCCTGTTAGCCACCGCACTGGTCATCCAGCGAGACGGAACGATCGCCGGTTTCCAAGACAAGGTCCAACTCGACCCCTCCGAGGAGGGTATCTATTCGCCCGGTTCCGGGAGGCGGGTTTTCCAAACCGGTCCGCTTACATTTGGGGTCGCGATCTGCCATGAGGGTTGGCGCTATCCGGAAACGGTCCGCTGGGCCGTCCGACGCGGCGCTCACATCGTGTTCCACCCTCATTTCCACGAAGCCGAGCCCGGCGGTTACCGGCCCTCGAGTTTCGCCGATCCGGCGAACTCCTTCCATGAGAAAGCAGCCCTGTGTCGCGCCGCCGAAAACACCTGCTATTTCGCGACGGTAAACTGCGCCAGCGCGGGGTCGCCGACCACGTCGGCGGTGGTGCGGCCCGACGGGACGCTGCTCCGCTACCAGCCCTACGGTAAAGAAGGGTTGCTCCTCGCGGACATCGACATCACGGCGGCCACCGGCCTCCTCGCGGCGCGCTGCAAGTCTGTCTAGAAGCGCTCTGGCCACCCCACTCACTCGCCGCGGGGGACGCCGAGTTGCCGAATTCTTAACCCCGCAGAATCAACGACTTGCTGTGGTGTAAATTTGCACCACGTGAAACCTTTCGCCACTGGCAGCTAACGTCCCGAATGAAACGCCGCGAGTCAGGATCCCAGCCCGGTGAGAGCGGTTGACCGCGAGGCACAAGTCAGGGTTGCCGGCTTCTCGTTCCTGTGGATTGCTTCAACGCGCAGTTCCATCACTCGGATTGTGGAGCACGCCTCAGCGTTGCGCGCTCGGATCGCCGGTGGGCGGCGGCGCGTGGTCCTCCGCGCCCGGCGGACCGAGCAATTCCCGGAAGATCGGCTTCAGCGCGTCCGCCCAGACCTGATACGCCTGTTCGGCCGGATGGAGTTTGTCGGCGGTCATCATGCCGTCGAAGAGCCGGCCTCGTGCGTCGGCTAGTTTGTCGTTGATGTCGAGATAGCGCACCTTCCGTTCGTCCGCCATCTTCGCGAGATGGCCGTTGATTTTGCTGATGGCGGGCAGGACGGCCATATTATCGTTGCGCGGGAAAATGCCGGTGACGATCACGGTGGCCTCGGACGCTTTGTTTCGAATCGCCGTTACCAGAGCCTGCATTCCTTTGGTGATGTCCGCGACCGCGGCATCTTCCGTGCTTCCGGGAATGACACGGCCGAGGTTGTTGGTGCCTGCCAGCAGAACCACGATTTTCGGGTTCACGTTATCCAACTCGCCGTTGTTCAGGCGCCAGAGGATATTCTGAATTCGATCCGCCCCCCAACCAAAATCGGCGGCATTCCAGCCGAAGAAGTTCCGATTCCAATTGGCGAGGAGTGGAGGGTAGTCGGTGGCGCCCCATCGCCGGGTGATGGAATCGCCCTCGAAGTAGATGTCGATGCGGCCCTTCCTGGCCTTTTCAAGCAGTTGAGCGTGGGTGATGAGGGAGTTCGCGTCCGTTCTGGGAATGGCCAGATCGGCAGCCAGGGGCGGGGGCGGCGGAGCGGTGTATCGGAGGGACCCGGTGGCCCAGGGGAGGAAGTATTTCCAATTGGGACCGTCGGTGTGACCACCGTCATGCTGGCGCCACGCCAGGTGGCCCTCGAGCAGGCTGGTGTTGACGGGCGGCATCTTGGCGGTGCGATAGTCGCCCGCCACACCGAGGTCCTTGACGGCCAGGAGTCGAAACACGGATCCGGCGGCGACGGTGGCCATAAAGCTGCCTTGCTGGTCGAGCCATCTGGCGTCCCCCTTTTCCGGTATGCCGTAGCTGATGAAGGTGAGGCGCGGCGCGCACAACGCGATCAAGTGGTGCGAATCCACGGGAATGTCGCCGGCGTTCTTGCTGCCGAAGGAGGCTTCGGAGGCCCCGTATTTCAGGAAGGTTCCGGCCATCCAGTGGTACTCGCCCGAGCCAGTCACGTTTTCGACCGCCTCGCCAAAGTTCCGGCGATGCGGCTTGGCGCCGCCTTCGCCGGAGGAACCGACCAGCACGAGCGCGAAGCGGGTATCGAGGGCCATCGTGACCAGGGCGGCTTTTCCGAATCGCGAGACGCCCTCTATGCCGACGTGTTTCGCATCGACGGCCGGATCGGTCTCGAGGTAGTCGAGAGCCCGCGAGGCGCCCCACGCCCAAGCGCGCAAAGCGCCCCAGTCCTCCGGCTGGCGCGGCTGTCCTTTGTTAGAGAGGCCGATGATGCCTTTGGTGAGTCCCGCACCGTTATCGGCCTGAACGCTGCCGGGACTCAGCAAGGCGTACCCCCATCCGGCGGCGACGAGCTGGAGGGGCGCGGGCGGATCGGTTCCGGCTAGGGCCGCAAAGCGCGCGAAGGCTTCCGGCACCGGAGCGGACGGCAGGGCCGGGCGCCCGAAAATCATCATGAGAGGAACCGGCTTCCGGACCCACGCCGGCGTGACCACAACCATTTGGATATCGACATTGATTCCCGGGCAGGCGGTGTTGTCCGCGTGTCCGGTGAGTTCCCTGGCGATGACGGGATAGGGGCCGACCTGGTCGTTCACGGTCTTATGGACCGTCCATGTGATTCGGGGCGGGTTCGGGGGAACACGACCCAGCACTTCGCGCTCGAAATCTTCTACGATCTCGGGCCGGCGCTCCTGCCACCATATCTCCGGGGTGGTGACGGGTCGGCCATCCTTCAGTCTGAGGATCTCGGGGTAATCGGGAAACGGGTTGGCGGCAGACTCGTCATAGTTGGCGTGATGGGGAGCCGCTTCATTGCCGCTAGGGCCCGGACGAAGAGCTGTGATGCCC
>JBGOUV010000181.1:0-13113 GCA_041477815.1 Terriglobia bacterium | reverse complement strand
TGCGGCCGCGGGTTGATGACCTCGCGCGCCTCGGTGATAGCGAAGGCCGGATCCCAGTCCGGCGCCGGGTACTGGCACTGCCGGCTATGCGTTATGTCCGGGTAATGTCGGATCGGATACCGCTGCGGCACCGCCGCCCGCAACTGCGGGAGGCTCATCCGGATCTGCGGACCGAACACGACCCCGGCCAGCCACGCCGGCTCGGTCTTGAGAATGCCCAGGAACTCCTCCATCCATTCCTGGCTGAAACTCTGCGGCGACACCCACATCTGCCCCTTCGGATGGTAGCGCCGCAGGTTCTGCGTCTGCTTTTCGAGGAGCGCCATCAGGTGCTTGGGCTGCGTGTGTCCCGGGTCGCCGCCCGGCACGAATACGGCATCGACGCGGGGCAGCTTCTGGAACACCGAGCCCCACTCTTTCAGGGCGAACGCCACCGTCTGGGGATCCGAGTAGTCCTTGTCCATAGCCGGATACCAGATCCACACGTCCAGCCCGTAGTCGTCCAGGATCTTCGACATCGCGACCATCATGTCCATAGGCGGCAGGGGAAAATGGGGGCTGTCGGCGGCGTCGTCCGAGCGCGGAGGAATCAGCTCCACGGCGTTGGCCCCGAACACGACCAGGTCTCGTATGTACTGCTCCCAGATGGCAGCCGTCCAGCCGTCGTAGGAGTTGGTCTTGGGCCGATAGCCGAGTTGGTGGCCCCGCAGGGGATACTTCGGCGCAGTGCGGAGGTCCAGATGATCCGGCACGGTCACGCTTCCCGGCTTCATCCGCAGGGACCGCAGCAGGTGCCCCACGCCGAACAACACGCCCCGGGCGTCGTTGCCGGACACCATCACCCTACGGCTGTCCACTTTGATGCTGTATCCCTCGGCCGGGCCCGAACCCGATCGTTGCACCTCCACCACGGCGCCGGAGCCCGGCGCGGCCCCCGTCCGCCACCGTACCTGGGCCCGCTTCTCCACTTCCTCGACCAGCATGGCGACGGCCTTCCTCTCCGGCCCGGTGAAGCTGGACGGAGCCACCACCACCGCCCGCGTCAAATCGAGTGCCGCCGGGCACGCGCCCACCGCAGCTAACAGCAATAGGTATCTCATCGCAGGAAGTCTCGAATGTGGCGGTTGATCAGATCCGGTTTCTCGTGGATCACCCAGTGCGAGCCGTCGGGGATACGCTTCACCGTCAGGCGCGGGACATACTCCTCCAGGCCGTTCAGGTTGCCGGTCAGAAGGGCCGTGTCCTTCTCGCCCCAGATCACCAGAGTGGGGGCCTGAATCTTCAGGGGCAGGTTCGGCGCGAGTGATGCTACCGGCTCGCCTTCCTGTGCCGGCGGTCCCACCCGGTTGGCCCGATAATAGTTCAGGCCGCCGGTCAGCGCTCCCGGCTGAGACCAGGCCTCCAGGTAGGCCTGGTGGTCCTCTGCGGTGTGGTGGCCCCCCAGAACGATCTTCACCAACTGCGCATAGTTATCCGCCGCCAGTGCCTGCTCGGCCCCGGCGCTGCGGAACAGGAGCATGTATTGGCTGGCCTTCTGCTGCGCCGGGTTCTCGCGCAGCTCCCGCTGGAACACCCCCGGATGCGGCGCATTGATGATGACCAGCTTCTCCACCATCTCCGGATGCGCCGCGGCGAACACCCACGCCACCGCCCCTCCCCAGTCATGCGCCACCAGGATGCACTTCTGGCGCCCCAGGTGCTTCACCAGCGCGCGGACATCTTCGATCAGGACCGGCATCTGGTATTGTTCCAGCGCCTCCGGCTTAGCCGACAGGTTGTACCCCCGCATGTCGGGCGCCACGGCCCGGTGGTCCCGGCTGAATTCCAGGAGCTGCTTTTTCCACTCGTACCAAAACTCCGGAAAGCCGTGCAGGAACAGGATCAGCTTCCCTTCACCGGCGGCGACGTAGTGCAGCCGGACCCCATTCACTTCCGCGTACTCGTGCTTACCCATAGCGCCCCGCGCCAGGCCCACGCCCAGGCCCAGCCACAGCAGTCCTCGTCTAATCATTACTGAATGGCAATCGAATAGGGAGAGATCTTCATCATCCCGCCGCCCAGCAGCGCCCGCCACGGCAGCCCTTGCAGCTTGGAAAGGATCAGGCTCTCCCCGCTCACGCCCCCCAGCTTGGACAGCAGCACTTCCAGGAACTTCTTCGGCGCCGGATACGCCACCAGCGTCACTTTATCCTCCGGACGCAGCTTGGCCCTTTCCTTGACCAGCGCGATCGCGCGGTCATAGCCCCCCAGCTCGTCGATGAGGCCGTTCTGCTTGGCCTGCGACCCCATCCAGGTCCGTCCCTGGGCCAGCGCCTCGATCTCCTCGTGCGGCCGCTTCCGCGCCCGGGCCACCTTCTCCACGAAATCCCGGTACACTTCGCGGATGTCCCCCACCACCTTCTCGCGCTCGGCCGGGGTGAAACGCCGGTAGTCGGTGTCGATCTCGGCGTTCTTTCCCCGGCTAAGTATCTCCTTATTGACACCTATCTTATCATACAAACCCTTGAGGCTCATCTTGCCGAACACCACTCCGATCGAACCGGTGTACGTGGTGGCGTAGGCCAGGATGGGGTCCCCCGACATGGCCATGTAATACCCGCCCGAGGCGGCCACGTCCGACATCGAGATGACCAGGGGCTTCTTCTTGCTCAGCAGGTTCATCTCCCGCCAGATCTGGTCGCTGGCGATGGAGTCGCCGCCCGGAGAATCGATGCGGATGATCACGCCCTTCAGCGATTTATCCTCACCCACTTCGTGCAGCACCCGGCAGATGCTGTCCGACCCCAGCGACTGGCTGCCCGAGAAGGGGCTCATGTCATCGTCGCCGCGCAGGATGTCTCCCACCGCGTACACCAGCGCGATCTTGCTTCCCCCGGCCAGCCCCAGGGACTCCAGGCTGACCCGGTTATAGTCCTCGGGCTTCAGCTTCTTGATGGTCTTGACCTTGGTGAGCTGCTGGACCTCGTCGAATACCTCGTCTTCGTACTTGAGCCCGTCGGCTAGCCCGGCCTGCACCGCCGCCGCCGGCAGAAAAGGGCCCTGGTCGAGCGCCGCGCGCATGGCGGCGGGCTCCATCCGCCGCGCCTGACCGGCCACGGTCACAAACTGGTCCAGCACCGTATCCAGGATGGAATTGGTCACCTCGCGGAAGGCGTCCGACATCCGGGTTTCGGTGAACGGCTCGCTGAAGCTCTTGTACTTGCCAATATGCTCCAGATCGGCATCCACGCCGATCTTGCTCAGGGTGTTCTTGAAAAACATCACCTCGGCCCGGAACCCCTTTACGTCCAACATCCCTTCCGGCGCCAGGTACAGCTTGTCGGCGGCGGTGGCCAGGTAGTAGTGCCGCATACTCGCTACCTGCAGCCAGCTCACCAGCGGCTTCTTCGATTTCTTGAACTCCTCCAGCCCCGCCCGGATCTCCTCGGTCTTGCCCCACCCGGCCCCCATCCCGCCGGGCTTCAGTACGATGGCATTGATGCGCTTGTCCACGGCGGCCTTCTTCAGGAGGTCGCGGATTTCCTTCAAAGTGGGCTTGGGCGCCCCTTGCAGCAGTACCGACGGCACGGTGTTCGGGTTGCGCTCGGGAATCTCCCCGCTCAGGTCGAGCACCAGGGTGGACCCGTCGGCTACCGCCGGCGCCCGGCCGGAAAACGACGCGGCCACGGCCACCACCAGCACGACAAAAAGAACGCACAGAACGATCCCGCTCAAGAGTCCCAGGAGGAATTTAGCCATGGCAGTCCTTATTATAGGTCAAGGCAGCAGTTGCAGGGCTCGCTTCCCGTGGATCCGATATACCGAGAAATCGCGACGGTCCAGGGTGAACACCGCGTCCATACCATCGCGCTCGGCCAGGTAGACCAAGGCTGCGTCCGCCACCTGCGCGCCAACGCCGCGATAGCGCGCCAGGAAGCGGCCGATCCAGCCCGTCGCCCTTTCGTCGAGCTCCGCGAGTCGCAGGAGACCGGTTTCAAAGCCTTCGAACAGTTGCCGTACAGCTCCCGGATGGCGGCGCAGGAGCCAGGCTGCCTCTGTAATCACTGGCCAGCAAGTGAATAGCGGAGGACTCAGATGTTGCAACTGCTCCACACACTCCTGGTGATGCGCGTCGCGCGCGAACCAGAGCGCCACCAGGGGTCCGGTATCGACCAGGACCCGCCCGCCGCCTACCGGCCGAAGCTCCGAAAGCGCTGGCGATTTGTGGACATGTCGGTGGCGGATTGCTGGATCCTCCCGATGATTCCGGCCTTCAGGGCCAAATCATAGCAAGTAACGGCCCCCTCGGCGCCCTGGAGGTATGCTTCCACCGCCTCCCGAACGATCTCGGACTCCGAGGCCCGCTGCAAAGCGGCCCGTTTCTCCAGCCGCCGGCGAAGCTCCGGGCTCAGACGAATCGAGATGCGGTCGGCTGCCATGTCAGACATTCTATCAGGACTGTCAGACAACGTCAACCCAGGCGTTCCAGTATCCTTTGCACCGCTTCGGCCAGCCTCCCCGCCTCCGGCAGACTCCCCTGGGCCATCTGCGGACTCCCGCCGCCTCGTCCTCCGAGCGGCTCGACCGCCGACTTGACGATCTGCCCCGCGTGCAGACCTAGGTCGCCCGACACGGCTATCAACAACGCCGGCGGCTGCGCGGTGGTGACGAAGAACACCGCTCCCGGGCCGGCGGCGAGGTAGCCCTGCGCCAGCAGCCGCAGCCCCTCCAGCGACCCCGCGGCCTCGCTCACCCGGTGGACGCGCCGGCCGCGCTGGTCCGGCGGCGTCTTCGCGTACAGGTCGCGCCCCTTCCATCCCGCGAGCTCCGCTTCCAGCTTCTGGCGGGTCTTGTCGGCCGTCCTGGCTGCCTCCATCTGCGCCGTCACCAGCGCCGGCGTCTCGTCGAGCGGCGCGGAAAAGACTTGCGCCACCCGGGCTAGCGCCTTGTAATCGGCCCGCGCTCGCCGCACGGCCCGGCCCCCGCAAAGGAACTCCACCCGGACCGTCTGGCGCACCCGGTCCAGCCGCCGGATCAGGATCGGCCCGATCTCCCCGGTGGCCCGCACGTGCGTACCCCCGCAGGCGCTCCGGTCGCATCCGGCAATCTCCACCACCCGAATGGTCCCCTCGCGCTCGGTAGGCTTGCGCAGTCCGATCGCGGCCGCCTCCTCGGCGGAATAGGATGCTACCGTGACCGGACGGTTTTCGAACACCAGCGCGTTGGCGCGGGTTTCGGCCGCCTCCACCTGCGCCGCCGTCGCGTCCGGCGTCTCCAGGTCGATGGTCGACGTTTCCGCCCCCAGGTGAAAGCTCACCGTAGGGTACCGGAACAATTCCTCGAACACCGCCGAGAGCAGGTGCTGCCCGCTGTGCTGCTGCATATGGTCGAAACGCCGTCCCCAGTCGATCTCACAGCGCACCGGCCCGGCCGCGGCGGGTTGCTCCACGACGTGCGCGATCCGCTCGTCCTCCTCCAGGACGTCCACCACCGCCACGCTCCCAATCTGCCCGGTGTCAAACGGCTGCCCACCCGAGGAGGGGTAGAAAGTAGTGCGATCCAGATAGAGATGATATCGGGAGGCCGCGGGCCGGACCTCCACGATATGGGCGTCAAAAGCGGTCAGGTAAGAGTCTGCGTAGTAGAGCCGCTGGGTCAACGACCCACCGCAATCTCGACGATGTTGCTGGCGATATTGCCGAAGTCGAGCCGCACCGGGGTACGGGCGTTGACCGGCAGTCCGGCCGGCACCTGCACATTGATCTGGTAGAGCCCCACGAATCCAGGGGTGAGGCCCACGAACAGGGGATCGACAAACGGTCCGGCGATACCCCTTCCGAAGGCCACCCGCGGCGGGTCACTCACCGCGGACACCGGGTCGGCCCCCGAGGCTGCTCCGGTGGTCGCCGCCGGGTTGACCGGCCCGGCGCCGCTGGCGTAGAGCACCAGTATGTCGCCCGGCCGCGCGGCCGCCTTCGGTATGGCGGCGAAGGCTGGAATGTCCGGCAGCGCAAACACCACGTTCCCCTCGCCTCGGGAGGCGTTCACGGCAATGCCATAAGTCGTCCCGGGCAGTCCAAAGATGCCCGGCGCGCGGCGCGCGATCACCGCGGACACGGTATTACCACGCTGGCCCTGGCGCTCCACCCGCACCACCGCCGTCCCGGAAACATTCCAGGGCATCTGAAAGTTGATCTGTCCCGGCGAGACGAAGATCAGCGGCGCCGGCACGTCGTTCACCAGCACGCTGGTGTTGGAGAGCGCGGTCGGCAGCGGGATGGCCGTGGCCTGCGCCACGCCGGTGGCCAGTTGCGAGCCGAACAACGACACCAGGGCGCCACCCGCCACCGGAGAGTCGAACGAGGCGGCATCCACCACCCCGCCGAAGTCGGCCAGCGGCGCGCCCGCTGCCTGCACCTCCAACTGTACCGCCACGGTGACCGGCGTGTTCGCCGCGTTGCTGGCGAGCGCCACCGCGCCATCATAGAAACCTGGCGAGAGCGAGGCAGGATCGGCCTTCACCTTCACCGCACCGTCCGTCAGCGAGGCTGTCAGCCAGGCCCCGCCCGACGCCGTGGCTCCGCTCACGGTCAGGGTCCCGCGCCCGCCGTTGGCCACCGGCAGCGGCGCTTCCACGGCCGCCCCGCCCTGCACGGCGCGCAACTGCAGCAGTGGCGTGGCCGGCCGGGCAATCGGCGACTCGGTCACGTGGAGCGTCACCGGCAACGCGCGATTGTCTCCGGCAAATGTCGAGTTGGTAATGGCCACCGAGCCGTCGTAGTTGCCGGCCGCCTGGCCGCTCTGCACCGTCGCCGTTACCCGATGCGTGTACAGAAACTGAAACGATCCCAGCCCCGAGCTCGATACGGCCAGCCAGTTGCCGCCCGACTGCGTGGTCGCCCGCAACGTCGGCGGCGGACCGCCCGGCGTCTGCACGGTCACCGCGTCGATGGCTCCGGGCGTCGGCGGCACATAGAAATCCAGCCGCTCCGGAACATTCCCATTCACGTACACCGTCACCCGCACCGATTGCGGCGCGTCCACCGCGTCAGGATCCGTGATCGTGACTAATCCCCGATACGTGCCGGGGGTTAGCGCTCCCGTATTGAATCCCAACCGCACGGGCCGGCACGTCTTCGAGGCATCGAAGCTGCACGCCCGCGCCGCCTCCACGGCCGGCTGCAGCCAGGCATGCGACCCTCGCGCCTGCGGGGCCAGGTTTCCGTCCCCGGTGTTGTAGGCCTCGAACAGTACGTTGGTCGGACCGGCCGCTCCCTGCTGCACCCACACCGGCCGCAGGTCGGCGCCGGCCAGCCGCAACGTCGGAGCGGCAACGGCCTGAAAAGCCGCCGACAGAAACATAATGAAGATAAGTCCGTATCGAACGGTCATGGACACATCCTGGAAGGTATTTAGACGCGGTAAGAAAAATTATATCACACTCGGTCCGGCTGTCCCCGCCATGCTTCCCTGATCCGCTCGAACCCCCGCTCAAAGGCGTCCTTCAGCGGCTGCGGCGCCACCGCCGCCAGCCCGCGCGCGCCGTATAGCACCGCCGGCGCCAGTTTCGATTGCGCCACCGCCTGCGTCGCCCCGGGGCCGTGCAGGAACGAGACCATGGCCAGCACCACAGCCGCCGACGCCAGCACGCCGCGCACCAGCCCGAACGCCGCCCCCAGCACTCGGTCCGCCCAGCGCAGTCCTCCGGCCTTGATCATCGCCCGCACGATCTTCGACACCAGCCACCCCAGCGCCAGACAGGCGAACAGTATGAAAAAGAACGCTACAAAGCCGGCGATCCCCTTGCTGGAGGCGTAAGGCTCGAGGTGGCGCCCCACCTCCGGATACCACCACAGCCCGCACACGATCCCCACCACCAGCGCCGCCAGGCTGACCAACTCTCGCGTGATGCCCTGCGCGGCGCTGCTGATCATCGAAGTTACCAGCAGTATGGCAATGAGAATATCCAGCCAGTTCACAGGGGTCTTCCCGTCAGCACCCGGTAGGCCTCCGCGTACTTCTCGCCGGTCTTCTCGGCCACTTCCGGGGGCAGGGCCGGCGCCGGCGGCTGCTTGTTCCAGCGGATGGACTCGAGATAATCCCGCACGTACTGCTTGTCGTAGGAGAACTGCGGCCCGCCCGGCCGGTAGGTCTCGAGCGGCCAGAACCGCGACGAATCCGGCGTCAGCACCTCATCGCCCAGGAGCAGCTTGCCCCCGGCCTGTCCAAACTCGAACTTCGTATCGGCGATGATGATGCCCCGTTCCAGCGCATACGCCGCCGCCCGCGAGTAGATCTCCAGGGTGAGGTCCCGCAGCCGCCCCGCCAGGTCCCGGCCCACCAGACCGGCCATCGCTTCGAACGAGATGTTCTCGTCGTGGCCGCTCGCGGCCTTGGTGGCCGGGGTAAAGATCGGCTCGGGCAGCCGGTCGCTCTCCTGGAGCCCGGCCGGCAGGGCGATGCCGCACACCGTCCCTTGCCGGCGGTACTCCTTCCACCCCGACCCCGACAAGTACCCCCGCGCCACGCACTCCACCGGCGCCATTTCCGCCTCCACCACCAGCATCGACCGCCGCTCCAACTGCTCCCGGTACTCGGGAAACGGCGCCGGATAGGCGTCCACGTCCGCGGTGAGGAAGTGCGTCGGCACGACATCGCGCAGAAAATCAAACCAGAAGATGGACAGTTGGGTCAGGACCTCTCCTTTGCGGGGAATGGCCGTGGCCAGGATGTAGTCGAAGGCGGAGATGCGGTCGGTCGCAACAATGACCAGCCGCCCGGCGGCACGGTAAACGTCCCGCACCTTACCCCGTCCCACGAGCTCCGCCCCGGGTATATCCGTTTGGTGAAGGGTCATGTGCAAAGAAGCTGTCAGCCGTTAGCTATTCGCAGGCCGGCTTGGGCGTACTGTTCGGAATGCTTATGATACCACCCGGCCGGTGCGATACTGGGGTTGCTGACGGCTAATAGCTGATAGCTAACAGCTTCTTATTCCATGAAAACCATTATCGAGCCGTTCAAGATCAAGAGCGTCGAGCCTCTCCGTTACACCACCGTCTCGGAGCGCGAGCGGCGACTGGAGGCAGCCGGCTACAACCTGTTCCTGATCCACGCCCGCCACATCCTCATCGACCTGCTCACCGACTCCGGCACCAGCGCCATGTCGACCGAGCAGTGGGCCGCTCTTATGCGCGGCGACGAGAGCTATGCCGGCAGCGAAAGCTTCTACCGCATGCGCCGCGCGGTGCAGGACATTTTCGGATTCCGGCACGTGATTCCGACCCACCAGGGCCGCGCCGCCGAGCGCATCCTGTTCACGGTGATGTGCCGGCCGGGCGACGTGGTCCCCTCCAACACCCACTTTGACACCACCCGCGCTAACCTCGAGGTCGCCGGCGCCCGGGCTGTCGATCTTCCCCTCCCGGAGGCCGCCGACACCCAGGCCGCGCTGCCCTTCAAGGGCAACATGGACGTCGACGCCCTGCGCCGCCTGATCCAGGAGGTCACGCCCCAGCGGATTCCCCTCGTTCTTCTGACCGTGACCAACAACTCGGCCGGGGGCCAGCCCGTCTCCCTGGAAAACATCCGCGCCGTCCGGGCGGCGGCCGCGGAGTTCGGCATTCCCTTCTATCTCGACGCCTGCCGCTTCGCCGAAAACGCCTACCTGATCAAGCTTCGCGAGCCGGGTTACGGCGGCAAAACCGCAAAACAAATCGCTCAGGAAATGTTCTCCCACGCGGACGGCTGCACCTTCTCCGCCAAGAAGGACGCCTTCGCCAACATCGGCGGCTTTCTGGCCACCAACAGCGACCTCCTGGCCGAGCAGGAGAAGAATCTTCTGATCCTCACCGAAGGCTTTCCCACCTACGGCGGCCTGGCCGGCCGCGACCTGGAAGCCATCGCCGTCGGCCTGGAAGAGGTCCTCCACGAGGACTATCTCCAGTACCGTATTGCCTCGACCAACTACCTGGGACGCCACATCGCCGACCACGGCGTACCCATCGTCGAGCCCCCGGGCGCCCACGCCATCTACATCGACGCCCGACGTATGCTCCCCCACATTCCCGCGGAGCAGTTCCCCGCCCAGGCCCTGTCCGTCGAGCTGTATCGGCACGCCGGCATCCGCTCGGTTGAGATCGGCTCGGTCATGTTGGGGGATAACGCCCGCCAGGAACTGGTCCGCCTCGCCATCCCCCGCCGCGTGTACACCCAAAGCCACATCGACTACGTGGTCGAAGCCATCCTGGAAGTAAACGAGCATCGCGACCGGATTCGGGGCCTGGAGATGATCTACCAGGCGAAGTTTCTGCGCCACTTCACCGCCCGTTTTCGCCCCGTGGTAAACTCCCCGCCCTGAAAAAGCGCCTCCTTCTCGCGACCGGTCCCGGCGCCCTGTCCCGGAGCCTGTTCCTGGCGGCCCTGCCCGCCTCCCCTCAGGAAGAGCTGGATCCCCTCCAGGTAGCTCCCGTCGAAGCCCAGGCGCCGCTGGGCAATCTCGAGCCCACGCACGAGCACCCCCAGGGAGTCGCGGTCTACCCGGCTAACTACACGGTGGAGCAAAGGTCGTTCCCCGACATAGATCACCTGGGCTCAGGACGTGGTACACGCGGTGAAGAATGTGGGTAAGACCCCGTCCCACGCCCTCCGCATCGAGCTGAGGTATTAGCCGCGAATGGTTGGATAACTTTGCCGGCGCGGCAGGCGGCGATCACGTCCGCTCCGGTCATAGCTCGATTCTTCGCACTTTGATCTTACTGATATCGTAGACGCCCAGGCCCAGCCGGGAGGCGTACTCGATGTGGCCGGGCTCGCGCAGGAAGCGGTCCTCGTTGGGATCGTCGGCGTAGCCGCGGCCGGGCTTCACGTACTTCCTATCGTGGTGCCAGACCGACACGGCGCCTTCGGCGTTGCGTTTGCCGTCGATGATGTCGAGCAGCAGGCGGTCCATGGCCACCGGGTCGGTGCCGAACATCATCTGCTTGGGGTAGAACCGGAACTTGCGGTTGCGGGAGAAGGGGCCGCCGTGCCAGACGCCGCGGAGGCCGTCCATGATCTGGAGGACCGTCTTGGAGCGCAGGGGCTCGACGTTGGCCAGGACGCCGATGAAGCTGAGGGTGTGGGTCTTCTCGCGCTGGTGGGAGCGGGCCACGTTGGAATAGCTGCCGTAGGCGATGTTCTTCAGACAGCCGGTGACGCCGGCGGCGCCGTGGTCCTTCATGTTGGGCACGTTGACGATCTTGGTCAGCTTCTCGGTGACCAGGCGGACCATCTGCGAGCGGTTGTCCTCCTCGCCGAAGAAGTCGACCTCCACATAGGTATTAGGGTCATAGTTGCGCGCCGAGCCCCGGTCGGTCTCCACGGCGTGGATGGTGACCCCGCTCGGCACGTGCGGCTCGTAGGCGGCTACCTTGAGCTGATTGGCGAAGCGTTCGTAGATATAGATCTGGGTGGCGGGAACTCCGGTCGCGGCGAGGTTGGCGCAGATTTCGGCTACTACCTCGCGCATGGACATGGCCCCCGGAGCGCCGGAGCAGTTCACCTTGATGCCGACCACGTCGGCGGGGGTGAAGAAGCGCTTCCAGGCGGCGGCCGGCGTCTTGTCGCCGGTGAGGGCGGTCATGCCCCGCGCGATCATCTCCTTCACCGTGGGCGCATCGACCGCTTCGGTTTCGGCGTCGATGGCTTTCTCGGCATGTACGGAGGCGACAATGCCAGGGTAGGGGCCGGGCATGCCGGGCTTCGCTGCCGGCTGGTGGGGCGTGACTACCTTGTACTTGGGGAGATCAAGGGCTGCCAGGGCCGGCAGTTGGAGAAAGGTTCGGCGATTCATCGAGGTGGGGTCCTTCTATCGAGAGATACCATGGAAAGCGCTGGGAGTTACGGAAGAGCTGGGCAAAAAGTTTCAGGTGATCGGTGACGGCGGCTTCGTCGGTCTGGCGCGTGAAGCTCTCCAGAGCCACGTCCCAGTAGCGGCGCTCGCGGGAGGTTTCGGCGATGTAGGCCAAACCCGGAGTGAGCATCACGGCGTGGACTGGGGCGTTGCGGAAGATGCGGCCGGCCGGGTCCCACTCCTTGGGGTTGGCGAATACCCAGTCGGCGGCGCGGCGGAGGTAGGCGGGCATTTCGGGACGGTGGAAGGTCCACGATCCCTGGGCCATGGCCTCGAGGGCGATGCCGTACATCCAGGACTGGTGGCTGTAGCCGCCCCGGAACTGGGGGTCCCAGACCACGCGGGGATTTAGGGTTTTGAGCCGCTCGACGTCGCCGTCCTGCCAGGCCTGGACGCAATCGATGATCCAGTGGGCGCGATCCAGGTACTTCTTGTCGCCGAGCACCTCGTAGGCTTTGAGCATGGCGAACAGGCCGTGTCCGATGGAGCGGGTGTTGGAGTGGAGGTCGAGGCCGTTGTAGGTGACGCCGAAGTCGGAGGAGAGGCGAGCGACGTCGCGGCTCCACAGGTCGCCGGTAAGGAGGTAGCGGTCGAACAGGCCCTCGTTCTTGTAGAAGGCCCAGCTGGTGGAGGAGATGAAGACGCCGTTGGAGTAGCGGGTCCAATGGTTGAGGCCGGGGCCGGTGCGGGGGGCGCCGTCGCGGCCGGGCTCCACCTCGTGGTGCGAGATATCGACGTCGGCGAGGTGGGCGGCGGCCTCAATGGCGGTGCGGAAGGAGGTCATGTCGCCAGTGCGGAAGAAATGGAGGAACAAGGCGTGCGGGAAGTCGTAGTACTCGGTTTCCCAGTGGATGCCGTAGTCGGGCTTGCGGTCGTCGGCGATGAGCTTGTGCATGGCGTCGCCGAAGTTGAGCATGCCGTACTCGTCGAAGCGGCGTCCCTGAAACTCAAAGCCGCGGTCGCGCTTGGCCAGGACGGCGTCGCGGGAGGCGGCGAGCCAGCGGTCGTAGCGCTGGACCAGCGGCCAATACCGCGGCCGGATGGCCTCCGGGGACGACTCGACCAGGCGGCCCAAGGCTTGGGTATCACGGGTGTACCACTTGGCCGGAGCTACCGCGTGGAGGGGGGACAGGGGCCGGGGGCCGCGGGTCGGTGCGAAGTCCAGAACTATCTCGTGGGTCTTGGCGACGCCGGTGTAAATGTTCTGAGGGCGGGCGGATTCGGGAAACAGGTAGAGGCGGACG
>JBGOUV010000176.1:0-13506 GCA_041477815.1 Terriglobia bacterium | reverse complement strand
GCTGGGTCCCCACTGATCTCCCGCGCCCCACACCATCTTCCCGGTGAGCTTGTGAAAGGCCGCCACCGACGGACCACGCGGGGCGCCCACGTTGAGGATCAGCAGATCGCCCTCCAGCAGCGGCGTCGACGCCGAGCCGAAAAAGTCCTGCGGAACCTTGAACTCCGCCGCAATGTCGCGCTTCCAGTAAACCTGTCCGGTCTGGAGCTTGAGGCAATGCAGCTTGCCTTCGGCGCCATAGGTATAGACGCGGTCTCCCTCGATCACCGGGCTGGCGCGCGGCCCGTTGTTGTACCCGTAGCGGTCCTCGAACCGCGTGGGATACTGGAATTCCCAATACTTGGCGCCGGTTTCCGGGTGCAGGCACACGACCTTCTCCCGGTTGCCCTCCCGATGCAGGTACACCAGCCGGTCGCCGGCAATGGCGGGCGAGCTGTAGCCGGTGCCCTTGCGCATCTCCCAGAGCAGCTTGGGGCCGCCCTTCGGCCAGTCCCGCAGCAGCTTGGTCTCGCTGGAGACGCCGTTATGGTTCGGGCCGAGGAACGACACCCAGTCATGCGTGACCGCACCGGGCGGCAGCGGTTTGGGCTTGGCGTGAAATTTCACGTCGGAATGCGGCTTCGGAGCGGGAGCCTCCATGGGAGGCAGGGCCTGCACCACCGGCGGGGCGGGATCTCGAAACGGTTCCACGGCGAGGGCGAGCGATGCCATCGCCAGAACAGCGGCGCTAAGGTAGGGCGGCATTTGACCAATTTTCGCATGGTAGCCGCCCGCCTCGGCAGGGGCGATCCGCCGCGGCGGCGAGGAAAGTGCTCCTGGGCGGATTCTTGCTATGCTGTAGATGACAGCTATCGTTTACGTCCATGACCAGAACGCTCAAGGAGAAAACCCAACTGGTGGTACCACCAAGGGTTCAGCGTCAGGCCGGGATCAAAGGCGGCGACCGGCTGACATTCAGGGTGTCCCCGCGCACCGTCACTATTACGGCGAAGACGCCGACTTACAAACCCACTAGGGCCGAGCTGGCCGCCATCCGCAATGGTGAAGCGGCGATTGCCCGCGGCGAGTGCGTGTCTCTGAACGATTTTCTTCATGAACTGGACGGTCGTCGTCGCAAGGCCGGCGCAAAAGCAAGTCGCGAAATTTCCCGCTAGCGACCAGCACAGAATCGCAGGCGCCATCCGCGACATGGCCAACGACCCGTTTGGGGGTGACGTCATCAAGCTGGAGGGCGCAGGCAACCATTGGCGCCGCCGTTGGGGGACTACCGCGTCTTCTTTGCCGTTGACCGAGGCGGAAGGACAGTGGCGGTCAGTGCGATCGTCCGCCGCACTTCAACGACGTATTAGTAGCGCTCTGCCTCCGCCGGGCAACCGGATTACAATGGATCACCGTGGGACCGCCACCAGGGCGGGCCCGGAGGCAGTTCATGAACGAAAGAGTCGCCTTGATTACCGGCGGCGCCCGGGGGATCGGCAGGGCGATCGCCCTGTCGTTGGCCGGGCAGGGGTGGTCGGTCGCCATTTGCTACCGCGCCAGTCATCAGCCGGCCCAGGAGACCATGGCCGCCATCGCCGACCTGGGTGTACGGGCCATGGCCAACCAGTGCGACGTCTCACGGCCCAAGGCGGCCGCCCGGTTCGCCGCCAAGGTGGAGCGCGAATGGGGCCGCGTCGACGCGCTGATTAACGCCGCCGGGCCGTACCACCGCATCGGACTGCTGGAGGAGACGGTGGACGGCTGGCTGGAGATGTTCGACAACAATCTGCACCCGGTGTTCTATCTCAGCCGTGCTGTGGCCCCGGGCATGAAGGCGCGCGGCTGGGGGCGTATCGTCAACTTCAGCATGGCCACGGCCGACCAGATGGTCGCGCAGCCCCAGTTGACGGCGCATTACATCGCCAAAGCGGGAGTCCTGGTGCTGACCCGCTCCCTGGCGCGTCTGCTGGCCGCGAGCGGCATCACGGTCAACTCCATCTCGCCCGGCTTCGTGAACTCGGGCAGCGCCCCGGAGCCGGAGTTGGCAGCCATGGTCAAACACATCCCGGCCGGATACCTGGGCAGCGTGGCGGACGTGGTGGGGGTGGTGAACTTTTTGCTGTCGGACCTGGCCCGCTATGTCACCGGGGCCAACCTCCACGTCAGCGGCGGCTGGGGGATTTAGGGATTCAGGGATTCAGGGAAGGCGCCTCTTCAGCTCGTCGAAGAAGTTCAGCAGGAACACCAGGTGCAGGTTGCCCTTGGCCTGCTCGGGTTCGCTGGCGGGGCAGGCGAGGAGGCGCTGGCCGTCCGGGGCGACGTCGAAATTCGCGGGTCCGCTGGCGTTGCCGATTGGTGTGGCGCTCCAGGGCCGGGGCTTGCCCGGGGAGAACGCAGCGCCGGCGGCGGTGTAATCCACGACCATGACATGGTTGTCCGGAGTCGCGTAAAAGAGTTGGCGCCCGGCGGGGGACCACACCGCGAACTTCGCGCCTCCGGTCGAAATGAGCCACTTGCCCCCGGAGGCGGCGGAGTTGCCCGGCGCGGGCCGCACATACACCTCGGAGGCGCCGGATTCGAACGAAACGTACGCGATCCACCGCCCCTCGGGCGAGAACGCGGGGGAACCTCCTTGCGGCAGCAGGCGCTCCGGCGTGCCGGGTTTGGGCCGGTCGGGATCGCTCAGGTCGAGGGACAGAGTCCAGATGCCGTCCCCGAAACAAGCCAGGGTGCGTCCCTCGGGAGAGAAGGAAGACGCGTAGATGGGTATATTGCTTTCTGCCAGCCGCAAGGGCGACCCGGAGCCATCCGCGCGCGCCCACCACAGGGCGTTCCCGTTCTGAACACGGGACGAGTACACGATGTGCCGGCCGTCGCGAGTCCAGACGGGAAAGGCATAGTTATTTCCGCCGGGGGTGAGCCGCGTGGAGGTCCCGCGTTCCAGGTCGTACACCCAGATATCCTGGCTGCTCATGATCACATGCGCCAGCCGCTTCCCGTCCGGGGAAAGGCGTGGGGCGGCGTAGACCTGCTCGGGCACGTTCAGCGGCTCGACCTTGCCTCCGGCGCGCATCCAGCCAAACGTATAGCGCGACATTTCCCCTTTGCCCGCGGCATATACGAACAGGCCATTCGCGGCGAAATCGAACTGCCCTCCGCCGGAGGGGGCGTGGGCGGCGACATCGGTGAGCAGCGGTGTGGGGGCGCCCTGCAACGCCATCCGGCCGGCATCGAACCGCGCCGCATAGAGCGATCCCTCGCGGAGGTAAACCAGATGGCCGCTGGGCAGGTAGCGGCCGAAGAACCCGCCGCGCTGCAGAATCTTTCGTTCGCCCGTCCGGAGGAAGAACGCCTCGATATTCGCTTCGTCCCAGTCGGTGACGGTGCGGTTAGACGAGAACAGCAGCACCTGGGACCCGGGCAGGATCTGCGGCCAGCGGTGCGCCCTCTCGTCTTCACGGAGCTTCGTCGCCGGCTGGGGAGCGCCACCGTTTTCCGGGATACGCGAGACCGCGGCGCTGTTGTTGAGCGTGGCATAGATGTTGCCGTCGTCGCCCCAGGTGGCGCCCCGGCCTCCAGGAGCGTCGCAGAGAACGACCGCAGCGCCGCCCTGGGACGGAATCTTCTTCAGTTTGCCATTGGCGAAGAAGGCCACCCACTGCCCATCTGGCGAGAAGAACGGGACGGTGGCGTCTTCGGTGCCTGCCAGCGGCGTGGCCTTCGATTGGCTCAGCACCCGCACGGCGAGCCCCTGCCGTCCATTGGCCAGGCGCGCGGGGTGGGCGAGGCGCGAGCCGTCGGGAGACACCGCTACCGTTGCGCGCAGGCCCAGCAGAGCATCCGGGCCGAGATCCACGTTCAGCGAGAGGAGCGGGCGGTCCGGAGGCCGCGTGGCCCGCCAAGCGACCGTGCCGGTGAAGACGAGCGCCAGTGTCAGTGCTCCCGCCAGGGCCCACGCCAGTCTGCCGCCGCGCCGGACCGTGGGGCCGGGCGCGACGGCGGTCTCTTCGAGGACCGGTGAAGCCAGCGCGACGCGGGCTTCCCCGATGTCGCGCAGGCGCAGGCGCGGGTCCTTGTCCAGACAACGGCGCAGCAGTCTGCGGATCGCGGCTGGCGTGGCCGGCGGCAGCGAGGCCAGGTCCGGCTCCTTCAGAATGACGGCGGCCAGGATTTCAGCCGCGTTCTCGCCGGTGTACATCCGGCGGCCGGTGAGCATTTCCGCGAGGACGACGCCGAAGGACCAGATGTCCGCGCGGCGATCCACCCGCTTTCCGGTGGCCTGCTCCGGGCTCATGTAGGCGGCGGTCCCCAGGATCATCCCGATCTGCGTGGAGCGGATGGTCAGCGTGGGAGAGTTGGCCGCGCTGGTGGCAGCAGCGGGCTCGGCGGCCTTGGCAAGGCCGAAGTCGAGCACCTTGACGATGCCTTCGGGCGTGACCTTGACGTTGGCGGGCTTGAGGTCGCGATGGATGACGCCCTTCTCGTGCGCCGCTTCCAGAGCCTCGGCGATCTGGCGGGCGATGGCAAGAGCTTCCTCCAGCGGAAGGGGTCCGGCGGCGATGCGCTCGGCGAGCGTCAGTCCCTCCACCAGCTCCATCACCAGCGCCCGGACCCCGCCGGATTCCTCCAAACCGTGCAGGATCGCGATATTGGGATGGTTCAGCGAGGCGAGCACCTGCGCCTCCCGCTCGAAGCGCGCGAGGTAGTCGGCATCGTTGGCCAGGGAGGCGGGGAGGACCTTAATGGCGACCTCGCGGCCCAGCTTGGTGTCGGTGGCGCGGTAGACCGTGCCCATGCCGCCTTCGCCGAGCTTGGCGGTGATCCGGTAGTGGGCGATGGTGGAGGGGGGAGGCATGAGACGCAGAGCTTCCGTGTCTGTTCCACTACATGGTAACTCAGAGCGGCAGGGGGCCGATCCGTTGGCTGGGGCTGGCTCGGCGCTATCTATTGGGACCGGCGACAGCGGGCCTGGAGACACTTCCAGGCTGGGACTTCTTCGGCTTCGAGCGCCGGTGGGACTTCGCCTTCATCTTGGCGACCCGCTTGGCCTTGTGAACCTTGGTCGCGACGTGGCCGCGGCGCGTGGAAGACGTTCGCTTGGCCGGGGTAGCTACCGAGAAGCAGAGCAACAGGAGAACCAGGACTCGAATCACGCGGCTCATGGTAATCAGTAAAGCACAAAATTCACCACATTACCAGTCCGCCGTCGACGTTGAGGGTTTGGCCGGTCATGCCGTCGCTCAGGGGGCCGGCCAGGAAGACGCACACCCGGGCGATGTCGAGCGGTCCCAGCCGCCGCTCCAGGCACTGTTGCTTCACGATCTCGGCCATTTGCTCGGGAGTCGCTACCAGCTTCTCGCTCTCGACCAGGATGGCGCCGGGGGTGATGCAGTTGACGTACACGTTGTGCGGCCCCATCTCGCGCGCCAGCGACCGGGTGAAGCCGATGATCCCGCCTTTGGCCGCTACGTAGTGGCTCAGGTTGGCCATGCCCTTGAAGAACGTCACCGACGAGATGTTCACTATTTTCCCGCTGCGCTGCGCCACCATGTGCGGCAATACCAGTTTGCAGCAGTGGAACAGGCCTTTGAGGTGGATGTCGTGCATCTGGTCCCACTCGGATTCCTGCATGTCGAGGAAGGCCCGGCGCGGGTAGATACCGGCGTTATTGATGAGCACGTCGACGCGTCCGAAGCGCTGGAGGGCGTCCTCCACGGCCGGCCGGATGGTTTCCGGCTGGGTGACGTCGGTGGCGAAGGCGAAGGCGGTCCCACCCGCGGCCCGGATGCTCTCGGCGACGGCGGCGCCTCCGGCGGCGTTGCGGTCCAGGATGTAGACCAGCGCTCCCCGCTCGGCGAACAGGTGGGCCGCGCCCTCCCCGATGCCGGCGGCGGCGCCGGTTATGAGTGTGACTTTGTCCTTGAGCATGGCCCTACTATAATAGCTGCCAGTGGCCGTTAACGGATTCGAAGAGCTGGAGTCGGCGCTGCGCGGCGAGGGACCGCAAGCGGGGCTGGATCTTTTGGCGCAGCAGTTCCTCGACGAGAAAAACTACCGCGGGTGGTTTGAGGTGCGGCTGCTCGGCCGGCGCCACGAGCTGGGGCTGCCGCTGATCCAGGAGGGCTCGCTCGAGGATATCCCCGCCGGGCAGCGGGGGGCCTACGAAGAAACCTTTGTCGAGGCGGCGCGCCAGACCGGCAACCTGTTCCTGGCCGACGGCAACATCCCGGCGGCGTGGCCCTACTTTCGGGCCGTCGGCGACACCGGCCCGGTGGCCGCCGCCATTGAGAAGGTGGAGGCGGGCGAGGGAATCGAGCCGGTCATCGAGATTGCTTTCCTGGAAGGGGTCCATCCGACCAAGGGGTTCCAGTTGCTGCTGGCCCACTACGGGACCTGCCGGGCTATTTCGAGCTTCGAGCAGTACCCGGCGCGGCAGGGTCGCGACGACTGCGCCCGGCTGCTGGTCCGGACCATCCACGGTGAGCTGCTGGAGCGGATCAAAGCAGCGATTCTCGAGGTGGAGGGCCAGGCGCCCGAGACCGGCAGCCTCACCGAGCTGATGGCCGGCCGCGACTGGCTGTTCGGCGAGTATAGCTACTATGTGGATACCTCCCACGTGATGTCGGTGATCCGGTTCAGCGCCGAGCTGGACGATCCGGAGACGCTGCGCCTGGCCGTCGAGCTGACCGACTACGGCCGGCGTCTCTCCGCCAACTTCCAATACAAGGGCGACCCGCCGTTCGAGAACATCGCCGTCGACTACGGCGTCTACCTGCGGGCGCTGCTGGGAGAAGACCCCGACGGGGCGGTGGCGCACTTCCGGCGCAAGGTCGAGGGGAGCGATCCCGAGCAGATCGGAACGGCCCCGGCCCAGATCCTGGTCGGGCTGCTGGCGCACTTGGGGCGCTACGCCGAGGCCATCGACCTGTCGCTCGAGCGCCTGGGCGGCGCGGACCCGGCGCGGCTGGTGTGCCCTTCGGTGTACGTGTTGTGCCAGAGGGCAGGCGATTTCGAGCGGCTGCAGCAGGTCGCCCGCGAGAGGGAAGACCTGCTGACTTTTACCGCCGGGGCGCTGGCGACCGCGCGATCCTACACCGGGGCCTGACCATAGTCGCGGATCTTCAGCACTTCGCCCCCTTTCAGCGCCGACTGGTGTCCCACGATCCCCGGCAGCGTGTAGGCGATCGCTTCCCAAACATTCACCGCCGGCGACCGGTCCTCCACGATGGCGCTGATGAACTCGTGGGTCAGAAACGTGTGCGAATTTCCGTGCCCCGTCTTGACCCGTAGCGCCGGCGGCAACTTCTCCATGTGGTCGGGCTGCTGGTACGCCTCCACGGCCACGTCCCCCTCCGCACTCCCCCGGATCTCGACCACCGTGTTCGGAGACCGCTCCGGCCGGGCCATGAGGTACGACCTCCGGTCGCCGTAAAACTGCGCCCGCTCCGTTCCCCCCGCCGCCACGTGCCAGAACACCGACACGCGCGCCGAGTGTCCGCCGGAGGTCTTGAAGAAACCGGTGGTGTTCCAAAATGGGTTCTGGTACTGGTTGGTCTTCAGGATCTCGTGCCCGTCGCCCCAGCCGACGGCCTGCACCTCCACCAGCCGCTCCCGCATCACCGGCACGATCATGCCGGTCGAGTGGGTGGGATACAGGAAGGGCGGAAACCCGTGCCGCCAGGTGGGCAAGCCTCGCTCATCGAACATCAACCCCAGCAATCCCTGGTGATGGTACTCCGCTTCCGCGTAGAAGATGGTCCCGAACTTTCCCTCCCGCGCCCATTCCCGGCAGGTGATAATCTCCGGCCGGTAGAAGCTGGTCTCGGCCATCATGTACTTCATCCCGGTCGTCCGGACCGTCTCCAGCAACTGCTCCAGCTCCGCAACCGAGAGCCCCGCCGGCACCGCGCTGATCACGTGCTTGCCGGCCTTCATGGCTTCGGTGGCCATCCAGACGTGCAGGGGCGCGGGTGTGAACACCCCCACCGCATCCAACTCCCGGTGCTTGAGAAATTCGCGGAAGTCCCGGTAGGTCGCTTTGGCGCGATATACGCCGGCCATATAGTCCAGCACGTCCGGCCGCAGATCGCACACCGCTGTAACCTGAGCCTGGGGGTGCAGATGCCACTGGAAGCTGGCGCCGAACCGTCCCCCCACCACCCCGATCCGCACCGGGCGCCGGGCGGGCGCCGTCTGGGCCCCCAGCGCCGCCGCTGTCGCCAGCCCTAGAAACTCCCGCCGATTCCGCGATTCTGTCATCGTGACTGTCTCCAGCCTACACGACGGCGTCGTGGCCGCTGGATACGATCAACAGCAGGCAGCCGAGCGGGCTGGTGGTCACCGGGTGGATCGTATCCACGGGGGCGCGCCCGTAGTCGCCGGCGTGCAGCACCAGGTTCCCGATGCGCACCTCGCCTTGCAGTACGTAGCACTGCTCCGGGCCGGCGTGATGATGGGCCGGATAGACGGCGCCCGGACTCATGCGCACCAGCATCGTTACTTCGTCCTTCGCCGGGTTGGCGAACAACGGCTTCACGTCCACTCCCGCACACCCGGTCGGCGTCCAATCCCCTTCGGCCGCCCGCACCACGTGGTCCGGGAGAGCCGGGGCCGGGGCCGCCCGCTCCAGCAGTTTCCGGCGCAGGGCCGGATCCGGGGGCGCCGCCGGCAACGCCAGAGGCAAGGCCGCCGCCGTTCCCGCCAGAGCCCGGACCTCCGCCTCGCACACCGGACAGGACCCCAGGTGGCGCTCCAGGGCGCGCGCTTGTTCCGGGTCCAGCAGCCCCAGGGCATGCAGCGCCGCCTGCTCGCGGATCTCGTCGGTTACGCGTTCATGCCTCATGGGGCCCCCAGCAGTTCTCGCAGCTTCATCATACCCAACCGGATACGAGTCTTGACAGTCCCTAGTGGCTGTCCCAGCCGGGCCGCCAGCTCGGAGTGGCTCAGACCCGAGAAAAATGCCAGCTCGATAGCTTCGCGCTGCTCCGGCACGAGGGTAGCCAGCGCCGCCCGCACCCGCCGTTGCTGCTGGCCCAGCAGGCTCGCCTCTTCCGGACTCGCGCCGGCGGCCGGCGCCTCGAACCACTCGCTGAGGGTTTCTTCCCGCCGCCGTCGGATGGCGCCCGAGCGCAACCGGTCGATGGCGCGGCTGCGCGCCAGCATCACCACCCACGCCGACACCGTCCCCCGCCGCGAATCGAAACTCCCGGCCGTTCTCCACACCTGCGTGTAAACGTCCAGCGTCACCTCCTCGGCATCCCTGATGTCGCCCAAGACCCGCAGCGCCAGCCCGTAGACCAGCGGATGCGTCCCGTCATAAAGCCGCCCAAGGGCTTCGCTCTCTCCACTGGCAATCCTCTTAACGCACTGGCTCCAAAAGACCTCCAGTTCCTCACCAGGGCTCGCCGCGACTTCCGGTGTCAGGGCCACACTTGCCATTGTTGTCTCTACGGTGGGAGACGCGCTGCCGGATTCATCCATGATCAAAAGCCTTCCCAAACGTAGGCGCGGAAGCGGCGAATAGTCTGAAAGCCGAGGCGCTCGTAGAGCCGCACCGCCCCCGCGTTGGAGGCGGTGACGGTGAGGCTGATGGCCGTGCAGCCGCGTTCGGAGAAGGCCTGCATGGCGCGCCACAGCAACTCCGAGCCGATGCCGTGCCCGCGCCGCTCCGGGGCGACGCAGATCTGGGTAATGTGACCCACCCGAGGGCCGACCAGGCTGGTGAGGGAGACGCCGCAGATCTGGCGCGTGATCGGGTCGAGCGCGACGGAGGCGGCCGGCCCGTGGAAAGCGCCGCAACCGGGGTACTGAATGATGTTGTGGAGGAAGCGGCGGGCCCCGGCGACCGACCGGTACTGGTCGTTGATCCGGCTGTCGACGTGGAACTCGTAGGCGCGGGCCACCAGGTCGGCTACTCCTTCCACGTAGTGCTCGCTCCACCCGTCAAAAACCAGGCCCCCTTCCGGAGAAGGGCCGAAGCGTTCGCGGGAAGGGAAGTCGATGCCCTCGAGCAGCATGAAATTGCGCTCGAAAACGGAGATCTGGGCGGGCGGATACAGGCTTTCCACGGCGCCCGATTCGAGCATCATGAGCTGCGCCTCGATGCGGCGGACGCCGGGCGTATGGCGGGCGGTTTCAATCACGTGGCCGAGCAGCCGGTGCTGGGCGTCCATCGAGCGGTAGGCCTGAGAGACGAACAGGTCGCCGATGAGGACCTTGTGGTCTTCCTGTACGTAGTAGGCGTACCCTACCGGCAGTCGGCCGTCCAGCAGGGCGTAGCCGCTTAACGCGCGCAGGTCCACGTAGCGGCGGACAATTTCACTCGAAGACTGGAAATCCCAGTGAAGCTGCGAAGACCAGATGCGGCCTTCTTCTTCGAGCAGCGGGACCAGGTCGCGGGCCTGGAAGTGGCGGAGGTCCAGGATCTCCAAATCGAGGGGCTGCTGGGCGCGCGCCGCCATCTTGTGATTATACGCTGCAAGATCTCCGCAGTCCTACGTTCTTACTGATGTAACGTAGAAGGAGGACCCCCATGACTCGCCGACTCACCGCCTGGCTCCTGACCGCCGCCCTGGCCGGCCCGGCGGCCGAACTCCCGGTCCGTAAGGTAGTGCTCTACAAGCACGGCATCGGGTTCTTTGAGCGGGCCGGCCGCATCGCCGCCGGCGAAGCCGCGCGCCTCGACTTCAAGGCCGCCGAGATGGACGACGTCCTCAAGTCGCTCACCATTCAGGAGCGCGGCGGCGGACGGGTCTCCGCGGTCCGCTACGACTCCTCCGAGCCACTCGACCGTAAGCTCCGCGAGTTCCCCTTCGCCCTGGGCAACGCCCCGCCGATCCCCACCATCCTCGACCAGCTCAAAGGCGCCCGCCTCGAGTTGCGCCTGACTGCCGACCGCGTCGAAGGAACCATCGTCGGCGCCCGCATCAGCCCAGCTTCGGAGCGCTCACCCGAGCGGCAGGAGCTCATTCTCCTGCTCGATTCCGGCGACCTCCGCGCCGTCGACCTCAGCGCTGCCACCTCTATCCGCTTCCCCGATCCCCGCGTCCAGGAGCAGTTCCGCGACTACCTCGCCGCCCTCAACCAGGGCCGCAACCGCGAACGCCGCGGCGTGGTCATTGAGTCCTCCGCCGCGGGCCCCCGCGACCTGGTCGCCGACTACGTCATCCCGATGCCGGCCTGGAAGTCCAGCTACCGCCTGGTCCTCGACGGCGGCCCCGAGCCGCTCCTCGAAGGCTGGGCCATCGTCGACAACACCACCGGCGAGGACTGGACCGGCGTGGGACTCTCCCTGGTCTCCGGCCTCCCCGTGTCGTTTATTACCCGCCTTTACGAGCCCCGCTACATCACCCGCCCCGGGGCCGAATTGCCCGAGGACCGCGCCCAGCGTCCCGTCGTCCACGCCGGCGCCATCGGAGGGGGCGTCTTCCGCGACGAGGGCCGTCAAAACGCCGCCAAGGCCATGGCCGCACCCCGGCCTGCCGCACCCATGGTCATGATGGCCGAGGCCGCCGCCCGCGAAGAGCGTGTCGATCTCTCCTCCTCGCTCGCCTCCACCGCGGCCGGCCGCGAGCTGGGCGACCTATTCGAGTACCGCATCCCCAACGCCGTCACCATCCGCAAGAACGAATCGGCCATGATCCCCTTCCTCCAGCAGAAGGTGAAAGGCCGGAAGCTCCTCCTCTACTCGGAATCCCACGGCTCCCCGCACCCGCTCGCCGCCGTCGAAATCTCCAACTCCTCCGGCAAGACGCTGGACGGCGGCGCCATCACCGTCCTCGACTCCGGCGCCTACGCTGGCGAAGCCCTCATCGAGACCGTCAAAGCCGGCGACAAGCGCCTCATCTCCTACGCCGTCGACCTCGGCTCCCGGATCACTACCGCCTTCGACTCCCAGTCGAGCCTGCTGCGGGAATTCCGCTTCCGTCGCGGGATCCTGACCCTCCGCTCGGCCATCCGCGAAATCAAGACCTTCACCATCCGCAACGTCGACGCCCGCCCCAAAACCGTCATCGTGGAAGTTCCGGTCCGGCCCGACTACCGCCTGATCGGCGCCACCCCCACCGAGACCACTACCAATACGCGCCGCTTCGAGGTCGCGGTTGCCGCCTCCGCCACCGAGAAGCTGCCTATCACCGAGGAGCGTATCCTCGAAAACGCCATCCAGGTCTCCAGTCTCACCCCGGACGTTCTGCTCACCTACGTCCAGAACCGCAACCTCGACGACGTCTCCCGCAAGAAGTTGGAGCCCCTGGCCCAGCTCAAGCGGCAGCTCGCCTCCGTTCAAAACGAAGTGCAGCGGCTGGACAAGGAGATTCGAGTGCTGTTCGAGGACCAGGGACGCCTCCGCTCCAATATCTCGAGCCTCAATGCGGTCAGCGGGCAGCAGCAGCGCGTCCAGGAATACGCCCAGCGCCTCGCCGGCCAGGAGTCTCAACTGGCTTCGCTCCGCGACCGCAAGGCCGAACTCGAGCGCAAGCAGGTCGCCCTGGAACAGCAGGTCAACACCATGATCGAGACGCTCGAAATATGAGTGCAGGCTCCTCCGACCGGCACCCAACACCCAGCACCCATCACCCGGCGGTGGCGCTTGCCGGATTCGGCCACGTCGGTCGTGCCCTCGCGCGCCTGATCCGGGATAACGCAGCGGCCAGTGGTCAGTGGCCAGTGGCCAGCATCCGCCTTACCGGCATCACGACGGCCCGCCACGGCACGCTCGTCAACCCGGACGGCATCGACCTGTCCGGCCCCGCGCTCGGCCCCGCCATTCCCACCATGGACGCCTTCCTCGACGCCTGCTGTCCCGACGTCCTGGTGGAGCTGACCCCCCTCGACCCCACCTGCGGCGAACCCGCCATCTCCCATATTCGCGCCGCCTTCTCGCGCCGTATTCACGTGGTAACCGCCAACAAAGGCCCTCTCGCCTTCGCCTACCATGCCCTCGCCGCCGAGGCCCGCGCCGCCGGCGTCCGCTTCCTGTTCGAATCCACGGTCCTGGACGGCTGCCCCGTCTTCAACCTGGTCCGCCACTGCCTCCCCGGCGTCCGGATCCTCGGCTTTACCGGAGTCCTCAACTCCACCACTACCGTTATCCTGGAGGCCATGCAGCAGGGTCGAACGTTCGACGCCGGCGTCGCCGAAGCCCGCCGTCTGGGCATCGCCGAGGCCAATCCCACCTACGACACCGACGGCTGGGACGCCGCCGTCAAGACCGCCGCCCTGGCCAACGTCTTCTGGGACGCCCGCGTCACCCCCCTGGATATCGACCGCCGCGGCATCGCCCGCCTCACCCCCCAGCGTCTCCACGATCTCCACGCCGCCGGCAAGACGGTGCGTCTCATTTCCCGCGCCTCCTGCCAGGGCAAGCTCCGCGTCCGCGCCGAAGTAGTCGGCCAAACCGACCCCCTGGCCTCCGCCCACGGAACCGGCAATCTGCTTCTCCTCCACACCGACCTCATGGGCACTATAGGTACCATGGAGCTGGCCCCCACACCCCTCCAAACCGCTTATGGCGTCCTCGCCGACCTC
>JBGOUV010000161.1:0-14486 GCA_041477815.1 Terriglobia bacterium | reverse complement strand
CCTCGGATCGACCACCACCTCCGCCACCCGGCGCAGGTTGAGCCACTGGGCGGCGAAATTGTTGACGAGCGCATCGGTGGCGCGCGGGTCGGCCAGCATCCGCCGCGTTTCCCGCTCGAGCGTGACGGGATTGGTGAGCTGTCGCTTCTCGGCCAGGCTCAGCAGACGATCGTCGGGGATGCTGCTCCACAGGAAAAACGACAGGCGCGAGGCCACTTCGAGGTCGCTGAGGCGATAGACCTGTCCGGGCGCCGCCTGGGGCGGATCCCGCTGCACGCGGAGCAGGAAGTCCGGGTCGACCAGGAGCCGTTCGAGCGCGAATTGAATCCCGGCGTCGAAGCTTCCACCGTCCTGCCGGCCGGCATCGAAAAACGTCAGCAGCGTCTGCACGTCTCGATCCGTCACGGGGCGGCGATAGGCGCGCCGGGCCATCCTCGAAAGAATTTTCGTGGCGCAAGCCTTCTCTTCCGCGCCCCGCCGGGGTTGACATACGAAAATCTCGCGACGGCTGGGGGTGTCCGGCGCCCGCCCGGCGATCTGGTAGGGACCTCCGATCTGGACCGAGCCCACGCTCGCGTATTCCATATATACTTCGTCATTCGTCAGGACCCTTCCCCGCTGCAGCGGCTGGGGGACGCCCTCCGGCTCCCACATCTCCCGGACGAACGACACGCCGACCACGCGCGGTCCCGCCTGGACCGGCACCCGCAGGGCCAGCGGATCGTCGGCCGTGAACATGTACTTCTCCCACTCGGCGTCGCCGAAGGAGTTGCCGGCGCCGGCGAAACTGGCGGGCGAGGGTTTGCCCGGGGCCTTCCCGCCCACGGTGAACCGTTTCACCAGCCTGCCATCAAGGCGGATGTCGATGCGCTGCGGCCACCCCATGCCCATGATGTAGTCTTGATATTGCCGGCGCAGGCGAATCTTGATGAGATATTCGCCGTCGGCTGGAAAGTGGTGGCGAATCGCCAGGCCGCCGCGAGATCCAAAGGGCAGATCTTCGCTCGGCCGGTCGTCTTGCACCACGTGCAAAGGAACCTCGAACGTCTCCACCACCGGACCGGCGGGAGGGAGACCCGTGGCCAGGCGCGTGACCTGACGGGCCACGGACAGGAACCGTTCCAGGTGGGACGTCGTAATGGTGAGAACGTCCGCGTTGTTGTCGAAGCTGCCGTCCGCGGTCTCGTCTCCGGGCAGCAGCGAGGTCACCTCCACGTCGAGCGCGAAGAGGTCGCGAATCGCGTTGTTGTATTCCGTGCGATTCAGGCGGTGGACCGTATTACTCCTGCCCGGATTCGGCCGGGCCGCCGCCGCCCGGTCGATTTCCGTCTCCAGCCAGCTCGCCACGGCATTATAAGCGGCCTCCTCGGGCCGCGGCAGGCCGCGCGGCGGCATCGTGCCCGTCCGAAGTTTTCCGATCACCCGCTCCCACTTGTCCGCCTGGAGGGCGGGCCTGGTGACGTCCAGCGACGGGAAGGAAAGCCCGGCGCTGCTGAGCGTCTGGTTATGGCACGCCACACAGTACTGATTCAGGAACGCCCGGGGATCGGCGGCGGGGGCCGCGGCGACGATTCCGCCGCCGAGGAGGAGCGCAAAAATCAGTGCCTGCATGGTAGGCCTGCTTAACACCCTATCACCGCCCCGACGCCAAATCAACGGCCCTGGACTGGACGGCAGGGAAGGCCTGAAGATGGCGTGGACCGATCCGACCAACGCCCCACCGCCGCACCAACGGGCCGCTCCGAATTGGTTTTAAGTGATAGATGAAATTGTGGTTATGGGCAAGGGTCGCCTGGTGGGCCAAAGGTGCAGGGCCTTCTGCACGGACCGGCATTGCGTCAGGCGGACCGCTCCGATGAAGCAGCGGGCGACCAGGGGGACGTTCTTCCAGAGCTCGGACAGCCGGACCGGCTCGCCGGAGTCGGTCACATAGAAGAGACGATCGGTCCAGTGGGAGCGTCCGGGGAGGTCGGGATAGTCGCCCACCGCCTCGCAGATGACCCGCAGAATGCGGTCGGTCATCGGCCGCCGGTATTGATCGAGGACCAGGACCTCGCTGGGACCCCCGGCGCGCAACTCGGAGGCGAACTCGGAGAAGTCGGAGGCGTTGGTCAGGTTCACCATCGCGTTGGGCTCGCAGGCGTGGCGGTCGCCGCCGGAGATGAGCACGTGGCCGGATCCGGCCGCCCAGTCGGCCACGGCCTGATTCTCCGGCCAGGGACGGAGGCCGTTCAGCTCGAGAGCGTGGACGCGTTCGCCGGCCGTTTGCAGCAGCTCGATCAGGGCTTCCCGATGCGCCGCGGGGCCGATGCAGGCCTGATCCCAGAGCGGATGATTCAGGACGATCAGGACGCCGCTGTGGCTGTGGCACCACTGCAACAGCTCTGCCCGGAGAGGGGTCGTGGGGTTCTTGGTGTAACGAGCCATCTCGGTCATCATGGCCCGGGCCAGGCGCGGCGGAAGATTGTGCACGCCGAGGTGGAAGTAGGTGGGGCCGAAGGGGACGGTCCATTCCACCGAAATCGGGGCGCCGCGGGTCTCGTCGATCACCTGCAACTGGCAGCCGGCTTCGATGTCATCGTGGTCGGTGAGCGACACCAGCGCGGCCAGACCCAGGTGGTCCCGGATCTGCGCCTGCTCCAGGTCAAAGGCCTGGCGTCCGGGCAGGGGCGGGGTCCAAAAGGCGCGAGCAAAGTCCGCACACCGGCCGGTTGAACGAAGGTAGCGCTTCTGCTGACGGAGAACCTCCAGCCTGACGATCGGTATTTTCGCCGCGTGCCGGGGAAGGAACCCCAGGCTCTCGCGGGAGTGCATAGTGTGGCTGTGCAGGGAGACTCCGGTTCGAAAACTCCGGCACGCTGTCCGGTCGTGCCAGAGGAAACGGAGTCGGGTACGGTTCATGTAGGCCTCCTCAAGAGAGCGCTTAAGCCAACCGCGGTGATGCTTACTGCCAGACCGGCTAAGCCGTCGACGGCATAGTGGTACCTGTCGTACACGGTGGCCACCGCCACCGCTACAGCGACCAGCACCAGGAAGCCGCCGATCCCTTTCTTTTCCGGCAGCGCTAGCAGCATAGCAAAAGCCGCCGAAAAAGCAACGGTTACATGGCCGCTGGGAAAAACGCTGGTCCGGATGTCGAACCTCTGGAGGACCCAAAGGTTGATCGCGCGGGTCACCGCCGGGACGCGGGGCAGGTCCTGACCGGGGAACAGCAGGGTGGGACCGGCGGTAGGGAAATGGGGCAGCAGGGCATAGGTGAGCAGGGTTCCCAGCAGGAGCGGGAAGACAAACCGGTCCACCCGCTCGCGCTTGCGATAGAGGTAGAGAACCCCCACCCCCACCGCCGGGAGGGCCCAGAGCAGGGAATAGCAGAGGTCCAGCACGAAGGGAAGGACCCCTCCAAAATACTCGATGGCCCGGCGCCCGCCCCAATCGTTCAGGAGCAGCCGGTCCACCGTCACCCAGGACCGCTCCCAGCCGCGTGTACGGGTTAAAGTATGAGTCCAGTCTACCGTCCAGTAGGCAAGGAGTATGAAGGGAAGCGGCAGCCAGTCGCGCACCATGCTCCAGAGGCGCCCGTGGGAACGGGCTTCGGCCCAGGCCGGCAGCCCTACCAGGAGGCCGACGCCCAGGGCGAGGCCGGCGAGCGGGGCGCGCAGCGCCGCCGCGTACAGGAAGTACCCCAGCAGAAGCCACTCGCTGGAGCGGAGACGCCGGAGGACGGCGATCCCCGGGCGGGCGTACGCCGGCCCGTAGGGGGCGGGAAGCGAGGCCGGCGCTCCGCCGGAGCTCACGGCCGGGAGCCCCCGTCGGCTGGAGCGGTGCTCTCGTTGATCCGATAACCGGAGTATTCGATGGTCACGTCCGTGTGACCGAACACGCGCGCCTCGGTCGCCGAATGATTGGAAACCGGCAGCCAGTGGTCTCCGAATCTTTCGTAGCGATGGACGAAAGTGGTGCTGCGCACCCAGAACGACGGGCTCTGGGCGGGCGAGCCCTCGATCCGGACGATGGCGAACTCCTCGGCGTCGACCCAGATGCGGCCGCGAATCAGGAAGCGGTTGGGGGTCTTGGGGACGATGTCCAGCAGATAGCAGGACCGGCCCTGCTCGACCGCCGATCCGGCCAGGGTAAAGGTGTAGTTGACCGGTGTGATGTGGGTGTCGGATCGGGCTTCGCGGGCAGCCGCCTCGAGTTCCGCGTCCAGCATCTTGCGCAGGACACGCTTGCGAACCGTGCTGGAGCCTTGCTCGGAAAGCACCTCGAAGGACTTGTCTCCGGGATGGCGCCAGGTCATCCGGACCGTCATCGCGGCCGAGGTATGGAAGCGCTTGTTGTCGAGCGCGTATCGCCGGAGGGAGGAATAGTCCTGGAGCGTAGCGGCGCGGCCCTGGTCCTTCTCGGCCATGCGCGCGAGCAACTCGTCCAGCCCTATTTGCCCGAGAGCCGGCCAAGCGACCAGTGCCAATAGCGGAAGTTTGCACCCAGACACTCTAAATAATCTACCAGGGTCGCCATGGTATAATTCGGCCGCCTGTCTGTTTTTCAGGAGGGATATGAGGCGGCAAGCTCTGGCGATCGGCGTGGTAGTGCTGGCCCTGCCTCTGGCGGGCCAGCACGAAAAGGACAAGCCCAAGAACCCGGCGATCGGCGATCCCCAGGCGATTGACGCCGGAAGGAAGCTGTTTGCCGCCGGCTGCGCGGCCTGTCATGGGGCCGAGGGACAAGGCGGACGCGGGCCCAACCTGTACGAGCAGGTCTTCTGGCATCCGCTGGACGAAGAGACGCTGTACAAAGCGGTGAAGAATGGCATCCCGGGCGGGGGGATGCCGCCGGCCAATCTGCCCGAGGATCAGACCTGGCAGGTGGTCGCGTTTGTGAAATCCCTCACTTCGCCGGCGATAGAGGGTCCGCCGCCGCCGGGCGATCCCGCGGCCGGTGAAAAGCTGTTCGCCGGGCGGGCCGGTTGCAACTCTTGCCATCGCATACGGGGACGCGGCGGAGCGTTGGGTCCGGACCTTTCCAACATCGGCGGCACGCGGCCGCTGCCGCTGCTGCGGGAGGCCATCCTCGATCCGGATGCCAACGGCGCACCCGGTTACCGGGCCGTGACCGTCGTGTTGCGCACTGGCCGGACGCTGCGCGGCGTGGCGCGGAACCGGACCAACTATTCGCTGCAACTGCAGGACGCGGAAGGCAATCTGCACCTGCTGTCGATGGCGGAGGTCCGCGAGATGACGCTGTCGAAAGGCTCGCCGATGCCGAAGGACTTCGGCAAGCGGCTGAGCCCGCAGGAAATCGACGATTTGGTGGCGTTTCTGACCCGGCAGAGCTTGCGTCCGGTGGAGAGAGCGAAACCATGAACATCCGTTGGTACCTAGCAGTGGGCTTGGCCGGGGTTTCGTTCGGACAGGTTCGGTACGAGGACCTCCTGAAGGGTCCGGGCGATAACTGGGTGACCTATGCCGGCGATTACTCGGGTCGGCGTCACAGCGCGCTGCAGCAGATTACCGTCGAGAACGCCGGCTCGCTCGCTCCCCAGTGGGTACACCACATACCGAAGGCGAACGCGCTGCGGACCAACCCGGTGGTCTACGACGGCGTGATGTACGTGACCAACACGAACGAGATCCGGGCGCTCGACGCCCGCACCGGGCGGCTCATCTGGCAGTACAAGGACACCCGGTCCAAGAAGCAGGATTCGGCCAATCGCGGCGCGGCGCTGCTGGGAGACCGGGTATTCTTCGTCACTGCCGACGTCCACCTGCTGGCGCTCGACCGCCGCACCGGCGCGGTGCTGTGGCAGAAGCAATACGGCAGCACGGAGGACGGACTGTACGGGTCGGCGGCGCCGTTGGCGCTGAAGGATAAGATCCTGGTGGGAGTGGCCGGCGGCGACACGGGCATGCGGGGGTACGTCGCAGCGTTTTCGCCGTCGACCGGCGAGCAGTTGTGGCGAACCTACACCATCCCGGCCAAAGGGGAGCCGGGCTCGGAGACCTGGGGGAAGTACGTCGAATACGGTGGCGGGGGCACGTGGCTCTCCGGAACCTACGACCCGGAGCTGAACCTGATCTACTGGACCACCGGAAATCCCTGGCCGGACTTCTACGCCGGCGACCGCTCGGGAGACAACCTTTATAGCTGCTCGCTGCTGGCGCTCGACCCCGACACGGGCAAGAAGAAGTGGCATTTCCAGTTCACGCCGCACGACACGCACGACTGGGACGCCCAGGCCTGGCCGGTCCTGGTGGACCTGCCCCTCGACGGCAAGCCGCGCAAGCTGGTCCTGCACGCCAACCGCAACGGCTTTTTCTATGTACTGGACCGGGTTACCGGCGAGTACCTGCGGGCGACTAAGCTGGTGGACAAGCTGGACTGGGCCAGCGGCATCGACGCCCGAGGCCGGCCGATGCTGGTTCCGGACAAGGATCCGACGCCGGCCGGCAATCGCGCCTGTCCCGGCGTGCGCGGCGCTACCAACTGGATGTCGCCGTCGTTCAATCCGGCCACCGGGCTGCTGTACGTGGTGACGCTGGAGCAGTGCGACATCTACACCAGCTCCTCGAAGGAGCCGGAGCCGAAGAAGAACTTCTCGGGCGGCGGCGCCGGGCCGAAGCCTCGGGAAGTGGGCCAGTTCTTCCTGCGCGCGTTCGATCCCAGGACCGGCGAGCGCAAGTGGGAGTATCCCATGACCGGTCCGGGGGAGTCGTGGGCCGGAACCGTGTCGACGGCGGGGGGCGTGGTGTTCTTCGGCGACGATGACGGGCAACTGGTGGCGGTGGACGCCCGCGACGGGCGGCACCTGTGGCACTTCCAGATGGGGGAGGGGTTGACCGCCTCGCCCATTACCTATGCGGTGGGCGGCAAGCAGTATGTCGCCATCGCCTCGGCTACGGCGATTTTTTCGTTTGGATTGTTCGAGCCGGTGCGGTCCGTGCCGCTGCCCAAGATCAAAGTGGAGTAGGGGCCAGGTCCTCCGCCGGGGCCGCTATGGTTAGCGGTGTGCCTTCCACCGCCTCGGCCAGTTGGCGGATTTCTAGGGCCATCCGCTCGCGCAAGAACAGCTCCGCCAGGTCCGGATCGAAGTGCCGCCCACTTTGGCTCTCAATCTCGGCCAGCGCCTTTTCCACGGGCCAAGCCGCCTTGTAAGGGCGCAAGTGGGTCAGGACGTCGAACACGTCGGCGAGGGCCACGATCCGCGCCTCTTTCGGGATCTGCTCTCCCGCCAGCCCCTGATAGCCGCTTCCATCCCACCGTTCATGGTGATACAGGGCGATCTGCTCGGCAAGCTGCAACACGGGAACCTTGCTGCCACCGAGGATGCGGCCACCGATCACGGTGTGCGTTTTCATCTGCTCGAACTCCTCGGCGGTGAGGGGACCGGGCTTGAGCAGAATCTGGTCGGAAATTCCAATCTTGCCGATGTCATGCAAGGGGGCGGCGCGCCCGATCAGATCGACCTGCTCCTCGGGCAAGCCGGCCAGCCGCGCCAGAGCCGCCGAAAGGCAGCCGACGCGGTGGGTGTGCCGGCCCGTCTCGTCATCCCGCGAATCGGAAGCCAGAGCCAGGCGGCGCAGCATTTCGAGTTGCGCCTCTTCCAGTTGGCGCGTACGCTCCTGAACCCTTTTCTCCAATTCGTGGTACAGAAAGCGGGTTTCGAGCAGGTTGCGAACGCGCAACAGCACTTCGGTGGGGTCAAACGGCTTGGTCAGAAAGTCCGTGGCCCCCGCCGCCAGAGCCTTCTGCCTGGTCTCGGGAAGCGTATCGGCCGTGATGACCAGGATAGGCAGAAACGTCTCCTTCCGAATGTGTTCTTCGAGCTGTTCGAGGACCCTCAGGCCACTGACGTAAGGCATGTGGAGATCCAGCAGGATCAAGTCCGGCGAGAGCTTCCGGCAAAGCGCGCCGATCTCCCGCGGGTCCCGGGTGCCGTGCACGTGGGTGTAACCGGCGGGTTGCAGGATTCTCTCCAGGAGGCGGATGTTGGGCTGCTGGTCGTCCACGATCAGAATGGTGGCCTGGTGGAAGGTTTCACTTCTCATGACCGGCGAGTTCTCCCAGGAGGACTTGATCCAGGACCTGCAAGAGCTGCGCGATGTCCACCGGCTTGGTAAGGAAGCTCTGGGCGCCGAGGGCCAACAGGCGGCTCTCCCGGCCGGGACTGGCGTCGGCGGTAAGGACCACCACGGGAATGCCGGCTGTGGCGGGATCGGCCCGCAGCTCTCGCAGAACGGCGTCACCGGGCATACCGGGAAGGTGCAGGTCGAGCAGAATGAGGTCGGGCCGGCTCTCCCGCGCCAGGGCGAGTCCGGCTGGGCCGTCGGTGGCGGTGAGCAGGTGGATGTCAGGCCGGAGGGCGAGGATGCGTTCCAGTAGTTGGCGGTTGGAGGGGTTGTCCTCGATGTACAGGACCGTATAGGCCGCCGGGTCCCGGGGCGCCGGCGGCGGCGCCGCTGCGGTTCCCGGCTCGAACCGCAGCAGCGGCGCCGCTACGATCGCTAGTTCCAGCCAGAACGTGCTGCCCTGGCCGACCACGCTTTCCACCCCGATCGATCCTCCCATGGCCCGCACCAGGCTCCGGGAGTGAGCCAGGCCCAGACCCGTTCCCTCGATTCCGGCCTGCTCGGCTTGCAGCCGTTCAAAGGGTACAAACAGTTTGTGCAAGTCCTCCGCAGCGATCCCGGGACCGGTGTCGGTCACCCGGATCCGCAGCAGGTTTCCGTCCCGCTCTTCGCAGGTCAGGATCACCGCGCCATGGTCGCGGTTGAACTTCACGGCGTTGGACAGCAGGTTCAGGAGCACCTGTTGCAGCCGTTGCGCGTCGGCGTAGACGTAGCGATTCTCGTCCGCGGCCAGGCCGCTGAAGACATGGATGCCCCGGCCGGTAGCCAGCGGCTGCACCAGTCCCAGGGCCTCTTCGGCAGCCTCGACGATCGAGACCGGCTCGGGCGAGAGCGTGCGGCGGCCGGTTTCGATGCCGGCGATGTCGAGTACATCGTTAATCAACCGGAGCAGGTGCCGGCCGGCTCTCAGGATCTGGTCCACGCTCTCGCGATCGAGCGGGGCCAACTCGGCGATCTCGAGAAGCTGGCCGAAGCCCAGAATGGCGTTCAAGGGAGTGCGCAGTTCGTGGCTGGTCCGGGAAAGGAACTCCGTTTTGGCCCGATTGGCCCGCTCGGCTTCCTGCTTGGCCAGTCGCAACTCCTCCTCCGCGCGCTTGCGCTCGGTGATGTCGTGGGCCAGCAGGACGAAGCCCGCCGCCGCGCCGTCGTCGGGCGACAGGGCCGACGCTGAGAATAGAACCGGTATCGACTGGCCGTCTTTCCGGCGGTAGACCCGCTCGATCGCGGTCGGCTCCAAAGAATAAGGGTCTACCAAGGTCGGGGACACCGGCTGACCCACCAGCTCCTGTTCTTCGTACCCGAGCATCGCGAAGGTGGCTTGGTTGGCGGTGCGGATGGTCCCGTCGGGATCGACCACGATCAGGGACTCTCCTATCGACCGGATGATGTTGTTGAAGTAGTTTTTGGAGACGGTGGTGGAGCCGAGCTTATCCACCATTTCATTGAAGGCCACGGTCAATTGGCCCACTTCGTCCAGGCGGGCCACCGGGGCCTTGCGATGCAGGCGGCCCTCCCCGACCTGGCGGACGAAATCCATCAGCCCCTGGAGCGGCTGCAGCAGCCGGCGAAGTTGGAAGGACTGGCAAGCCAGAATCAGGATCAAGGAGGCGGCGACCACGGCGACCGCGTAGCCGACGGTTTGACGGAACAGGGTCCGCTGCTTTTCCATCGAGAAGCCGAGTCGCACGCTCCCCAACGGCGCGGTGGGGGGTTTCTTCGGCTCCCACTCCATGACGGCGCTCTCGCGGGGCGCCAGAACCGGGCGCTCCACCGACAGGAAGTCCGCGCTTCCGGCGGGGGCGCCTTCCAGACGAAACCCCGGGCGGTGCAAGCGGACGACGGACTGATGGGCGGTATCGGACAGCACCACAAACAGCACGTCCTCCACGGACAAGGCTTGGCGCCCGATACGCTCCAGCTCGGTTTCACTGCCTACCAGTATGGCGTATTCGCTTTGGGCGGCCACAAAGCTCACCAGAACCTCGGCGCGCAGCTCGAGCTGCCGCTGGGAGGCGCGGAGCTGCAGCCACAGAAATCCCCCGGTGAGCAGAACGACCAGGGCCCCCATCAAGAGGAGGTTGGAAGCGAGCACGCGGGTGAGCAGGCTCTGCTTGTTCATCGGAAGACCACCAGGTCGGTGGAGCCGGAGGGGGCGTGCTGCAGGCCCAGCACGCGGGTGATGCGCTGGTTTACCGCCACCACCAGCTTGCGCGGCGTTTCGTCGGACAGGGGCGCCCGGCCGGAAAGATAGCGGAGGGCCAGGTCGGCGGCCTGACTGCCGACGTCGCGAAAGTCCGGGTAGACGCCCGCCGCCGCTCCGGCCCGGACGAAGTTGGAGGAGAAGCCGATGATGGGAAGCCGGCTCTCCAGCGAGGCCAGAATCAGAGGCTTGACCGTGGCGTTGTTGTACAGAGCGCTGTCGGGAAACAGCAGTACCAGGTCCGCTCGGGGCTTGAGAGAGAGGAACGCTTTCGCCAGATCCTCGGGGCGGGAGCAGTCCACCACCACCGGGGTGAAGCCCAGTTGTCTCGCTCGCGCCTCCAGCGCCGGATCCGCCTGGCCGGTCTGCGAGGGGTTCCGAATCACGCCGAGGCGGGTCTTGCCGGGCAGCAGTTTCTTGATCTCGGTCAACAGGCCGGTTACCGGGAGGTCCAGGTAAACGGCCGCCACTCGCTGCGAGGGCGGTTCCCGGGCCGGCAGACGCACGGCATCCGAGCGCAGGATCATGGTCGACAGGACGGGGACCTCGGTGCGGAGCGAGAACACCGCCAGCTGCGCGTCCGTGCCGATGGCGATGACCAGGCGCGTGGCGGGCCGGCCCAGGGCGGCGGCAAGTTCCCCGGCGAAGCCGGCCACGGTGAGGTCCAGGAAGCGGGGCTGCACGGTTCCCGGGCCGAGACTCTGCCGGAGTCCCTCCAGGGCCTCCTGGTACGCCGGCACCTCGGAGGCAAACACCACGATCACCTCACCCGCCTCGCGGGCGCCACCCGGACGCGCCGGCGAGAAGGCGGCGAGCAGAACCAGCCCCAGCGCCTGCCGCGCCCACCGCCGTTGCTTCCCTTCCCGCATCACTCCGCCGGACGCCAGATCAGCTTGACGAAGGCCGACCGGCCATCCTGGGGCATGCGGTCAACCGCCAGCGCCACCGGATCCCAATAACGGCGGTCGAACAGGTTGCGCACCCCGAGCTGCAGGTCGAACTCGCGATGGAGGCGGTTGGTAGTAGCAGTGAAGTCGGTGAGGATCACCGCCGGCAGGTTGTCGCCGGCGCGGGTCTGGCGGGCGCTGAGATACTGGAAGCTCCCGCTCAGGCAGAGCTTCTCACGGAACAGGGGGACCAGGGCGCGCGCCTTGCCGATCTGCCGCGGCGAGTTGACCAGCCAGGCGCCGGTGGCCGAGTTCGTCGCCCGCTGCACCGCAAAACTCACCGCCGTCTCCAGCCGCCGCGAAACCTTCCCGCTGAGCTCCCCCTCCACCCCGGCGGCGCGGTTGGAGGCGCTGTTCTGGAACTGCTGTAACTCGGTATCGGGGACGTAAACCGCTTGAATCAGGTCGCGCAGGCCGTAGTGATAAACGTTCACGATGGCGGCCAGGCCTGGCCGCAGCCGCCGCTCGGCGGAAACCTCGAAGGTATGGGCCTTCTCCGGCCGCAGATTCCCGCTGGGGAGAAACGACAGGTTGTCATAATAGTACTTTTCATAGGTGCTGGGATTGCGGAAGGGCCGGCCGTATACGAATTTGTACACCGTCTGCGGCGACCGCTGGTACACCAGCGCCAGCCGGGGCGACAAGGAATTGGCGTAGTTGCGGCTGGCGTCGAAACGCAGGCCCACGTAGGCGGTCCAGCGCCGCGCAACTTTCCACTCCTGCTGGGCAAACAGGCTGTACAGCCGGTCGGGCCGGCTGACGTACAGTTGTTCCCGGTAGGCGGGTGAGACGGCAAAGTTACGCTGCAGGTTGCGCAGGTCGATGTTGGCCGCGGCGCCGACGGTGAGACGGCCGATCCCCGCCAGCGGACGATCGTAGGTCGCGAGCGACGCAATCCAGTCTCCGCGGGCGATGTCCCGGAAGTCCTCCAGTCCCGCCTCGGTGTCATAGTCGAACCGGTCATCATAACGATACTGGTTGTAGGAAGCCTGCCAGTGGACCTTGCCGGCGCCCACGTCGCGGCTGTGCGACGCTTGGACGAAGTTGCGACTGTCCCGCGTCCGGCTGCCGGGATCGCTGAAACGGCTGAAGGTATCCCACGCCATCGGCGGCTGCTTCTCCCGGTTGTTGAAGTAGGCGGTGAAGCTCCAGTCGCGCCACACCAGATTGGCAAAGGTGTGATAGCCGCGCTCGCTATCGACGCCCGCAGCCAGGCCGTGATTCGTCTCCGGGCTGTCGAACTGGGGAAAGTAGTGGTCCTGGCCGCCGTTGTGAAACACGGAGGCGGACACCAGCAGGTTGGCCCCCTTGCCCAAGTACATCGAAGAAGAGAACAGGCCCTTCCTTTCCCCGAAGCTGCCCATTTCGGTGCTGGCACGGACGTGGGTCTGATCCACCGGCGACTTGGTGACGACGTTGATGGTGGCGAACATGCCGTTGCTGCCGTAGAGCGCCGAGGAGGGGCCGCGCACCACCTCGATGCGCTGGACCAGGTCCATGTCCAGGCCGAAGTCCTGTCCAAAAAAACCGTTAGAGCTGTAGACGTTTTCGGTCAGGGGGTGGCCGTTGAGCATCACCAGGAAGCGGGTATTGTAATCGCCTGGGATCGAGAACCCATGAACCCCCACGTAGTGGTAGATCCGGTCGTAGGTCACATCCAGGCCGCGCACACCGGCCAGGGCCTCCCCCAGCGTCCGATAGCCGTAGCGGCGGATGTCGGCCGCCGAGATGACGGTCACGTTGGCCGGCGCTTCTTCGAGGTTTTGCGTATGCAAGGACGCCGCTTCCACCACTGGCAGGTCCTGGAACAGGGCCTGCTGGGCGGCGGGGACGGAGGGACCGCCGGGTGGCGTCCCACCCGCTCCCCGGACGTTGGAAAGGGTGCAAGCGCCCACCAGGACTACCAGCATGGTTCTCACGATAGGGACTCCGTCGTTCAGGCTCTCTCGGAGTCCTATCTGCAGATGCGGAAATTTACCGCAGAGTACGCACAGGCCCGCAGAGGAACTATACTGCAAGCATGTCCACAACCACGACCCCCAACAACCGCGCGCTGGACCTGCAGCACCTGTGGCACGGAAACACCCAGCACCGGCGCCTGGACGCCAACCCGCCCCTGGAGATGGTACGGGGCGAAGGCTGCTGCGTGTGGGACTCCGAAGGGCGTCACTACATCGACGCCATGGCCGGTCTGTTCTGCGTCAACGTCGGCTACGGGCGGCGCCAGATTGTCGACGCCGTGACCGAGCAGATGTTGCAGTTGCCGTACTATCCGCTGACCCAGTCGCACGCTCCGGGCGCGAAGCTGGCGGCCCGGTTGGCATCTCTGCTACCCAAGGGTCTGGACCGGGTCTTCTTTGTGAACAGCGGCTCGGAAGCCGTGGAGACGGCCCTCAAGATGGCCCGGCAGTACGGCCGCATGGCCCATCCCGGACAGAATCGCTTCAAGATCATCGCCCGGCACCGGGGGTATCACGGGTTCACCTTCGGCGGGATGTCGGCCACCGGCCAGATTGTGAGAAAGCAGGCCTTCGAGCCGCTGGTGCCGGGGTTCTATCACGTCGCGCCGCCGGACCACTACCGCTGCGGCTTCTGCCGCAACGAGCCGGCCTGCACGCTGGGGTGCGCCGACGAGATCGAGCGGGTGATCCGCATGGAGGGTCCGGAGACGGTGGCCGCCGTCATCGCCGAGCCGACCATCGGGGGCGGCGGCATCTTTCCCGCGCCGCAGGGGTACCTGGAACGGCTGCGCGAAATCTGCGACCGCTATGGGGCGCTTCTGATTCTGGACGAGGTCATTACCGGGTTCGGCCGGACCGGGAAGCTGTTCGGGTTCGAGCACGCCGGCATCCGGCCGGACATCCTGACCGTGGCTAAAGGTATTACTTCCGCCTATCTACCCCTGGCCGCCGCCATCGCCACCAGCGAGGTGTTTGAAGCCTTCCGGGCGGAGAAGGACTACGAGCCGAAGTTCGCCCAGGTGAGCACGTTCGGCGGGCATCCGGCCTCCTGCGCGGCGGCGCTGGCGAATCTGGAGATTCTGACGGGCGAGCGGTTGTGGGAGAACTCGGCGCGGGTGGGCGCGTACCTGTTGGAGAAGCTCCGCGCGCTGGACTCGCCCCGGGTGGGAGAGATTCGGGGCCAGGGGCTGCTGATCGGCCTCGAAATGGTCCAGGATCGTGCGACCCGAGAGCCGATGAACGAGCCGGAGGT
>JBGOUV010000234.1:0-10961 GCA_041477815.1 Terriglobia bacterium | reverse complement strand
GTGCGTTCCGCAAGGCGAAGGACTCGGACGACCGCGGCAGCGCGTACCACGACTTCACTTCCGTGCGCATGGGCATACAGCGCTTCACCAGCGACTTCCGCGGCTTCGTTTTCTCCGACGAGCAGCCCGGGGTGCGGCTGTTCGGCACGTTCCACAATAATATTTATCAGTACAACCTGGCGTATTTCAGCCTGCTCGAAAAGGACACCAACAGCGGCCTCAACCGCTGGCGCCGCCGCAACCAGTCGGTCTACGCCGCCAACCTCTACTGGAACGATTTTCTCACCCCCGGCTACAACCTCAACTTCAGCCTGCTGTACAACAACGACCAGCCGAGCTTCCACATCGACAAGAACGGCTTCCTGGTGCGGCCGGCCCCCATCGGGCTGCCGCTTCCGCACAAGATCCGGGCGGGCTACGCGGGCCTCTCGGGCGAGGGCCACATCGGCCGGATCAAGGTGTCGCACGCCTTCTACCAGGCCTTCGGCCGCGACGACTTCCACCCCCTCCCCGCGCGGCAGAACCCGCAGCACATCAACGCCCAGCTTGCCGCCCTGGAGCTTGCCTATGAGAAGGACTGGAAAACCTACCGGGCGTCGGCCTTCTTCACTTCCGGCGACAACGATCTCAACGACGGCCGCGCCCGGGGTTTCGACGCCATCGTCCCCAACCAGCAGTTTGCGGGCGGCGGCTTCCTCGGCGACCGCGCCCTGGCCGACCGCGGCCTGATCAACAACGCCTTCGAAGGCGGCGGGACGAACCTCCTCAACCGCCAGGCCGTTCCCCTCACCGGTACGGGTCTCCTGCTGTTCGGTCCCAACAGTCTGATACCCAACCTGCGCGCCGGCCTGTTTCAGGGTCAGGCCAACTTCATCAACCCCGGCATCTTCCTTTTCAATGCCGGCATGGACGCCAGGCTGACGCCGAAGCTCCGCTCGACGGTCAACGTCAACTACGCCCGCTTCCACCGCACCGAGGTCCTGGAAGCGGTGCTGTTCCAGAGCGGCATCCGGCACGGCATCGGCGTGGACACCGGCCTGGGCCTCCAGTACCGCCCCCTGCTAAGCGAGAACGTGGTAATCACCGGCGGCGTCGGCGTCCTGTTTCCGCAGGCCGGCTTCCAGAACCTCTACAACGGCCGGACGCTATATTCGGGCTTCGTCAACATGAGGCTAGTGTACTGATGATGTCAATCTTTCACCACCCCCCGGCACCGGCTCATCCATCGATGCGGCCCGCGGCCAACTCCCGGGCGGTCGCGGCTCGGTGCTGCGCGCTAGTGCTAATGGCTGCCGTGCCGGCCCTGCCCGCCGGCGAGAACTGCACCTCCGCCAAGTGCCACGCCGGGATGGAGCCGATGCACGCCTCGCCCGCCGTCCATCTCGGCTGCACCGACTGCCATGGCGGCCGCGCCGATACCACCGACAAGAAGCAGGCCCACGTCCCGCCCCGCTACCCGCGCCTGTGGCCTTCCACCGCCAACCCCGTCCGCGCTTACACCCTGCTCAATCGCGAGAGCCCCGAGTACGTCCGCTTCGTCAACCCCGGCGACCTGCGCGCCCTCGATCAAACCTGCGGCCGCTCGGGTTGCCATGTCGAGATCGCTTACAAGGTCCGGCAAAGCCTGATGACCCACGGGTCGTTTCTGTGGGGCGCGGCGCTCTACAACAACGGCGGATACCCGCTCAAGAACGCGGCCTTCGGCGAAAGCTACGACCCCCGCGGCGTCGCCCGGAGACTGTTCACCATCCCGCCGCCCACGCCCGAGGAGATTCGCTTCAAGGGCATCCTGCCGATGCTCCAACCGCTGCCGCAGTTCGAGAACAGCCAGCCGGGCAACACGCTGCGCGTCTTCGAGCGGGGCGACAACCGCTTGAGCAACCGCGGCTTCGGCACCCTCACCCGCACGGACCCGGTCTTCCAGGGCCTGCAGCGCACGCGCCTCTTCGACCCCTTGCTCTCCTTCTCCGGCACCAACGACCAGGCCGGCGATTACCGCGGCTCGGGCTGCACCGGCTGCCACGTCGTCTACGCCAACGACCGCGACCCGGTCCACTCCGGCCCCTACGCCGCGCGCGGCCATCGCGGCTTAAGCTTTACCAACGATCCCACCATTCCCAAGAACGAGCCGGGCCATCCCATCGAGCATCGTCTTACCCGCACCATCCCCTCCAGCCAGTGCGTGGTCTGCCACATACATCCCGGCACGTCCTACGCCTTCCAGTACCTCGGCTACATGTGGTGGGACAACGAAACCGACGGCGAGCCGATGTACCCGGAGAAGAGCAAGCAGTGGAAACCGGAGGACGCCGCCCGGTCCCTCGCCCGCAACCCCGAAGCCGCCTCGCTGCGCGGCAACTGGAGCGATCCGAACTTCCTCTCGAACCTCACCAGCCTCAACCCCCAGCTGAAGCAGACCCAGTTCGCCGATTTCAACGGCCACGGCTGGGTGTACCGCGCCGTCTACAAGCACGACCGCAAAGGCGCGTGGCTCGACCGCGAGGACCGCCCCATCCCCTTCGACGACCCCGATCGCTTTCAGAAAGCCGTCCATCTCCGCGACATTCACCTCGAAAAGGGCATGCATTGCGTGGACTGCCACTTCGAGCAGGACAGCCACGGCAACGGCAAGCTGTACGGCGAGGCGCGGGCCGCCGTGGAGATCGACTGCGTCGATTGCCATGGCTCGATCCGGGGCTACGCGACGCTCCTAACGTCGGGCCCGGCGGCGCCCACCCCCCCCCACAACCTCGCCCTGCTGCGCACGCCCTGGGGTCAGAGGCGCTTCGAGTGGCTCGACGGCAAGCTGCTCCAGCGCTCCATGGTCGAGCCGGAGAAAGCCTGGCCGGTGTCGCAGGTGGCCGATTCGGTGACACCCGGGAAGTGGAACTACAACGAAAAGGCGCGCCTGGCGAAGACGCTGCAGCAGGACGGGCGCCTGGCTCACTCCGACGAGCGTATGTCCTGCTACGCCTGCCACACCTCCTGGATGACGAGCTGCTTCGGCTGCCACCTGGAGATGAAGGCCAACGCCAACCGTCCCGCGCTGCACTGGGAAGGCGACGTCAACACCCGTAACTTCACTACCTATAATTTCCAGGTACTGCGCGACGACGTTTTCATGCTCGGCCTCGACAGCACCGTCAAGAAACACAAGATCGCCCCGGTCCGCTCGTCGAGCGCGGTGCTGGTCGGCTCGCAGAACGCCAACCGCGAATGGCTCTACTCCCAGCAGCAGACCATCTCCTCGGAGGGCTACAGCGGGCAAGCCTTCAATCCGCACTTCCCCCACACCGTACGCACCCGCGAGACGCGCACCTGCACCGACTGCCACGTCTCCCGCGCTAACGACAACAACGCCTGGATGGCCCAGCTTCTTTTGCAAGGCACCAACTTCGTCAACTTCCTCGGCCGCTACATTTGGGTCGGCGAAGGCAAACACGGGTTCCAGGGCGTGGTCGTAACCGAGCGCGAGGAGCCCCAGGCGGTCATCGGCAGCCACCTCCACAAGCTCGCCTACCCCGAGAACTACGCCCGCCACAAAAAGACGGGCCTCCTGACCGAGGCCTACGAGCACCACGGCGACGTCCTCAGCTTGCAGATGCGCGGCGAGTACCTCTACGCCGCCAAGGGACGCGAGGGCGTCGAAATCTACGACATCGCCAACATTGATAACAAGGCGTTCGCCGAGCGCATCGTCACCGCGCCGGTGTCGCCCCTGGGCCAGCGCTTCTCGGTCCGCACCAGGAACGCCCGCTGGATCGCATCGCCCACCACCCTGGGCGTCGACCCGGCCCGCCGGCGGAACCCCGAGAACGAAGAACAGCCCATCCATCCGCTCTACGCCTTCCTCTACGTCGCCGACGCCGAGGAAGGTCTTATCATGATCAACGCCGCCACGCTGCTCGACGGCGACCCCCGCAACAACTTTCTCCGGCGCGACGTAGTGTTCAACCCGGACGGCCTGCTGCGCGGAGCCGTCCACGTCGTCACCGCCGGCAACTACGCCTACGTGTCCTGCGACCAGGGTCTGGTCATCATTGATATCGACAACCCCGCCAGCCCCCAGGTCGTCGCCGTCCTGCCCCTGGAGGGCGCCGGCCACGTGGCCATCCAGTTCCGCTACGCCTTCGTGTGCGGCAAGCGCGGCCTCGAAGTGGTGGACATCACCGACGTCCGGCGCCCCGTACTCAAGGCCACCGTCCCGCTGCAGGAAGCCCGCGATGTTTACCTCGCCCGCACCTATGCCTACGTCGCCGCCGGACACGAGGGACTCGCCATCATCGACATAGAGCGCCCGGAGCAGCCGGGAGCGCCCCGGTTCTACAACGCCGGCGGCGTCATCAACGACACCTACGCGGTGAAGGTCGGAATGACCAACGCCAGCCTGTTCGCCTACCTCGCCGACGGCAAGAACGGGCTGCGCGTCCTGCAGCTCCTCTCGCCCGCGCGCACCCCGGGCCTGTGGGGCTTCAGTCCCGTGCCCGAGCCCGAGCTCATCGCCACGTTCCCCACCAAGGGCGAAGCCCTGGCGCTCTCCAAGGGTCTCGACCGCGACCGCGCCGTCGACGAGAGCGGCAACCAGCTCGCCGTGTTCGGCCGCCGCGGCGCGCGTCCCTTCAACCTGCAAGAGATGCAACGCCTCTACCTGCGCGACGGCAAGCTCTACACCGTCACCAACACCCCGCCGGGAGGACAGCGATGACGATTCCGGTTCTGCTGCTGGCCGCGCTGGTCCTTCAGACCGAGGTGCGCAACGGGGTCGAGCGCGCCGTCCTGGTCCGCTCCGCCACCGGCGAACCCGTCACCGACAACGCGCCCGCCGCCGCCGGCGAGACCCTGGTCGCTGCCGCCTCCGGCCTGGAGGCGCCCGTGGCCGTCCTGGTCGGCGAGAACGTGATCGCAGGCGCCCTCACCTCGGACGGCCACGTCGAGTTCGTCGTCCCCGATAGCACGACCGGCGGCGGCTTCGTTGAAATCTCGCTGGCCACGCCCGCCGGACGCACCAACGCCGCCTCTTTCCCGGTGGTCAACGCCGAGGATGGCGTGCAGCTTACCGCCCCCGAGGTCCAGGACCTCGTGACCCGCGCGGCCCTCGCCCTCGACGCCCCCGGACTCGTCGTCGCCGTAGCCGACCGAGCGGGCAACCCGCTGGCCATTTACGGCCGCCCGCAGGCCACCCCGGAGGCCGTCGAGACCGCCCTGGCCCTAGCCCGCACCGGCGCCTTTTTCAGCCACAACGAGGCCCCGCTCTCCTCCCGCACCGTCCGCTTCATCAGCACCGAACATTTCCCGGAGGGCATCCCCAACCGGCCGGCGGCGGCGCTCTTCGGCATTGAAAATACCAATCGCGGTTGCCGCTTGACCGATGACTTCCTTCCCAACCAGGCCGTCACCCGGGCGCGCAACGCGGCCGGCGCCGGACCCGGACCGGGCGTGGCCACGATTCCCGGCGGCCTTCCGCTCTACCGCGACGGCGCGACCCTGATCGGGGGCTTGGGCGTGGCCGGCGCCGATCCCGCCGCCGCCGAATTCGCCGCCGTCGCCGCCACCTTCGGCACGCCGTTCTTCATCCGCCTGCCGCTGCCCCCGCCTGGCGCCGTCTTCATCGACGGCTTCCGCCTCCCCTTCGTCAACCAGACTACGCGCCCCGCCGGAACCAGCCCCGCCGCGTCGCCCGGGGGAAGCTTTCTGGCCGGCCCCCTCGCCGGCAAAGCCGCCCCCGAAGGCTGGCTCGCCGGCCCCCAATCGAGCGCCACCCTCACCGCCGACGAGGTCCGGGGCATCGTCGAGCGCGCCGTCGCCCGCGCCTCCCTCACCCGCGCCCAGATCCGGCTCCCCCTCGGCCGCCGCACCAAGATGGCCATCTCGGTCGCCGACCTCGACGGCAACCTCCTCGCCCTCTACCGCATGCCCGACGCCACGGTCTTCTCGATCGACGTCGCGGCCACCAAGGCCCGCAACGTGGTCTACTTCTCTATCAACAATACCGACCTGCCCGGCGTGCCCGCGGGAACCGCCGTCACCAACCGCACCATTGGCTTCGGGGCGCAGTCGTTTTTCCCCTCCGGCATCGACAACTCCGCGCCCGGTCCCTTCCGCGACCTGTACCTGTTCGACCGCGCCAATCCCTGCACCCAAGGCTACCAGCCGCCCCGCCCCAACCAGTCCGGTATCGTCTTCTTCCCCGGTTCCGCGCCCTTGTACAAATCAGGCCGGCTGGCCGGCGGCCTGGGCGTCTCGGGCGATGGGGTCGAGCAGGACGACTACGTCACCGCCGCCGGGGCCCAGGGCTTCGAAGCCCCCGACGCCTCCCGCGCCGACCAGGTCTTCCTCCGCAACGTCCGCCTTCCCTATTGGAAGTTCCCCCGCAACCCGGAGCAATAGCTACTTCCGGGCGGAACCAAAACAGCGCCGGCGGATCCGGTCTCCCCCTCCAGCGTCCCCGTGACCTCCACCAGCAGGCGGCGAGTCGGGCGGTAGCGGCAAGGGAAGCCGGTAAGAATAATTGAGACTCATAAGAAAAAAGGTCTGTTCCGCCGATACCGCCTATGGTCAGCCTGTGCGGCTGGACTCTTGCTGCTGAAGGAACAGTGGAGCCATTAACTAATGACAACGATAGTTTTCAGGCATTTCCTGCGGTCGGCGGCCGGTCTGACGCTGGCCTTGACCCTCTCGGGTCCGCTGGCCCAGGCGCAATCCAAAACCCAGATCCTGTCCAATATGGCTCACCAGGAGCTGCCCAATATGGGCCAGCAGATTACGCCGCTGGCGCCCAAGGGTTCCCGGTTCGCACCGCTGGACCCCGAACTGTCCTACGATCCGGCTTTCCTGGCCGGACAGGGCTGGCTGGCCGGCCAAGCGGTCACCACCGTGGTGAGCCCGGACCACCAGACTCTACTGGTTTTGACCAGCGGGTTCAATCGCGTCAACATCATCAGCATCGTCCCCCCACCAGGCACGCCCTCCTGGTACGTCCCGGACTCGACGGAGTACGTCTTCATCTACGACATTTCAACGCCGCGGCCGACCAAGAAACAAGTACTGAAGATCCCGAATACCTACAACGGGATGGTCTTCGATCCATCGGGGGCGGCTTTCTACGTGTCGGGCGGTCCCAGTGACAACGTCCACGTAGTTACCGCGACCGCCGCCGGAACCTGGGTGGACCAGCCCGCCATGACGCTGGCCTTGGGCCATCGCGCGGGCCTGGGCCTTAACGTGCCCCCTCAGGCCGCACAAGTCCCGATCAACCTTCAAGTTGCCGTGCGTCCCTGCGCCGCCGGCGTGGCTATTTCGAAGGATGGCCAGACCCTGGTGGTGGCAAACTACTACAACGACTCGATCACGGTGTTTACCGGAGGCTTAGGCCGCTGGTCGCGGTGGCAGGAACTCGATCTGCGTCCCGGCGTGAGCGACCGGTCGCAGACGGGGGTGCCCGGCGGCTCCTATCCGTTTTGGGTGGTTGTGAAGGGGAACGGAGCGAGCGCGACAGCGTATGTATCCAGCATTCGCGATCGCGAGATCGTCGTAGTCAATCTGAGCGGGCCGCCGGAGCTATTCAATCCCGGAGGGAGGCCGTCGGTAGCGGCGCGGATCCATGTGAAGGGCCAACCCAACAGGATGACCCTGAACGCGGCCCAGTCGCTCTTGTATGTCGTCGAAGATCAGTCGGATACGGTGGACGTAATCGACACCGCGAAGAACGCCATAGTCGAAACCATCCCCGTCATTGCTCCCCCGTCGCTGCTGCCGGCCGTGCTGGCGCAGTATACGGGAGCCAACCCCAACAGCGCGACGCTCTCGCCGGATGAGAAGCAGCTCTATGTGACGAATGGCAATCTGAACAGCATCGCGGTGGTGGCGTTGGGCGGGACCAATAGCGACGACCGGGTAGTAGGTCTCATTCCCACCGGTTGGTACCCGAACTCGGTGAGCTTCAGCGGCGATGGCGCCTCGGTGTACGTGGTCAATGGGAAGTCGCCGACGGGCCCGAATCCCGGCTGGTGTTATGGCGGCTACGGGCCGGTGGGGACGAAATCCTGCCTGGAATCGAATCAGTATAATCCGCAGCTGACCTAGGCCGGTCTCCAGAGCTTCCCGCGCAGCGGCCCGGACCAGCTCACGACGCTGACGGCGCAGGTAGCCGTAAACAACCGGTTCACCGCCACCGTGAGCGCAGAGGACGCCGCGGTCCTGGCAGCCGTGCGCCAGGGCACCCAGCACGTGATCTTCCTCATCAAGGAAAACCGGACTTACGACCAGGTTCTGGGCGACCTGGAATTCGGCAATGGCGATCCTGATTTGACGGAGTTTGGAGAGGCGGTGACGCCGAATCAGCATAATCTGGCGCGAACCTTCGTCACGCTCGACAACTTCCTGGACACCGCCGAAGTCAGCTATGACGGCTGGCTGTGGACCACTTCGGCTCGCGCCCCCGACGTGGTGGAACGCCAATACCCGGTGGCTTACGCGGCTCGCGGCACCAGCTTGGATTCCGAAGGTCTGAATCGCAATGTGAACGTCGCGATCGATGGTGTTGTACTTTGTGGAGACCAGCGCGCCTTGCTTCACGTAGGCGCCCGCATCGACGCGATCTTCGTTCTCGAAGCCTCTTACCTCGCACAGACTTTGGACCAGTTGCGCAATCGCACCGCCCTGACGCTCCAGACGCCACCGGCCGGCGCCCCGCTGTTCATCCCCGGCTGCAGCACTCGCAATGCTACCTTCGACTGCGGTCTCGCGGATTTCGTGGCGGTGTCCAAGCGGGTGATTGACCGGAGGTCCGCCGACCGGGTGAACTAAGTCGCGGTGCGCCCACCGGGGTCCTTCCGGGTCACGACCATTTATAGCCGCCGCGGCGTTTGGTAAGTAGCGCCATAGAGGGAACGACGGGTTCTCCCCTAGTGGCGGAAGTGGCGGATTCCTGTGAACACCATGGCCAGCCCCAGACGGTTGGCGGCGGCGATCACGTCGGGGTCGCGAACTGAGCCGCCGGGTTGGATCACGGCCGTGGCGCCGTGTATGGCCAGTTCCTCGATGCCGTCGGGGAAGGGGAAGAAGGCGTCGGACGCCACCACGGTACCCTGCAAGGGCAGGACCGCCTTGGAGGCCGCGATCCGCACCGAGTCCACGCGGCTCATCTGACCGGCCCCGACTCCTGCGGTCTGGCCGGCGGCGGCGAAGACGATGGCGTTGGACTTCACGTGCTTGCAGACCTTCCAACCGAATTCCAGGGCCGCCGTCTCCCCGGCGCTGGGGGCGCGCTCGGTGACCACCCGGAGTTGATTGCGGTCCAGCGTAAGGGCGTCCTCGGTCTGGACTAAGTAGCCGCCGGAGATACTCTTGACCACGACCCCCGCCGGGGCGTCGGTCACTTCCACCAGCCGCAGGTTCTTCTTGGCCTGGAGCCGTTCCAGGGCCGCGGCCGAGTAGCCGGGCGCGGCGATCGCCTCCACGAACAGGCCGGCCACGGCCGTCGCCGTTTCCCCGTCCAGCGGGCGATTGAAGGCCAGCACCCCGCCGAAGGCCGACACCGGATCGCAGGCCAGGGCTTTGGCGTAGGCGGCGGCCAGGGTGTCCTGCTCGGCGCAGCCGCAGGGGTTGGTGTGCTTGATGATGGCCGCCGCCGGACGCTCGAACTCCCGGGCGAGCTGCCAGGCGGCGTCCAGGTCGACCAGGTTGTTGTAAGACAGCTCCTTGCCGTGTAACTGCCGGGCGCCGGCCACTCCGGCCGCGCCGGTGGCGTAGAGTGCCGCCGCCTGGTGGGGGTTCTCGCCGTAGCGCAGGCCCCGGGTCCGGGGGACCCGGACGTCCAGAACCTCCGGAAGTGCCTGATCCCTAGAGCCGGACAGGGTATTGGTGATGGCCCGGTCGTAGGCGGCGGTAGTGGCGAAGGCCTTCTGGGCCAGGCGCCAGCGGGTGTCGCGGGAGAGCGCCCCGCCGGTGGCCCGCAGCTCCTCGGCGAGGGCCGCGTAGTCGGCCGGGTCGGTGACCACGGCTACATCCTCGAAGTTCTTAGCCGCCGACCGGATCATGGCCGGCCCGCCGATGTCGATGTTCTCGATCATCTCCTCGAGAGTGACGCCCGGGCGGGCGGCGGTGGCTTCGAACGCGTAGAGGTTCACCACCACCAGGTCAATGGGGGCGATGTCATGGGCGGCCAGCGCCTGCATGTGCTCGGCGCTCGACCGGATGGCCAGAATGCCCCCGGTAATGCGCGGGTGCATGGTCTTCACCCGTCCCCCCAGCATCTCCGGGAAACCGGTGACCTCGGAGACGTCGCGTACGGCGATGGCGGATTCCCGCAGCAGGCGGGCGGTGCCGCCGGTCGAGATCAGGTCCACTCCGAGGCCGGCCAGGGTGCGGGCCAAGTCCGCCAGGCCACTCTTGTCGGTCACGCTGAGAAGGGCTCGACGAATGGGGGTCATAGGAACCCCGATTGTCGCACAAGGAGCGCGGGGAAGGTCTTAGGAACCCTTCTGCTCGCCAGGGCGGCGAATCATGCCGTCGACGATGTCGATCAAGGCGTCGAGTTTGTCGCCCATGTGGTTGATCTTGTCGCCCAACGCGTTGATTTTTTCGCCCATCTGGCGGTGGCTCTCCCACAACTGCTTCTGGTTCTCCGACATCTGCCTCTGGCTTTCCACAATCTCCCGAATCACACCGCTAACCTCTTGGTGCATGCCGCCGACGATCCGGGTCAGATCGGACTGCTGTTGCGCCACGCGCGTGACGAGCGCCCGCAACTCGGTCAGGTCGTTGATGAAATTGGCTTGCTGTTCAACGACCAACTGAACCACTCGCTCGATATCCATGGCCACAGTCTACCACAAGTACTCCCGAGCAGCGTCGCGGCGGTCGTGGCTGTCCAAGACATGCACCACGCGGATCTTCTTGAGGGCCACGGGCGAGAGCTGGCCGATAGGTATGTAGACGATCTTGCGTCCCAGCCGGCCGGC
>JBGOUV010000065.1:0-21278 GCA_041477815.1 Terriglobia bacterium | reverse complement strand
TGGCCGTTGACGCTCTGGGCCATGCTGTCGGCGTCACCGATTCCGCCGACTTCCTCACGGTCCACGCCCAACAATCCCAGCTCCAGGACGCTACCGACGTTTTCGTCCTCCAGGTTTCGGGCCCGGCGCCTTCGCCGCCACAGCCGGAGCAGGCTCCTTGACCGCCCCCGCCACCACTGCCGCTCCCCACAGCGCCATCGGCGCCACCTGCGCCAGCACCCGGTCGAGCGACGTCCCGATCCACCACTGCAACTCGTTCCGCCCGGCCAGATAGGCCCCCCACAGTCCCCCCAACTGCCACAAAACCAGCCCGGGCAACACCAGCCACCGGTGATCGAGCCCCACCCTCCGGTAAAGCGCCACTCCCGCCACCAGCAGCCAAAACGTCAGATTGTACCGCCCCAAGTCAAACGCCTGCCCAAAGCTCAGCAGACCGGGCCAGAGATTCGCCCAGTTCAGCCTCCCCGTCCACAAATCGGACCCCGGTACTCCATAGACATGTCGCAGCAAAATCCATGGCAACACCGTAACCGCCCCCGCCAGCACGACGACGCGCCCCGCCCGCGGCCTCCGCGCCACTACCAACACCCCCACCGCCGCCAGAAAGAAGATCCCCTCATTCTTGGTCCAAGCCGCCAACCCCGCAAACCCCGCCGCCAGGACCAGGTCTTCCGTCCTCTCCTCCCGATACCACGCATACAGAAATCCCGCCCCCCCCAGCAGGTACACCGACAAGGTAGTGTCCGCATACCCCGCCAGCTCAAAGGCGGTGATGTTCACCATGTGCAGGTTCGCCAACAGGGCCGTGAACACCAGAGCCACCCGGCGCGAGCCTCGCCGCCGCGCCAGCGAGTAGAAGGCGCCCAATAACGCCAGGAAGAACAACGGCGAAATGGCCTTCGCCGCGTGCTCCGTCCCCCCCACTTTCAGCAAAAAGGCCCCATACAGCGGCACGAGCAGCGGATACGAAGGCTGCGCGTTGAACTCCCCCGCCCGCTCCAGGAACATCTTCACCCCGCCATCCGCCGCAAAGGCCTTGGCTTTGAACAACCAGATCGCCCAGGCATCCCACCCCCGGCTCGAAAGCGGCATCAGTCGTTCATAAGGCAACCATAATACCGGCGCCGCCAGCATCGCCGCCACAGCCAGCCACTCGATCCAGCTCAACTTCCCCGGCCGCCGCCAAAGCGGCACATACGCCCGCCACCTCCACCCCGCCAAGGCCGCCCAAGGCAGCAGAATCGCCACCGGATGCCAAGGGACCCGCAACAAGCTATAAGCGAGCATCTGCAGCGAAAGCACCCCCGCCCCGGCCGCAAACCCCCAGCTAAGCTCCTCTACCACCGACGGCCGACGCCGCGCCTGTCCCGTCACCAGCCAGTCCACCACCAGCCACCCCACCAGGCTGGTCAACACCGCCGCCACCACGACCATCACCGGTAGATCTCCACCCGTTCCCCGGCAAACACCCGGCTCCTTCCCGCCAGCCGGACCTTCAGCTTCTCCTCATCCCAACGCCCTTGTTCCCGAAAGACCGCCACATACCCGCACCCCTCCACCGCCGCCGCGTCCACCTGATCGCTCAGCCGTACCCGCCGAGGATACAAGTAGTAGGGAAACCGCGCCCGATAGTATTCGAGCTTCTGCGGCGAAGTCCGAGCCATCACCACCACACAAGCGTCCGCCGGCGTGTGCTCCCCAATTTCCCGCACGGCCCGAAATCCGGCGGGCCATTCCACCGCGCCTCTTTCCTCCCACTTCTTCCCCCCCAGCGCGGCCCAAGCCTGCCGGGTCGTTCCCCACTGCTCCTCCAGGTTGGGCCAGGCGAGGACCATCCACGCCAGCAGCAAAGCGAGGAGCACGACGGGCATGCGGGACGAGGTCATAGGGTCATGCCGGCTCTGAATATCCATTGTACGACGACCCCGCAGCACGCCCCAACGCAACCGCAGTCTGTGGACCAGAACGCCAAAGTTAGACGCCGTCTGATCTCGACTCGCGCCCCGTCATTTCAAGACAGGCCCTTAACGCGCTTCGACTTCTTGCTCTTCACCACCGGCTTCATCGCCTCCGCCGCCCCATCATACGCCCCGAACACCAGTGCTCCCCCCAGCAACGCCAGCGGCGCGATCTGGCTCAGTACCCGGTCGAGCGACGACCCGATCATCCATTGCAGGTTCACCGGCCCCGTCACGTACACCCAAGTCACTCCCAGTGCCTGCCATATCACCAATATCGGCGCCACTAAGAATTTCCCGTCGAGGCCCGCCCGCCGGTGCAGCACCACCGCCACCAGACACAACGGAAACACCAGGTTGAACACCTCCGGCGCAAACGCGTGCTCCACGAGCGCCCGCAGGGCCGGCCAGTAGCTGGTGACGTTGGTCTGCAGAATTTCCCCGGACAACTGCCCCGGCCGCTTGATCCCGTACAGGCTTCGGGCCAGCGACCACGGAACCACCGCCAGCGCCGGCAGCCCTATCAGAGCTACCCAGTAGCGCCAGTCCCCGACCCGTTTCCACAGCAACCGCAGTCCCGCCAGCGCCCCCAGCCCGATCAGGAAGAACAGCCCCTCGTTCTTGGTCCACGCCCCGATCGCCCCGAACCCCATCGCCAGCCCGAAGTCCCGAAACTCCCCCTCCCGGTACCAGGCATACAAAAACCCCGCCCCCATCAGCACCGCCACCGCCACCGTCGTATCCGCGTACCCCGCGTAGTGGAACGCCACAAAGTTGAGCATGTGCACGCCCAGCAGCATCGCCGTGAAGGTCACGGCCACGGCCCGCGAGCTCCAGCGCCGCACCAGGTAATAGAACCCGGCCAGCAGGGACGCAAAGAAGCAGGGCGACAGCAGCTTCGCCGCCTGATCCGCCGGCTCCCCCATCCAGATGTAGAGAAAGGTCGCATACAGGGGAACCAGCAGCGGATAGGCGGCGTTCCCCAGGAACTCCTGCGCCCGCCCCAGGTACGGGGCCACGCTGCCATCCAGGTAGAACGCCTTGCCCTTGAACATCCACAGCATGATGGCGTCCCACTCGTTTAACGGCATCAGCCGTTCATAGGGGACCCAGGCGAACAGCACCACCGCCGCAAACACCAACGGGGGCCACTCCACCCACCCCGGCACGGCCGGCTTCGGCGCCTCCCAGTGCAGCCTCCCCCTCCACACCTGGTACGCCGCTAGCAGCACCCACGGGCCCACCACCGTCCACCGGCTCCAAGGAACGTGCGCCAGGTTGTAGAGGAGCAACTGCAGCGATACTGCCGCCGCTCCGACCGGAAACGCCAGCAGAAACGACGGGCAGGCGGGCACCAGCGCCCGTCCCACTACTGCCGTCAGCGCCAGCGCGATCCAGATCATGGCTTCGTCCGGTACACCGCCACATCGGGTGACGACGGCGCCTGTTGCATCCCCGCCAGCCGCGCCCGCAACTGCTGTTCGTCCCACACTCCCCGAAACGGTTCGTCCCGCAGGTTGGCCGGCGAATCCCGAAACACCGCCACATAGGGACAGTTCTCCACCGTCGCGCCGCTATTGGCCTGCACCACCACCCGCCGTGGATATAGGTAATAGTCTAACCGCGTCTTATAGTAGTTGACGTGCTCCGGCCCCACGTAGGCCAGGAACAGAACGCAGGCGTCCGGTGGAGTCGCCGCCAGCACCGGCCGGGCCACAATGTAGGCGGTATCGAGCAGCGCCCGCCGCTCCTCCAGGTTGCGCTGCTCCAGGCGCTGCCGCCACGAATCCAGCGCCGTAAACTGGCGGTCCAGAGGCCCCCACGCCACCGCCACCCACAGGAAAAACAGCGCTACCAGCAGTATCCGATGTCTGCCCACGATCCACGATCCACGATCTATGATCGTCTACACCCCCCAGCAGTAGTCTTCGACCACCTTCTCCACCGACTCATCCTGCTCGGCCAGCCGCCGCAGCTCCAGCCGCACCGAGTCCACCAGCGCGTTCCAGCTCGCCTCCAGCACGTTCTCCGACACCCCCACCGTGGTCCAGCTCCGCCGGTGGTCGCTCCATTCGACCAATACCCGCACGCGCGCCGCCGTCCCGCGCTTGGAATCGAGCACCCGCACCTTGTAGTCGGTCAAACGGATCTCGGCGATCTGCGGATACAGCTTCGACAGGCACCGCCGCAGGCACAGGTCCATGGCGTGGACCGGCCCGTGCGACGTGGCCGTCGCCGAGTGCACCCCGTCCCGGGCCCGGATCGTCATCGTGGCCGTGGACGTGGTCCCGTCCTTCCCCTTCTTCTCGGTGCTGATCTGGAAGGTCTCCAGGTCGAAGAAAAACTCGTCGGGATGCAGCGTCTCCCGCACCAGCAGCTCGAAGGTGCCCTCGGCCGCCTCCAGCTCGTAGCCCTCGTGTTCAATCTGCTTGATCCGGTCGAGCAGCTCCCGCCGCTTGTCTTCGGTCAGCTTGTCGCCCAGGCCCCGTTCCTTCAGCTTGTAGAAGATATTGCTGCGTCCCGAGAGATCGCTGATCAGCACCCGCCGCCGGTTCCCCACCAGCTCCGGTTGGACGTGCTCATAGGTGGCTGCTTCCTTCAAAACTGCGCTGACGTGCACGCCTCCCTTGTGGGCGAAGGCGCTGCGTCCGACGAACGGGGCGTCGTTGCGCAGCGACAGGTTGGCCAGCTCGCTGACGAACCCGGCCAGCAGCGTCAGATGCTCCAGCCGCTCCGGCCCGATCGTGGTATGTCCCAGCTTCAACTCCAGCACCGGCAGGACCGAGCACAGGTTGGCGTTCCCGCACCGCTCCCCGTATCCATTGACAGTGCCCTGTACGTGCGTCGCCCCCAGCTCCACCGCCGCCACCGCGTTGGCCACCGCCAGGTCGCAATCGTTGTGCGTATGAATCCCCAGCGGCCCGTCGAACCGCTTGCGTACCTCGCTGAAGATCTCGGCCAGCCGCGCCGTCACCGTCCCGCCGTTGGTGTCGCACAGGACCAGCGTATCGGCCCCGGCCGACTTGGCCGTCTCCAGCGTCCGCAGCGCGAACGATGGATTCGACTGATACCCGTCAAAGAAGTGCTCCGCGTCGTACACCACCTCCCGGCCGTGCTCCTTGAGGTGCCGCACCGTCTCCCCGATCAGGGCCAGGTTCTCCTCTTCGGTCACCCCCAGCGCCTTCTCGGTATGCAGATCCCAGCTCTTGCCGAAGATCGTCACCACCGGCGTCCGCGCCTCGAGCAGCGCCCGCACGTTGGGATCGGCCTCCACCTTGTTGCGGGGATACCGCGTCGACCCGAACGCCGCCAGCCGCGCGTGCTTCAGGTCCAGCTCGTCCAGCCGCTGGAAAAACTCCTTGTCCCGCGGGTTCGATCCGGGCCACCCGCCCTCGATGTAATCAATACCCATCTCGTCCAGCTTTCGGGCGATCATGAGCTTATCGTCCACCGAGAAAGAGACCTTCTCCCCCTGCGACCCATCCCGCAACGTAGTGTCGTATACCAATACGCGCATAACAGCCTCTCTTACGATCCCGTCGGTACTCCCACTTCCTTCCGCTTCTTCAAAAATGTCATCATCTCCCGCAGCCGCGCCCCGACCACTTCGACAGGTTGCTTCCGCGCCTCTTCCCGCATGGCCAGAAACTTCTGCCGGCCCGCCTTGTTCTCCGCGATCCATTGCCGGGCAAAGGTCCCATCTTGTATTTCGCCCAGAATCTTCTTCATCTCGTCGCGGGTTCCCTGATTGACGATCCGCGGCCCGCGCGTATAGTCGCCGTACTCCGCCGTGTCACTTACGGAGTACCGCATATAGGCCAACCCGCCCTCATAGATCAGGTCCACGATCAGCTTCAGCTCGTGCAGGCACTCGAAGTAGGCTATCTCCGGCTGGTACCCTGCCGCCACCAGCGTCTCGAACCCCGCCCGGATCAGCTCCGACGCTCCCCCGCACAGCACGCTCTGCTCGCCGAACAGGTCGCTCTCGGTCTCTTCCTGGAACGTCGTCTCGATCACGCCGGCCTTCAGGCACCCCAGCGCCAGCCCATAGGCCAGGGCCCGCTGCCGCGCCTCGCCGGAGGCGTCCTGGTGGATGGCCAGCAGCCCCGGCACGCCCACGCCCTCCGTGAACAACTCCCGCACCCGGTGTCCCGGAGCCTTCGGCGCGATCATGGAGCAGTCGACGCCCGCCGGCGGGACAATCTGTTTGAAGTGGATATTGAACCCGTGGGCGAACATCAAGGTCTTGCCCGGAGTAAGCCCCGGCTGAATGTCGCTGTTATACAAATCCCCCTGGATATGGTCCGACACCAGGATCATGATGACGTTGGCCGCCTTGGCCGCATCGGCCGTCGTCATGACCTTCAGCCCCGCCGTCTCCGCCTTGGACCACGACTTCGATCCCGGATACAGCCCGACCACCACGTCAATCCCGCTGTCCCGCAGGTTGAGGGCATGGGCGTGTCCCTGGCTCCCGTAGCCGATGATGGCCACGGTTCGACCCTGCAGGTTTCGGATATCCGCGTCTTTCTCGTAGTAAATGGTTGCCATGTAGTCTCTCTCCAATTTAGACTTTTTTCCCACCCCGGCGCCCGTCCAGCGTCGACCGCGGCATTGCCATGGCGCCCGACCGGATCAACTCCACGTCGCCGTAGTTCCGCAGCAGCTCCAGAAACGCCTCCAGCTTCTCCGACGCGCCCGTAGCCTCCAGCGTATACGCCCCCGGCGCCGCATCCACCACGCGCGCCCGGAAAATCTCGGCCTCTTTCAGCAGCGCCTCCCGCATCGGGTCGCTCACCTGGACCTTCACCAGCATCATCTCCCGGCATACCACCGGCGCCTCGGTCAAGTCCAGTACCTGGACCACGTTGATCAGCCGCTGGATCTGCTTCACCAGCAGCGGCCGCATCGCCGCCTCCACCTCCACCGCGATCGTCATCCGGCTCAGCTCCGGATCCAGCGTCCGCGCCACCGTCAGGCTTTCGATGTTGTACCCGCGCGCCGCCAAAACACCGACCACCCGCATCAGCGCGCCGGGTTTATTTTCCACGAGTATTGATATCAGTTGCTGCATAAGGTCTGCTAATAGCTAAGAGCTAACAGCTTCTTTTTGCGGCTCAAACAGTATCATCTCATTCACCGCCCCGCCCGACGGAACCATCGGATACACGTTCTCCTCCGGCGACACCTTCACGTTCAACAGGTAAGGCCCCGGTTCGTCCAGCGCCTCCTGCAGCGCCGGGCGCAGTTCCTTGGGCCGGTCGATCGTCCGTCCCTTCATCCCGTACGCCCCCGCCAGCTTCTCCGCGTCCGGGAAGCAATCCAGCTCCACCGCCGAGTACCGCCGGTTGTGGAACAGCTCCTGCCACTGCCGCACCATCCCGAGGTATCCGTTATTCAGGATCACCACCTTCACCGGCAATCCATAGCTGGCCAGCGTCGACAGCTCCGGGATGCTCATCTGGAATCCGCCGTCGCCGGCCAGGGCGAACACCGTCTTGCCCGGGTTCCCCATCTGCGCTCCGATCGCCGCCGGCAGCCCGAACCCCATCGATCCCAGACCGCCGGAATTGATCCACAGCCGCGGATGGTTAAACCGCACGTACTGCGCCGCCCACATCTGGTGCTGTCCCACGTCCGCGCAGACGATGGCCTCGCCCCGGCTCAGGCGGTCGATCTCCTGCACCAGCGTCTGCGGCTTGATTTCCGTCTCCGACGGCGTGTAGAGCAGCGGGTGCTGCTGCTGCCACTCCCGGATTCGCGCCATCCACTGCCGTCGCGATTCCGCCTTCACCGCGCCTTCAGTGGCTTTGGTTTCTTCCAGGATCTTGTTCAGCTTCCGCAACACGTGCTTGACGTCGCCCACGATGGGCAAATCCGCCAGCCGGTTCTTGCCGATCTCGGCCGGATCGATATCCACGTGCAGCACCTTGGCGTGCCGCGCGAACGCCTCCAGCCGCCCGGTGACCCGGTCGTCGAACCGGACGCCCAAAGCGATCAGCAAATCCGCGTTGCTGATGGCCGTATTGGCCGCGTAACTCCCGTGCATACCCAGCATGTTGATGCAGTAGGGATGCTCCGAGGGCAGCGACCCCAGCCCCATCAGCGTCTCCGCCACCGGCGCTTCCACCATCTCGGCCAGCTCCCGCAGTTCCTCGGAGGCCCCCGACGCCACGATCCCGCCGCCCGCGTACACGTACGGCCGGTCCGCCTCCCAGATCATCTGCGCCGCCTTGCGGATCTGCCCGGCGTGCCCTTCCAGGCTCACCTTGTACCCCCGCAGGTGAATCGGCCCCGGCGCGTGGTAGGCCAGCTTGGCGTTCTGGACGTCCTTGGTGATATCCACTAGCACCGGACCCGGCCGCCCCGTGGAGGCGATGTAGAACGCCTCGTGGATAATCTGCGCCAGGTCGTCGATGTCTTTGACCAGATAGTTGTGCTTGGTACAGGCGCGCGTGATCCCGAACACGTCGGCTTCCTGGAAGGCGTCCCGCCCGATGAGGTGCCGCGGCACCTGACCCGTAATCGCCACCACCGGGATGGAGTCCATCTGCGCGTCCACCAGGCCCGTGATCAGGTTCGTGGCCCCCGGTCCCGACGTCGCGAAGCACACCCCCACCTTCCCGGTCGACCGCGCATATCCCGACGCCGCGAACGCCGCGTTCTCCTCGTGGCGCATCAGGATGTGCCGGATGGGGTGGTCGTAAAGCTGGTCGTAGATCGGCATATTGGCGCCCCCGGGGTACCCGAAGACGACGTCGACACCCTCCCGCGCCAGCGCTTCCAGAACGATTCGTGCTCCATTCATCAACATGTTCCTAGCTCCAAAAAAAATGCCGCCTCCGGGGGTTCCCTTTATCGGCCCCGGCTGGCGGCTGCTGGATTTTCGCTCCTGGCAGGCCTCATCCGGGGCCGGGTACACCGACCACAATAATGATGACGCTGCTAATTCGGATGATCGCGTAAGGGACGGAACTGGAGGTGGGCTCCTCGGCTGTCTCGACGACAGGCCTGGACGGCGGCTGCTCGCGGCGGGCGCCGCTGCAGCGCGGCCGCACCGTTCGATCCGGCCGGCCCCGTCTCATGATCCCGCGTCTCTGGTTCAACTTCCGCACTACCCGATGCCTCCAGACCAGTGTAGAAGCAAACCAACCGGCGGGTCAAGCCGTCCCGTATACTTTTTCGTTATGGCAACCATCCAACACCCCACACCCATCACCCAACACCAGCGGCGTCAGCCGCCTGTTACCATCGGATCATGGGTCTGCACTTCTTCAATACGCTCACCAGCCGGCTCGAGTCCTTCGCCCCCCAGGACGGCCGGACCGTCCGGATGTACACCTGCGGCCCTACCGTCTATCATTACGTCCACATCGGCAACTTCCGCACTTTCACCTTTCAGGACATCCTCCGCCGCTACCTCCGCTACCGCGGCTTCGCCCTCGACCACGTCATGAACATCACCGACGTCGAGGACAAGATCATCCGCAACGCCGGCCTGGCCGGCCAGTCCCTGCGCGAGTATACCGACGTCTACACCGCCGCCTTCGAACAGGACGCCGCCAAACTGCGCCTGGAGCCTGCCGAGCGCGTCGTCCGCGCCACCGAGCACATTCCGGACATGGTGAACTCCATCGTCCAGCTCGGCGAGCGCGGCCTTACCTACGTCAGCGATGGCTCGGTCTACTACCGCATCGCCGGCTTCCCCGCCTACGGCAAGCTCTCCCGTATCGACCTCGGCGGCATGCGCGCCGGCGCCCGCGTCGACGTCGACGAGTACGAGAAGGCCGACGCCCGCGACTTCGTCCTCTGGAAGGCCTCCAAGCCCGGCGAGCCCTCCTGGGACTCCCCCTTCGGCCCCGGCCGCCCCGGCTGGCACATCGAGTGCTCCGTCATGGCCCAGAAGTACCTCGGCGAGACCCTCGACATCCACACCGGCGGCGTCGACCTGGTCTTCCCCCACCATGAAAACGAGATCGCCCAGGCCGAAGGCGTCACCGGCAAGCCCTTCGTCCGCCTCTGGCTCCACGCCGAGCACCTGCTCATCGAGGGCCAGAAGATGTCCAAATCGCTGGGCAATTTCTATACCCTCCGCGACGTGCTGGACAAAGGATACTCCCCCGAAGCGGTGCGTTACCTGCTGGCCTCCGTCCCCTACCGCAAGCAGCTCAACTTCACCTTCGACGCCGTCAAGTCCGCCGCTACCGCCATCGAGCGCCTGCGCAATTTCCGCCTCCGCCTCCAGACCGACCGCCTCGAAGACGGCGAAAATCCCAAAATCACCGCCGCCGCCGAACAGGCCCGCCGCGACTTCGAATCCGGCCTCGACGAGGACCTCAACACCGCCCAAGCCCTGGGCGCCGTCTTCGAGTACGTGCGCCAGGCCAACACCTGGATGGACGCCGGCGAATTCCCAGCCGCTAACCGCCCCCAGGCCCTGGACCTCCTGACCCGCTTCGACCAGATCTTCGATGTCCTCGAACCCCGCAGCGAGGGTCGCCTGTCGCAGGAGGAAATCGAGCAAGCCATTGCCTCCCGCCAGGCCGCCAAAAAGGGTCGGGACTTCGCCCGCGCGGACGCCCTCCGTCAGGATCTGGCGGCGAAGGGCGTCATCCTGGAGGACACCAAGGAAGGCACCCGCTGGAAATACACCGCCGCTACCCGGCCGCCCGGTCGCGCCACAGCCGCTGCGCCACCCACCACAACCCCGCCGGGACGAACATGACGCCCCCCAGAGCCGCCGCCACCATCCGCGGCCCCACACCGTGGTCCATCGCCACCCCCGCCGCCGTAGCCGAGACGGAGATGGACAGCGTCAGCAGGCCAAAATCCGCGGCGAAGATCCGCCCGCGAAAGCGATCTTCGGTATTGATCTGCAGCAGGGTAGTGGAGAACACCCACACGATCGAGCCACCCGTATGCGCCCCCGCCACGCAAGCCGACGCCACCGCCAGCGACGGCGCCCGGCTGAACAGCAGGTAGCACACGCCCGCCATTAAAAAGCCGAACAGCACCCCCCGCCGCAGCCGGGCCTGGTCCGACCCCGCCCACCGGCCCCCCACCAGCGGCCCGATGATGGCTCCCACCCCGCGAAACATGAACAGGGTGCTCATCCCCAACACTCCCGCTCCGCCGGCGTGGAACTCCCGCTCCCCGATCAGCGGCAGCAGCACCAGGTTGGCTCCCAACAACCCCAGCCCGCACTTCACAAACAGCGTGGACGCCAGGCGCGCGTCTCCTCTCACGTACCGTATCCCTTCCACGATCGGTCCCAGCCCCAGTATGTCGACCCACTTGACATCCCGGTGTCCCTCCAGGTGCGGCTCCTCGAAACGCATGCGCAGGATCAACGCCGCCGAAGCCAGAAACGACAGCGAGTTGATCACGAACGCCGCGTTCCGCCCGAGCGCGTGCACCACCAATCCGCCGACCCCCGCCCCCACCGCCAGGTTGAACGACCAGGTGGCGCTGGACAGGGCATTGGCCCCGATCACCTCCGACTCGCCGACGATGTTGGCGATCACCGCATTCCGCGCCGGCTCAAAAAAGGACGCCGTGGCCACCTCCAGCCCCAGCAGCACGTACAGCAGCCAAATCTGCTCCCGCGTCTGCACCACGATCATGGCCAGGACGATCGCCGCCCGCGCCAGGTCCGCCACGATCATGGCTGCCCGCCGGCTCACCCGGTCGTTGACCGCCCCCGCCGTCGGTCCCAGCAGAAACATCGGCAGCACTTGCAGCAGCACCGCCAAACCTACCCACTGCGCCGACCCGGTCAGCCGCAGCACCAGGTCGTAGATGGCCACCGAGTAGAACCAGTCTCCCAGCTCGCTGACGATCTGGGCCGCCCACAGCCGCCGGAAGTTCGCGTTCCGCCGGACCAGCCGGTAATAGGCGGCCGCCGAAAAGTGGGATGCGCTCATAGGGGCAGGCGCTTCACTCCGGTAGACGTGGCGCAGACACCCTGGTCTGCCGCGCCGACACTCGTGTCGGCGCTCCGGTTCTTATGCCGGTCCCGGGCCGGGACGAGTCTCGGCCCGGCAGGCTGAGAGCCTGCGCCACGTGTTTCATTTCCACGCCGCCAGCAGCAGGTCGCTCGACCGCTGGACGTCGAACGGCTCGCCGCCGTAGCCGCCCCAGGTCTCCAGCTTTCCGAACCCGGCCAGCCGGCAGGCGTTCTCCAGGTCCTTCTGAAATACCGGCCGCTGGCGCGTGGTCTCCACGGTCGAGTCCCAGCCTCCAACCCCGCCCTGCCGCACCAGAAATACGGTATGGAAGTCGAGGTAGGAGCCGCCGTAGTCGGCAAACTTGAACAGGATGACTTCTTCGTCGCCCCTCCGTCCCGACAGCACCGGAAAGAACCGCGTCTTCTCTTTCCAGCGCCGGTCGTAGTTCAGGATCTGGGTGAAGAAGACGCCGCCCGGCCCGAGCACTCCATACATCTCGGAGATAGCCGTCTCCATCTGGCGAGGCGCCGCCAGATTCGGCAGCACGTTGCCCACACACAGCACCGCGTCGAAGCTCTGGCCCAGCTCCGAGCACCGCTCCAGGGCCATCCGCTCCACCCGCCCCGCCCCCTTGGCCCGCGCCGCCTCCACCATGGCCGCGTCCGCATCGATGCCCACGGCCTCGTACCCCGCGGCGGCGAGCGCCGGCAGGTGTCCCCCGGTCCCGCACGCCGCCACCAGCACCCGCCGTCCGGCCGCCAGCTTCTGGAGCAACGGCAGCTCCCGCTGCAATCGCCGGTCCCAGTCGACCAGCACGTCATAGTAACGGGCGAGCATCACGCCAGAAACAACCCGGTCCGCTGCTTGACCGTGCGCACCGTATCATTGGCAATAGGCGCCACCCGCTCCGCCCCCCGCTGCAGCAGCCCCCGCACGTACCCCGGCTCGCCGGTGATCTCCCGGTATTTCCTCTGGATCGGGTCGAGGCCCGCCACCACCATCTCGGTCACCTGCTTCTTCAACCCCGAGTAGTTCAGCCCGTGGAAGTGCGCGCGCATCTGGTCGTTCGTCCAGCCGCTGAAAGCCTGGAAGATGTTCAACAGATTCTCCACCCCCGGCCCCAGGCCGTCGAAATCCACCGCCGGCTTGGTGTCGGTGGTAGCCCGCCCGATGACCTTCTTGATTCGCTCCGGCGGATCGAGCAGCGCCACCGCATGCATCGACCCCGGCGCCGACTTGCTCATCTTGGACAGCGGATCGTCGAATCCCATCACCCGCGCCCCCACCGTCGGCAGCGCGGTCTGGGGGATCACAAACGTGTCGCCGTAGAGCGAATTGAACTTCTGGGCGATGTCCCGGGTCAGTTCCAGGTGCTGCGACTGGTCGTCTCCCACCGGCACGATGGCCGCCTGGTACAGCAGAATGTCGGCGGCCATCAGCACCGGATACATCAGCAACCCGGACCCCACCGACTCCTGCTGCTCGGACTTGGCCTTGAACTGGGTCATCCGCGTCAGCCACCCCACCGGCGCCACGCAGGTCAGCACCCAGGCCAGCTCCACGTGAGCCGCCACCGACGACTGCGCGAAGATGGCGCAATGCTCCGGGTCGATCCCCGAGGCCACAAACAGCGCGGCGATCTCCTCGATCTTCTTCTGCAGCTCCGCCGGATCCTGGTACACGGTGATGGCGTGCAGGTCCACGATGCAGAAGATACTCTCGTAGTCATACTGTATCCGGGCCCAGTTCTTCAGCGCCCCCAGGTAGTTGCCGAGGTGCAGATTACCGGAGGGCTGGACCCCTGAAAACACGCGTGGTTTCATAGCGAAGAGGTGAAACCTCCTATTTTAGCGCACCCCCTCGCGCCACCGAACCGCGACCATGAGGGAGTGCCCCATGGGCCTGCGGCCCACCAAGTGTGATGAAGACGCGGCCGGTGCGGCCGGGCAGTTTCGCGGGTTCTTCGCCGCGTCTTCAACGGAGTGGAGGGTTCAGCTAGACTCGCCCTCCGCTCCGTCCCGGTCGCGGTTCGGCGCCGGCAACCGCAGCGTGGTGGTTCACCGGGCCGCAGCCCTTGCCCAGGCCCGGGCTGGACTCGATGGCCCGGGTGATAAAGCCTTTGGCGCTTTCAATCGCCCCGCCCAGATCGCCGCCCTTCGCCAACAAGGCGGTAATGGCCGCCGAATAGGTACAGCCAGTTCCATGTGTGCCACCCGGCCCCAGGCGTGGCGCGGTGAAATGGCGCATCTGCCCCTGGTAATACAGGACGTCCACCGCCGCTCCCGCCAGGTGGCCGCCTTTCACCAGGACCGCCGCCGGTCCCAGCGCGGCGATCGCCCGGGCGGCGCGCTCCATGGCGTCGGGGTCGGCCACCGCAAAGCCGGCCAGGACCGCGGCCTCGGGCAGGTTGGGCGTTACCAGGAAGGCGCGCGGCAGCAGGCGGCGCGCCAGCGTATCGCGGGCCTCCGGGTCCATCAACGGGGCGCCGTGTTTGCTGATCATCACCGGGTCGACCACCAGGGGAAACCCGAAGCGCGCGGCGCACCCGGCCACCACCTCGATGATCCCGGACGATCCCAGCGCGCCGGTCTTGGCCGCCTGGGGCGGGATGTCTTCGAGGACGGCCTCAAGCTGCCGGCGGACCAGGTCGGCCGGCATGGTCTCGACGGCATCGACCCGCTGGGTGTTTTGGACCGTAAGTAGGGTAATGACACTCATGCCGTAGACGCCGAACTGGTGGAAGGTCTTAAGATCGGCTTGAATGCCGGCGCCGCCCGAGGGATCCGAGCCGGCAATCGTGAGGGCGACCGGAGTGCTCATGGGAACCGGGCGGGGTCGAGCGGAGCGATGGGGAGATCGGTGCGGCCCGTGGTGATGAGGTCGGCCAGGATTTTACCCGTGACCGGGGCCAGCATGATGCCTTTCTTAAAGTGACCGGCGGCGACATAGACACGGTCCTGGCCGGGGACCCGGCCGATCACCGGCTTGAGATCTTCGCAGAACGGGCGGAACCCGGACCAGGCGCAGGCGGTAGGGACGCCGGCCAAAGTCGGGAAGAGGCTGTCCCGCTCGGCCAGGATGGCGGCCAGGTCGGCGGGGTTGGTGCCGGGGGTAAAGCCCACGTCCTCCACCGTCCCGCCGCCGGCCACGTGACCCTGGACGAGCTGCCAGTAGTAGAAGCGCGGGCCGAGGATGGTGTGGCGGAGAGTGCCCGCGGGCAGGGGATTGGTGGCCAGAAGCTGGCCTCGAAGCGGCTTGATGGGGGGCGTCCAGCCGAGAGCCTTCGTCACTTGGGGTGTCCAAGCTCCTGAGGCGATTACGGTTACGCCGGCCTGGGGACGGACATTGGCCTTCGTGGTGCAAATTTGCACCCCGCGCTCCCGCAGGCGGCGAAGGAACGCAACACCGAGCTTGACCGGGTTCAGTTGGCCTTCGTCGGGGTAGTAGACGGCGGTCGGCCAGGGGGCCAAGGCGGGCTCCAGTTCGTTTGGTAGAACGCGCTCGGCCCGGAAGCCGGCGGCCTGGACCGCGGCGATGGCGTCGGTGGCCCCCAGTTCCAGCAGCCCGCAGCGGCGGAGGTCGAAGTCGGCGCCCAGGGCCGAGGGCAGCTCGTCGTAGAGGCGGCTGGACACCTTGGCCAGCGGGCCCAGCGGACCCAGCTCGGGACTTTGCTGGGCGAACCAGAGGCCGCCCGCGTTGGCGCCGCTGGCCCCGGACAACGGAGTCTGGGAGTCCAGAACACAGATGCCCGAGACCCCGGCCTGGGTGAGGTACCAGGCCGTAGCCAAGCCGATGTTGCCGGCGCCGAGGATGAGGATGTCGCTGGTCCGGGGCGCGGGGTCGGACGCTTCGAGGAGGGCGCGCTCGTCCGGCGAGATGGTCTGGAACCAGATGGAGGCCGGCATCTTAAATTTGATGCTACCATTAGCCTCCAAATATGCAGACACCCTGGGGAGAAGTGGAAGTTTGTGACGCCCATGCACACTTGTTTTCGCGGCCGTTCTTCCAGGCCCTGGCGGGGACCCTCGCGCTCGACGCCGTGGCCCAGAAGCTGGGATGGGACATCCCCGGCGAGGACCCTACCGAGCTGGCAAGCCGCTGGGTCGGTGAGCTGGACCGGCATGGACTGAAGCGGTCGGTCCTGATTGCCAGCTTCCCGGGCGACGAGGGCAGCGTCGCCGACGCCGTACGGGCGTATCCGCAGCGGCTCATCGGCTACTTCATGCTCAACCCGACGGCCGCGGACGCCCCGGAACGAGCGCGCCGGGCCCTCGAGAAGCTGGGGCTGCACGCGGTCTGCCTGTTTCCGGCCATGCACCGCTTCTCCATCCAGGACGAGCGGGTGCGGCCGATTCTGGAGGCCGCGAAGATCGTGTTTGTACACATGGGCGTCCTGACCGTGGGGGTGCGGAAGAAGTTGGGGCTGCCGTCGCCCTTCGACATGCGGTTCTCGAATCCCCTCGATCTGCACCGGATAGCGCTGGAACATCCCGGGGTACGCTTCGTGATCCCAAGTTTCGGGGCCGGCTACTTCCGGGAGACCCTGATGCTGGGCGACCTGTGCTCGAACGTGTACGTCGATACTTCGAGCAGCAACTCGTGGATCCGCTACACGCCGGGACTCGACCTGAAGCAGGTGTTCGCCGCGACGCTGCAGGTATATGGGCCCGAGCGGGTGCTGTTCGGGACCGATTCGTCGTGGTTTCCGCGGGGGTGGAACGCGGAGATCTTCCGAACGCAGGTCGGTATTCTACAGGAGTTGGGGGTCGGGGCGCGGGAGGCGCGGGCCATTCTGGGAGAGAATTTGGACCGGCTATGCAGTTGAAGGAAGGCGCTCGCCTGGGACCCTACGAGGTCCTCGCCCCGCTCGGCGCCGGTGGCATGGGCGAAGTGTACCGCGCGCGGGACACCAAACTCGGGCGCGAGGTGGCGATCAAGACTCTGCCCGAGGCGTTCTCGCGCGATCCGGAGCGGCTGGCCCGCTTCGAGCGCGAGGCCCAGGTGCTGGCGTCCTTGAGCCATCCCAATATTGCTGCGATCTATGGCCTGGAAGAATCGGACGGCCTTCGTTTTCTGGTGCTGGAGCTGGCGCCGGGGCGAGATCCTGGCGGGGCCGGTTTCGAGGCCGGTTCCCCCCGACCGCTGTTCGCGGTGCGGGCGTCGGCCGTGTCCTTTGCGTTCGCCGTGTCGACCCCGAGCAATTATGCCGCTTCGGCCGACGGGCAGCGCTTCCTGGTGAACACCCCGGTCGAAGAGGCGGCCCTCACACCGATCCAGGTGGTGCTGAACTGGACGGCAGGACTAGAAAAATGAAACTCTGCGCAGTTGTGACGGTCGCATTCGCCTGGCTGGCTCCGGCGCAACCGGTCGAGACCACGGTGTGGACGTTTGACAGGCTGGAGAACATCGGCGGCCATCGGACTACGGTCCTGGGCCAGCCTAAAGTCATCGATTCACCCGTGGGCAAGGCGGTGGAGTTTGACGGCGTGGGTGATGCGTTGTTCATCGACAACCACCCCCTGGCGGGCGCCGCGACCTTCACCTGGGAGGCGATCTTCCGGCCCGACGGGGGCCAGACCGAGCAGCGGTGGTTTCATCTGAGCGAGACCGGTTCAGAAAACCGGATGCTGTTTGAAATTCGGGTGGTCGGGGAGCAGTGGTACCTGGACAGCTTCAACTCGTCGGGAACCGCGAACAAGGCTCTGATGAACCGGAAGGCGCTGCATCGCCTGGGCGCCTGGCACCACGTGGCCAGCGTCTATGACGGCACGGAATTCCGGAACTATGTAGACGGTGTGCTGGAGGGCGCGGCCCCCGTGCACTTCGATCCCCACGGTCCGGGCCGCACCTCGGTGGGGGTGCGGATCAACAAGGTCTTCTACTTCAAGGGGGCGGTGCGCCTGGCCCGGTTCACGCGGCGGGCCCTGGCGCCGGAGGAGTTTCTGAAGCCCCCGGCAAAGCCGTGAGCGGACAGGTGTCAAAGTTCTCGAACCCGGATGCGGACGGCACTACCTCTTCGATCTACCACGATTAGAAATGGTGATTCGACCTCGCGCTCTTGACTGAGCAGAGCCTGGAGAGATTCGATAGTGAAAAGAGAACGGATATGCCCGGGACGGAGATAGATGATCCCCACAATCGGCTGGCCCGCCGCGACGGCCAGCGCCCCAAAATCGCTGTCGTGGGTTAGCGCCACCCGGTGGTAGCCTCATGAATCAGCGAGAGGTCATCACGCCCCGGCCATTCCTGTTCTCTAAACATCCGGCACGTCGCATGCCAGTAAGACTCACCACTACGCGAGTCTGAGAGATCGAAGCTGACGGCGCTAGACTTGATTTGTTGCTTCAGGATCGGCTAAACTAGTTTGACTAGTTGATTACGAGCCATGGAAACAATAGGCGCATTCGAAGCAAAGACCCATCTGGCATCTTTGCTGGACCGGGTGTCAAAGGGGGAGAGGATCACCATCACCAGACGTGGGGTTCCGGCTGCGATGCTGGTGCCGCTCAGCGGGACGGAGCGAAAGGTGACCCACCAGGAAATTGTGGAGGGCATGCGGGCGCTGCGCAAGCGTGTGAAGCCCGGCAAAATGAGCGTGCGTGAAATGGTCGCCGCAGGACGGCGGTTTTGACCGGAGTCGTGATTGATGCCTCGGTAGCGCTCGCCTGGTGCTTCCCCGATGAAGCCAGCAACTATGCCGACGGTGTTCTGGTGGCGCTGGAAGGACAGGCGATACTGGTCCCGGCCGTGTGGGGATTGGAAGTTGCTAACGCGGTCTTGGCCGGTGAGCGGAGTAAACGTCTGCGCCAACCGGAAATCCGGCGTTTTATAACGTTATTGGAGAGCCTCTCTATAGTTCAGGACGTTCCGCCGGTCGGCGATCAGGTCGGCAATGTTCTTCCGCTGGCGCGTGAATATGGCCTCTCGGCCTACGATGCCGCTTATCTGGAACTCTCCATCAGGCGCGGCGCGCCCCTCGCCACCCTTGACGGGAAATTACAAAGAGCGGCGCAAAAGGCGGGGACTAGCATCTTTACCGGAAAACCTGCCTGAGCAATGTAATCTCTGGCCGGGCGCCTCACTTGCGGTCGAAGCTGACCGCGCTGCGGTCGATGGAAGCGAGGTTGGGATGGCCCGAGAGCCCCATGGCCAGGGCCAGCTCGCTCTGCAGCAGTTCGAGCACCCGCACGACTCCCGCCTGCCCGTATCCGGCCAGACCCCACAACGACGGACGCCCCACCATCACCGCCTTGGCCCCGATGGCCAGGGCCTTCAGGACGTCGGTGCCGCGCCGGAAGCCGCCGTCGATCAGGACGGGGATCTTGCCCGCCACCGCGTCTACGATCCCCGGCAGCACCTCGAGGGTCGAGGGGGCGGCGCCCAGGTAGCGGCCGCCGTGGTTGGAAACCAGGATCCCGCCGGCGCCGTGCTGGACGGCGAGGCGGGCGTCTTCCGGGGTCAGGATACCTTTTATCAATACCGGAACCTTGGCGTAGGAGTTCAACTCTGCGACGAAGGGCCAGGTCAGCTCGGCGGTGGGACGCCGGTTGAGCCGGTACTGGCTGGGGACCTCGGGCCCCCGCCTCGGCCGCAGGGCCGCCGCCGGAGACGACCCCGTGGTGCGGAGCCGTCGCAACCGCTCGCGGTTCGAGTCGTAGGGGGTATCGACCGTGAAGGCCACCGCCTTGCAGCCCGCCGCCACGGCGCGCTCCACGCGCTCGCGCGAAGCGTCCCGGTCGTCGCCCGGGTAGAGCTGGAACCACAGCGGACCGGTGGCCGCCGCGGCGATCTTGTCAATCGGGAAAGTGGAGTTGGTGCTGACGCACATGATGGTCTGCAGTTGGCCGGCGCCGCGGGCCATGGCCAGCTCGCCTTCCGGATGCGACAGCCCCTGGCCTCCGGTGGGGCTGACCAGGATCGGCATGGCGATCTTCTGGCCGAACAGTTCCAGCGAGAGGTCCAGCTTGCTGACGTTCACCAGCATGCGGGGCCGCAGGGTGAACCATTGAAACGCCTCGCGGTTGCGCCGCAGGGTCGCCTCGTCGTCGACGCCCCCGGCGACAAAGTCGTAGGTCTCCCGGGACAGTTTGGACTTGGCCACCGGCTCGAACTCCAGCACGTTGACCAGGTCCGTGAGCAGGGGCAGCCGCTCGGGGGTGTACTGGATCTCCTGCTGGGCGCGCAGGAGCGGCGAGCCGGCCGCCAGTACGGCCAAGTTGCGCAGAGCGTTCCGTCGGGTCATGGGTTGGCGCCTCCGATCTTCTTCGTCTCGGTTACCTTATACTACGGATGAGGCTTCCGCGCACGGACGCCCATCGCTCCCTCACGGTCGCGGTTCGGTGAAACCACCAAGACGAACATGGATGCCGAGACTCTATCGCTCAGCGCAAATTCGAAGTTTCTTGCCATTCTGAGACGCTCTCGCGAGAGGGCCGAGCGAGAAGGCGCAATTTCCAGCCAGGAGATGCGCCGGCGCTGGGGCTGGAAGAAGCCGTAGCCGGGGCGTGCTGCTCTACGCCATCACCGATCGCTCGCAACTGCACGCGCCGCTGCTGGACCGCGTAGTGTTGCTGCTCCACGCGGGCGTAGACTACCTCCAGATCCGCGAGAAGGACCTGCCCGGGCGAGAGCTGCTGGCATTGCTGGACGCCGTGCTGTCGCTGCCGAACCCGCACGGGACCAAGGTGCTGGTGAATGAGCGGGTGGATGTGGCGCTGGCGGCGGGAGCCCACGGGGTGCACCTGCCCGCGCAGGCGGTGGCGCCGAGCCGGATTCGCGCGACAGCTCCGGCGGGGTTCGTCATTGGCGTGTCGTGCCATCGCTTAGATGAGGTCGATAGGGCCGAGGCGGAAGGGGCGGATCTGGCGGTGTTTGGGCCGGTGTTTGATACGCCGTCGAAGCGGGTGTACGGCCCGCCGGTGGGGGTCGACGCGTTGGAGCAGGCGGCGCGGGGCCGGAGGATTCCGGTGCTGGCGTTGGGTGGGATCACGCTGGAGAATTTCCAGTTGTGCCGGGGGGCGGCGGGAATCGCGTCGATCTCGCTGTTTCAGGGGGCGGAGGATCCAGCGGGGGTGTGCCGGGTGCTGCGGGGCGGGTTATAATCTAGCGATGGAGGAGCGCTCCAAGGCCGATAGCTTCACCGCCTTCCTGAAGGAGAAACAGCGGCTGAAAGCGATGCGGGAGATGCAGCCACGGGGCGCCACTCCGATGACACTTCTGAACGTCCTGGCCGACGCTCCGCGGCAGCAAATGCTGGTCCAGGATCTCCAGGCGGCGAGCGGGATGTCCTTTACGCGCTTTGCCGAAGCCCTTAAAGCGTCGCAGCAAGCCGGGTATCTGACGGTGGGCGGGGGCCCCCCCGGCCTTGAGGAGG
>JBGOUV010000143.1:0-15305 GCA_041477815.1 Terriglobia bacterium | reverse complement strand
AGGCCGGCGAAGACGTCCACGGCGACATTGAGCTTGGCGCCGGACGCGGAGGCGGCCTGCTCGAGCTGGTCGACCGTGATGGGATCGTCGGCCACCATGATGAACGTCGCGTCGCGCTTGGCCAGAGCGACCGCGCGGGTGATGTTGTTCTTGCCGGCCGGCTGGCGGGTCCAGAAAACGTTCTTGATCCCCGCGCCCGACATCAGCTCCGCCTCGGCGATGGTGGCCGTGGTCAGTCCGATGGCGCCGAGCGCGATCTGGCGCTTGGCGATGTCCACCGACTTGTGGACCTTCACGTGGGGCCGGATGTTGATGCCGGTGGTCTTGGAGTGGTTGGCCATCTTCTTGATGTTTTGCTCAAAGAGGTCCAGGTCGACGACCATGCTCGGCGTGGGCAGGTCCTCTTTGCTGAGGTCGCGGAAATCGCGGCGGACGATGCGCGCCTCCACGTCCGGAACGCGGGAGTCGGTTTTGGCGGCAAAGCTCCGGGTGGCTACTAGTCCGGCGGCGGCGCCACCGAGGAACGATCGACGTGAGGTCATGTGAGCCCCTCCTTTAAGGGTCAGCTTTCCCCATGATACTCGATTCCGCTGACTCAGTAACCTTTCTTTTTGTCCACCACGTTGCGCAGCGGGTCGCCCTTGACGAAGCGGGCCACGTTGTCCACGATCAGCTCGCGCTGGCGGGCGGCCAGGCCGTCCGAAACGGTGGCCATGTGCGGCGTGATGATCACGTTCTCGAACTTCCACAGCGGGTGGCCCTTGGGGAGCGGCTCCGGGTTGGTGACGTCGAGTCCGGCGCCGGCCAGGCGCTTCTCGTCCAGGGCCTTGACCAGGGCCTCGGTGTTGTAGAGCTTGCCCCGGGAGACGGCGATAAAGTAGGCCCCTTTCTTCATCAGCTCGAACTGGCGCGGGCCGACCATGCCCTCGCTTTCCGGCGTATGGGGCGCCGAGACGAACACCACGTCGGCCAGCGGCAGGACCGTGTCGATGCGGTCGGGCGGAACGATGCGGCTGACATAGTTGCTCAGCGGATAATCCTTGGGGTCGACGCCGATGACGTTCATGCCGAAGGCCCAGGCCCGCAGAGCGATCTGCTGGCCGATCCCGCCGACGCCGATGATCACCGCCGTCTTACCGCGCAATTCGATAGCGGTGTAGGCGCCGCGGCCCCACTCTTCCTTGGGTCGGTCGGGGATGGCGCGGTAGAGGCTGCGGGTGAAGGCCAGCAGAAACGCGAAGGCGTGGTCGGCGATTTCAGGACCCTGGATGACGCGGGCATTGGTCAGGGTAACGTCGCTGTTGATGAACTCGGGGAAGCGGTAGGTCTCCACGCCGGCGCTGAAAATGTGGACCCACTTGAGCTTCCTGGCGGCGCGGAACAGGTCGGGACTGATGGTACCCAGAATGGCGTCGGCATCAGCCACCTGCGACGCCAGGGTGGCCGGGTTCTTGACGTCGCCGACGACGAAGGTCGCGTTGGGGGCAACCCTCTGGAACTCGGAGATCAAGGAAGCGCCCAGACCGGTGGCTACGATCTTCTTCTGCTGGGCGGCCAGGGGGGCGAGCAGGGCAAGGGCAAGGGCCAGTGTTTTCATCATGGCAGAATTGTAACAGAGCACGCCCAGGCCTGTGGGGAGCACCCTGGCCTCCGCCAATTCGGAGCTGGAGGCGGATCTATAGGCGGAAGCTATCGCAAACTCTTAACGTACGCGATCAAGTCGGCCATCTCGCTGACGGTGATACTCTTTTCCAGATCCTCCGGCATGGGCGATACGCTCAGCGAGCGCAGGCCCTTGACGCTCCCCCGCAGGATGGTGTCCTCCTGCCCCTTGGCCCGGCGGAGGGTCAGGGTGGTGGCGGTTTCCTTGGCCAGCACGCCGGTGATGGTGCGGCCGTCGGTGGTCTCAACCTCGTACTCCTCGTAGCCGCCCTCGATCTGCTGGTTGGGGATCAGGATGTCGGTGAGGAGGGCTTCTTTGTAACGGGTGGTCACGCCCTTGAGATCGGGTCCGACCTCGAAGCCGGTGTTGCCGATCTTGTGGCACTCGCTGCACGCCTTCTCGTAAACCTTGCGGCCGCGCTCGGGGTTGCCGGGCGTCTGGATGGCCGGCAGATATCGCTCATACACTTTGCGGCGGTCGCCGGCGCGGGCTTCGCCGAGGACCTTTTCGGCGCGGGCTTTGATCTCCGGGTCGGCATGGCGCAGCAATTGATTACTACGGCCAGGACCTAGCGCCCAGGGCTGGATCTTCTCGGTCTCGAGGGCGGCGAGCAGGGCGGGGAGGCGGCTGCGGTCGCGGAAAAATCCGGCCAGCATTACGTTGCGTACCGGAGCGGTGGCGGCGCGCCAGCGGTCGACAAAGATGCCGGGAATCTCCGGTCGGGAGGCGGCGGCCAGCGAGGAGGCGGCGGCGATCTGGACCGGATCGGACTGTCGCGGATCCAGGAATTGGGTCAGCACCGGGATGCTGGCGCCCGACGGATCCAGGCCCAGGATGCCGAGCGAGTGCAGGAGCTGGTCCTCGGGGAGGCCGGTCTTGGGGTGGGCGGCTTGGATCAGTTGGCGCAGTTGGGGGGAGGGGCTGAGGTCCAGGCCCGCGGCCACGCGCAACGCGGCCCGTCCCACGGGCGTCGGACCTTGAGCGACCAGTCCCAACAGGATCGGCTGGGCTGCGGCCAGGCGGGCGTGGCCGCCCGAGCCCTGCCGGAGGCCCTCCGCCAGTCCTTCCAGGCCCGGCGCCTGCCACCACCCATGCCCTTGCCGGACCAGGGTCAGCAGCGCTGTGATCTCACGGTCCTGGTTGCGGGCGCCGAGTACCGAAGCCGCCCGCCGCACGAGGTCCTCTTTGCCCGGGGAAGCTGCGAGCGGCGTCAGCGCCTGGAGCCAAGCCAGGGCGTGGTCCGGCGAAGCGGCCAGCACGGCGATGCGGAACCACTGGTCTTCGCTGTGACGTAATGCTACCTTCTTCAGCTCTTCGAACGGCTCGCCCAGGGTGCAGGCCACCTGGAACTGGACGCGGTCGTCGGGGTCGTCGTAGAGGGTGAGAAGCTTTTGGCGGAGTTGCGGGTTGGGGAGGCGCTTCTCGGCAAGGCGGACCACGTTCTCGCGGAGGCGGGGATGGGGGTCGGAGAGGGCTTCCTGTAGAAGATCAGTCGGCAGGGCGTCCAGGGCGTCCAGGGTCCAGAGGGCGTGGAGGCGGGCGAATGGCGATCCCTTGCGGGCCAGGTCCACCAATTGCGGAACGACATTGCGATCCTGGCGGTCCACCAGCAGGCGCTGGGCCTGGAGGCGCCACCACTGGTTCGGGTTCGAGAACTGGGCTATCAACTCCGCCGAAGTGGCCTGACCCAGGGCCGGCCGGGGCCCCCGCTTCGAGGATTCGTGCACCACGCGCCAGATCCGTCCCAGCTTGTGGCGGGGCTCGAAATCGATCTGCTTGAGCAGCTCGGGCGGGACGAACTCGGGGTGCTCCACTGTGTAGTGGTAGAAGTCAACCACGTAGAGGCCGCCGTCGGGGCCGGTGGTGGTGAACACCGGGCGGAACCAGGCGTCGGTGGAAGCCAGAAACTCCTTGCCCTGGTAGGCGCGCTGGGCCACGAAGGTCGCGCCCCGCGGGATCAGGAGGTCGCGGTGCACGATGTTGTGGACCGGCTCGCAGGTGAAAGAGCTGCCCTCGAAGTCGGGTCCCAGGTTGCCGCCGTTGTAGTTGGAGAGGCCGCAGCAGGAGGTGAAGTGTCCGGTCTGGGAGTCGTGGATGTGGAAGGGGTCTCGGGTGACGGGGTAGACCGTGGACTGGTTTTCGTGGTCGGAAATCGACTGCTGGGCGGCGGGGACGGCCAGGGAGGGGTTGCGGTCCAGATAGTGCTTGCCGATGACTACGTGGCGGACATGATCGTTGTTCCACAGGGTGAAGCGGTTGCCCCAGGCGTCGAAGGCGTTGCCGAACTGGGAGTTGCCGCCCACGGCCTCGAGCTTGTGTTTCTCGGGGTGGAAGCGCACGTCCATGGCCCGGATGTCGGCGGGCGGGATCTCGGGGCGGTCGGGGAACGAGATGGCTTTGCCCGTATCGCCGAACTCCTTCACGTAGCGGCGCGGCACCGGCGGGCGCGGGTAGGCGGCGTAGACCCAGTTGTCGATGCCGTAGAGCAGGCCGTTGACGCGAAGCTGGGGGTTGCCGGCGGCGAATCCGGTGAGCACCACTCGGCGGACGTCGGCCCGGCCGTCGCCGTCGGTGTCTTCGAGGTAAAGAATGTCGGGGGCGCACGTGACCAGGATCCCGTGGCGCCAGCGCATCACCCCGTCGGGCAGGTGCAGCCCGTCGGCGAACACGGTGGCGTGCTCGTAGCGGCCGTCGCCGTCGCGGTCTTCGAGCAGCTTGATGCGGCCGAGCGGCTGGGGGTTGAGCGGGTAGTCGGACATCTCGATCACGTACATCCGGCCCTGCTCGTCGAAGGTCATGGCCACCGGATCGATGACGTCGGGCTCGGCCGCCACGAGCTCCATGCGGAAGCCGGGGGGAAGGCGGAAAGTTTTCTGCTCGCTGGCGGGAGAAAAGGGAGGCTTGCGTGACGAGCAGGCCGCGAATAACAGGAGTAGGAACGCGAATCGAGACCGGGTTTTCATTTGCTGCCGGTCTTCTTGAGGTGTCTTAGTTCCAGGTTTCGGAAGAAGACCTCGGCGCCTTCGGACTGGAAGAGGATTTTCCCGCGGCTCGGATTGGCGCCGGTTCCCTCGTTGACCAGCTTGCCATTGACCCAGTACTTCACGGTGTCGCCGTCGGCCAGGAGCTCAATCGTGTTCCACTGGCCGTGGGGCACTTCCGGTTCCCCGTTGGGATCCCGGTAGCCCACCTCGTCTTTCCACGGACCTTTGCCGAAGCGGTCGTAGCGGTTCCGGCCGCGGGGCGGGCCTTTTCCGACGAGTGCGGCGTCGCCCACCAGGATGATGTCGCCCGTGCCGCCCTCGATCCACTGAAACTCGATGGACTTGGGCCACACCTTTTGCTCCCCGACCACGTGGTAGAGAATGCCGCTGTCGCGCGCCTTGTCCTTGCGCGGCGGGTGGGTCGCCTCGCCCCACTTGAACTCGGCGCGCAGGTAGTAGTTCTCGTACTCCTGCTGGGTGATGAAGTAGCCGTACTCCGCGCCCGAGGCCCGGATCACTCCGTTCTGGATCGTGAAGACCTTGTCGGGATCGTTGTTCAGGCCCTTCTCTTTGAGGAAGGTGTCAAATCCGTTCAGGTTCTTGCCGTTGAACAACTTGATGGGCTTGCCGGTGGGGGGCAGATCGGCGCCGGCTAGGGATACCGCGAGCGCGATGGAAACGACGAGAGAGCGAACCATCCACATAAAAGACTCTCCTGGAGAAGTGGGCCGCACCGCACCGCTCCCTTACGGTCGCGGTGCGGTGTTCTCACACTAGCCTACCAAGCTGGCGCAAGGCGGACGCGACAATCTGAGGCGCGGCGTTCTTTTCCAGATAGCTCGACTTGGCCCGCCAAGTCTCGTAACCGCCCAGCTCGTGCGCCTCCACGGTCGGGATGTAGCCGCGGTAATCGTTAGCCAGCTCGATGAGCAGCGTAGGACGGAAGGGGCTCTGGGCCTTGGCTTCGAGACCCATCTCGACGAACGCCTCGCCAGGGTAGGTGGCAATACCCAGGGAACCGATGCGCAAGGCCTGGATCCAGGTTGGGGCGGCCCGGGGATAGCCTCCGGCCAGGAGCACAGTCTCGCGAGAGTAGATGTGGGAGCGGTCTTTGTAAGGTCCAGGGCCGGCGGCGGCCAGGGTCCGGCGAGCCTGCGCCAGGTCGGCGGCCCCGGGCAGCCGCACGCCCAATTCGAGCTCCTCGATAGACGCCGCCAGCTCCACGGTGTCCTGAAACACGATGGTGCGCCAGAGGCGGTAGCACTCGACAGCTAGTATCTCGGCATAACGCTCCATCTGCACATACGGCGGGTGCTGGATGCGCGGGCCCAGAAAATTTACGCCGTTGATGTTGCCCGAACAGCCGTTGCTGAGGATCGCCACGAACCGGCGCCCGGCCAGCCGCCCCATCGCGCGGGCCCAGGCGGCGAAGTAGTCGGCCGAGATGTGACCCGCGCCCGTGCCGCCGACATAGTGCAGGGCATAGTTGCCGAGTACGGCGAGGGGGCGGCCGTCCGGAGCCTCGACCGCCACTATCCCGACCTCGGGGTCCGTGGGTCCGGCGGCCTTAAGGATGTCCGGGCTGCCCACCGGGGGATTCATCTGGACCTGATCGGTGGTGCGGCCGAAGGGGTCCGGCGGGATAGCGCCCGGTTTCATGTAGTAGCGGCGATTGAAGACCAGGCGGTCCTCGCGTCCGGTGGCCCAGCCGATGCGGGCGGGCTCGAGACGATTCGCCGCCAGGCGCACGGCGTCGGCAACCTTGACCGTCAGCCATTCCGTGTACTGCGGGTCGGGGACGCTTTGGAACAGGTGCCCCGCCGGCGGGGCGCTGTGGGTGTGGGTGGCTGAGATCAGGACGTGGCTCGGTGGGATTCCGGTGTGCGACTGGACCAGTTCCTTCGACCGGTCGAGGATGGAGCGCGGCACGGCGCAGGAATCGACCGTGGCGATGGCCAGACGCGTGTTGCCGTTGTCGAGGACCAGGCTGCGGACGTGCAGCTCATCGTGAACTTCGGCGCCGATGCGGTCGGTCATGCCGCCGGCCAGTGAACAGCCGAGCTGCGGAGTGATGTTGGCGGTGGCGGCTCCGGCCCGCAGCTTACCGGCCGCCGCCCGCGCCGGCCAGGCTCCGGCAGCCACGAGGGCTCCCAGAAACTGTCGCCGGTTCCTCATGGCGAGGGGCGGAGTAGCGCGAGAAACTCTTTCGGAGTAGCAGTGCGGATTCCCGTGCGGTCGGAGGCGGAGGCGTCGAAATGACCGTCGCTGGTGTTAGCGGTCAGCAGCCAATCCGGTTTGGCCTGGACGGCGGCGGCCAGCACCGGCACATCGTTCTGATGCCGAATCCAGGGCCGCGCCTGCTCGAATTCTTTGCGGGATACGTGGGGGACCCTCTCCACGACCAACCGCTGCATCAGGCCGCGGTAGTCGGCCAGGAGGTCCCCCCGGTATCCGGTTTGTAGTTTGCGGTGGAGGGCTCTTTCGGTCTCTTCTTGGACGATCTCGTCCAAGACGATCGTGAAGAGCGACCGCGCCAAGATCAACAGGCCGTGCGAGTTGCTCCAGGGACAAGCCAAGCCCTCCATGAGGACACAGCTATCCAGGAACACCCGCAGCCGGCTCACTTGGGACCGTAGCGCTCCTGGACGATCTCGGCGCGCTCGACCAGCGCCTGATCCTGCAGCTCTTGAAGCGAGACGGCGGCGGCCTTCATGGCCGCTTCTACGCGCTGCGAGAAGGATTCCAACTCCTCGTCATGCGGCGCCAGGACCAGAGTTTGCCCGATCCGTACGGCGCTGACCTGGTGTCCGGGGACAAAACCGAGCTCCTTTTGCAGCTCGAGAGGGATCGTGAGTTCGCCGTTTGGGGTCATGTTCAGCACCATGGTAACCATCTCTTTGTAGTCAGGCGCTCGTGCGACTCCTTGGGGCATACTGGAGCTAAGTTTGAGGCATAGCTCCAAGAATGTCAAGAAGCCGACGGTCAACTGACTGATTAATCGGAGGAATTTGGCGAAAGGGTTAGTCCGTTTACGCCCGGGCGCCCTTCTCAGTTCCAGAATATCATTGGCTTCGGCGGGGCGGTCCGGGACGTATTGAAAACAAAGGAGATAGACTTCAAAATCGGCGTGACTGCCATCGGGACACTACTTCAAGTGGACTTGGTGGGTGGCCAGAGTCGTACCCAGGGCCTGCTCCAAGCGGGCCACGGCCTTATTAAGATCCAGTCGTGCCGATACCGCCCGGCGCCGCGAATCGGCGTACTCGTTCTGCCGGGTGAGGACCAGAAAGTTCGTGGACTCGCCGGACTCGAACAGGCGGGTCTCGCTGTCCAGTTTCTCCTGGGCCGCCCGGGCGCTGGACTCGGCGGCGGTGATGCGCTGCTGCGCCGTCTGGATGGCTTGCAAGGCATTGCGCACCTGGGCCTCGATGCCTTGCTCGAGCCGCGCTTGTTCCAGCTTCAGCCGCCGCTCGGCGATGGCGCTTTGGGCGAGGCCGGCCTCGGCCGTCCGGTTGCGCAACGTCAGGTCGAAGGCGATGCCCACCTGGATGGTCTGGTAGCGGCCGCTGAACAGGTTCGATAGCGAGGTACCGTAGCCTCCCACCAGGATGTCCGGGGCCCCGCCGAAGCTGGGGGGCTGGAGAGGGGGCAGCCCGGCGCGCGCCGAGAGATCGTTGAGCCGGAGGAAGCTGTCGGTCTGCGCGGAGCTGAAGGGGTTCACGTTGGTGGACAGCGTTCCACCGAGGCCGGTGTTTCCATACGACGCCACCAGGTTCACCTGCGGCTTGGTCTGATCGGCGTTGAACTTCTTCTGAATATCGTTGGTCTGCTGCCGCAGGCCGATGGCGCGGATCTCCGGACGCTGCTTGAGCGCGCGCGTGACCGCGTCGCGCAGATCGCCGGCCGCCGGGGCCTCCAGGGTCTTCTCCTCGACGGGGACGATCTCGTCGTTCCAGATCTCGGCCGCCCGCGTGTCGGTCAGCATGGCTTTCAACGCGTTCTCCACCTCAGTGACCACGCCGAGACTCGAGTACCAGGTATCGAGGCGCCGTTCCAGCTCCGCCTCCGACGCCGCCAGCTCCACCGACGCCAGCGTGCCGGCCGCGATCATGCGCTTGTTCTGGTCCAGCAGGCGCTGCGCCCAGTCCACGTTCTCGCGCTTGACCGCGGCGTCCTGGCGCGCCGCCACCAAGTCCCAGTAGGCGGCCTCGACGCGCGTGACCACGTCGATCACCCGGGCCTCGAACTCGGTCTCTGAAATATCCAATTGCTTGCGCCGGACCTGGATCTCCGCCCGTTCGCGGTCCACGGCCCGGTTGCGGACCAGCGGCTGGGTAAAGGCCACGACCAGGCGAGAGGTCAGAAACGGGCTCAGCGACGTGAACGGGTTGCTGGTCGACTGGCGGCCGTTTTCGAAATCCACGTTGAAGCCGGCGCCGGAGAAGGGAAGCTTCTGGCGGAGGTAGAAGTTCTGGTTGTGGAAGTGCTCGACCAGCTTGCCGCCGGCGCCGAGGAGAACCGATCCGGTCGGGGTGTTGCGCGACTCGACCGCCGGCAGCCAGCGCAGGGTGGGGTCGTAGAAGCCGCGGGCGGCCCGCACGGCCTCGCTCGCCGTGGCGGTGTTGGACTTCTCGATCTCGATCTCCAGGTTGTTCTGCAAGGCCATCTCGATCGCCTGCCGCAGGGTCAGCCGGCGCTGCACCAGCCCCACGCCCACCCGCGGCGGAGCCGGGACCGTGGTCTGCGCCTGGACACCGACCACCACTACCAGCAGCAGAAGCATGGCCCGACGCAGCGCCGCCGCCGGCCAGGTCAACAGGCGGCGCAGCCGTCCCCAGGCGGCGGCATGAGCCAGGTCGTCGAAGATCGAGTAGGCCACCGGCGTGACCAACAGGGTCAGCATGAGGCATAGTGACTGGCCCCCGATGACCACAATGGCCACCGTCTTCCGGGAGCCCGATCCGGCCCCCGTCCCCACGGCCATGGGGATCATGCCGGCCACCAGCGCCGCGGTGGTCATGAGGATCGGCCGCAGCCGGTCCTCGCAGCCGCGCACGATGGCCTCCGGCCGCGCCGACCCGTGCGCCCGCAATTGCTTGATGTGGTCGATCTGTAGAATCGAATTCTTCTTCACAATGCCGAAGAGCATGAGAATACCCAGCGACGTGTAGATGATGGAGAAGTTCTCGTGCATGACCAGCAGCGACAGCAGCGCGAACGGCACCGCCAGCGGCAGGCTGATCAGGATGGTCACCGGATCGATGAAGCTCTCGAACTGCGCCGCCAGCACCATGTACATGAAGACGATCGAGAGCAGAAAGGCGATGACGTAGTTGCGCGCCGCCCGCCCGAACTCCTTCGACCGGCCCACCAGGCCGCTCTGATAGGCAGGAGGCATATGGAGGTCCTTCACCGTCCGGTCCAGGATGGGGATGACGTTGCTGAGGGCCTGGCCCTCGATCAGGTTGGCGGTGATGAAGATCTGGCGCTGGCGGTTGAAGCGCTCGATCCGCAACGGTCCCGTAGACTCCTCCAGATACGCCACGTTGCCGACCGGCACGTTTCCCAATACAGCGGAGGGCACGAACAAGCGCTCCATCGCCCGAGGCGAGTCGCGAAACTCCTTCTGGACGCGGATCTGCACGTCGTAGCGGTCGTCGCCCTCGCGATAGGTGGTGGCCTGCGGATCGCCGCCCACCAGGGTCCGCATGGCGGTGGCGATGGAGGATACGGGCACGTTGAGGTCGGCCGCCCGGTCCCGGTTGATGCGCACCCGCACCTCGGGCTTGCCCGGCTCATAGGAGCTGTCCAGGTCGGTTACGCCCCGAATCTGCGCCAGTTGGCGCTTGATTTCCTGGGCGTAGCGATCGATTTGCGCCAGGTCCGGTCCTTGGACGAAAAACTGCAGGTCCTGGGTGGAGGCGCCCTGGAAGGCCGTCGGCAACTGCACGCCAATGGTCAGGTCGCGAAACTTCTTCAATCCCTGCCGGGCCCGGAGCATCAGTTGCTGCTGGGTATGCTTGCGCTCCTGAATGGGTAGCAGCTCGACCAGGATCGACCCGCGATCCACCTGCCGCTGGGTATCGGAGCCGACCGACGTCAGCAGGTGCTTGATGCCGGGCAGCTGGCGCACCTCGGCTTCGAGCTGGCGGATTACCGCGTCGCTGCCCTGGAGCGACGAACCCACCGGCATCCGCACCGTGACCTCGAACTCGCTCTGGTCGTCCACCGGCAGGAAGTCCTTGCCGATGGCCTTGAACAGCGGTCCGGACGACAGAGCCACCAGGACCGACAAGGCCACGATGGCCCAGCGGTGCGCGAGCGACCAGCGCAGCATGGCGCGGTACGGTACGGAGATGGCGCGGAATACGATCGTATCCTTAGTATGGGCGCCCGCTTCGGCCGAGGCCGGCGGCAGGAACCGCGAGCACAGCATGGGGGTCAGGGTAAAGCTAACCAGCAGCGATACCATGATGGCGAACGCCGCCGTGTACCCAAAGCTGGACATGAAGCGGCCCACAATGCCGCCCATCATCGCCACCGGCAGGAAGATGATTACCAGGCTGAGCGTGGCGGCCATCACCGCCAGGCCGATCTCCCGGGTGCCCTCGATGGCGGCCTGGAACGGGGGCAAAAGCTTCTCCTCCATGTTCTTGAAGATGTTCTCCAGCACTACAATGGCGTCGTCGATCACGATTCCTACCACCAGCACCAGCGCCAGCATGGTGATCTGGTTCAAGGTGAACCCCATCCACGAGATCAGGCTGTAGGTCGAGATAATCGACGTGGGAATGGCGACAGCCGCGATCAGGGTCGAGCGCCAGCTCCGGATGAACAGCAGCACGATCAAGCCCGCGCAGACGCCCCCCAGGATCAGGTGCTCCTGCACGGCGCGAAACGACTCCTCGATGAAGATCGACTGGTCGCGCACGTAGGTGACCCGAAAATCCGGCGGCAGGCCCTTCTGCAGCTCGGTCATGCGGGCCTTTACGGCATGTATTACATCGACCGTATTGGTACCCGACTGCTTGCGGACCTCGAGCGCCACCGCCGGCGTGCCGTCCAGGCGGGCGAGGGACCGCGGCTCTTCTACGCCGTCCTCGACGCGGCCAATGTCGTTGATCCGCACGGGCGCTCCGCTCTGGGTGGACACGATGATCCGTCCGAAGTCCACCGGCCGCTCGATGCGGCCAAGGGTGCGCAGCGACAGCTCCCGCGACCCCTGGTCCACGTGCCCGCCCGGAATCTCCACGTTCTGGGCGACGACGGCGCCGCGCACCTGGTCTATATTCAGGTTGTAGGCGTAGAGGCGCTCCCCGTCCAGCCAGATCTGAATCTGGCGGTTCCGCTCGCCCACGAACCGCACCTGGCCCACCCCGGGCAGCGACTCGATATTCTTTTTGATGGAGTCGTCGACGATCTTGGTGGTCTCCCGCAAGTCGCGGCCCGAGGCCACCACCACGTTCATCACCGGGGCGGCGTCGGTGGCGATCTTCTCGATCACCGGCGGATCCACGTCCCGCGGCAGGTCGCGCATCACCGCCGCCACCTTGTCGCGCACCTCCTGGGCGGCCACGTCCGGGTCCTTTTCCAGGACGAAGGTCACGAACACCAGCGACAGTCCCTCGGACGAGATGGACCGCAGCTCGTCGATGCCGCTGATGGTATTGACCGCCTCCTCGAGGCGCTTGGAGACCTGCGATTCGACCTCCTCGGGCGCCGCCCCCCGGAGGGTAGTGGTAATGGTGACAGTGGGGAACTCGATCTTGGGGAACAGGTCGACGCCCAGTCCCCGGTAGGCGCTCAAACCCATTACCACCAGGGCCAGGATCAGCATGGTGGCGAAGACCGGCCGCCGGACGCAGATTTCTGCCAGTTTTTGCACGGTCTACCTCGCTTCCACCGGCGCGCCGTCGACCAGCATGGCCAGGTTGCTGATCGCGACCTGGTCGCCGGGCTTGACGCGGTCGGAGGGAATCTCCACCCAGCCGTCGCGGACGAGTCCCGGGGGAACCCGGACCTCCGCGGCGCGGCCGTTGCTTACGACAAAGATCTTGGTAAGACCCGCCACCGCATGGAGGGCCTCACGCGGGACCGTGAGCACCGACGCGTCCCGGCTGACCACCAGCTCGACCTGTACGAACATCCCCGGGCGCAGCCGCGCATCGGTCTCCACCAGCCGGGCCTCCGCGGTAAGCAGGCGGGAACGAGCGTCCAGGCCCGGATTCAACTCCCGGACCACGGCGTGGAACTGTTTGTTAGGCAGGGAGTCGGTGGTGAAGGTCAGCGAGGTGCCGACCCGAACCTCCGCCGCCGCCGACTCGGGCGCCTCCAGGCGCAGACGCAGCGGGTGCGTCTTAACCAGGGTCACGATGGGGGTGTTGTCCTTGGTGAACTGGCCGGGCGCGACCAGGCGGGCGCTGACGGCGCCATCAAACGGGGCCCGCACGGTGGTGTCGGTGAGCCGCTTCTGGGCCAAGCCCACCTCCGCCCGCAGACCGCGGATGGTCGCCAGCGCCGTCCGCATCTCGTCGCCCGCCGCGTCCACCGCCGCCTGCCGCGCCCGGAGCATCTTCTCCAGCTCGTTGTAGCGCTCCTGGCTGATGTCGCCGGTCTTGTACAGCTTGGCCGCGCTCTCGTAGCGGAAGCGGACGTCTTCGAGTTGGGCCTGGGCCTGGCGGATGGCCGGCGTGGTGTCGGGCGTCACGTTTTCCTGGGTCGGGTCCAGACCCAGCCGGGCGAGGGCCTGGGCCAGGGCCGCCCGGCTCCGCTCCAGTTGCAGGGTAAACTCCTGCTTATCGAGCTCGGCAATGACCTGACCCTTGCGGACCTGGTGGCCGAAGTCCACGGGAATTTGCGCCACCCGGCCCGCGACCTCGAAGCTTACCGTCACGGTCTCATCCGGATGCAGCGACCCGGTCACCGCGATGACGCGACTCACGCGACGCGCCTGGGCCTTCGCGGTCTGCACCTGGATCGGATCGGGCGCTTTCGCCGGAGCCACGGCCGCCGCCTCTTTGGGCTGGCGGGAGCACCCCGCGGCCAACGCCGCCAACGGCAACCACGCGACGCGGTAGTTCATGCACAAACCCCTTCTAAGAAGATGCGCACCATCTCATCCACGATTCGTTTGTTCGCCGCCTTGACGTACTGATCGGCAAAAAAGAGGCGCAACATGCTGTGGTGGACGGGCATACACAGAAAGGCGCGGGCAGCCAGGGCGGGATCAATGGCCCGGAACGCCCCCTGCCGCACGCGGCGGGCGATGTACGCGGCCACCAGTTTGTGATAGGCCAGAATCTGCCGCTGGTAGAACAGGCCGGCCAGCTCGTCGCCCTCCACGGCCAGGTGCAGCAGCAGCCGGACATACTCGGGCTCCTCGTGGTAGCGCTCCAGCAGCACGGTGGCGATGGTCCGGAAAAAGCCCCGGTCGTCGTCGCGCTGCAGATAGGGCGCCAGGGCGGCGGAGGCGCGCTCCACGCCCTCCTGGGACTTGGTCTCGATGATGGCGCGGAACAGATCACGTTTCGATTTGAAGTGCTCGTAGAGCACCGGCTCGCTGACGCCCACCGCCGCCGCCAGCTCGCGGGTGGTGGTGCCGCGGAAGCCGCGCTCGGAGAACAGGCGCAGGGCCGCCGCCACGATAGCGGCGCGGCGCTCCGGGGAGGTCATCCGCGCGCCGCGCCGGGCTGCCGGCGGCGCTCCGTTTCCTGCACTAGCGCCTACTAACCTAGGGTCCGCTAACATAGTATGTGCTAGGTTAGCAGGCGCCGGCCGGGCCTGTCAAGCCCTTGCCACGGCTCCACCTCCAGCGTCCCTGTCAACCAATTCCACGGCGCCAGAGCCGGCGGCTTCCGCGCGGAACATCCGCCCATCCCGCCGTCGCCAGATTCGTCCTACCAACACCTCCTTGACCCCGCATTTACAGCCGATTATACTTAGTGGGTGAGAGGCCCGTTCCTCTTCGAGTGGGACGATACCAATGCCGGCCACATCGCCCGCCACCAGTACAAACCCGATGAGGTGGAAGAAGTGTTTGCGGAGCGTTTTGTTGCCGCGACGGTCGCTGCTTGGTTTACGGGCAGACCTCGGTGGGCCGCATGACGGTGGTCGTCTGCGTACGCAAACCCAGCCGGGTGGTTCGTGTCATCACCGCCCGCGAGATGAGCGAAAACGAGCGGCGATGCTATCGCCGCAAATAGTATGGCCAGAAAACTCAAGCCCGCCACGACAATCCCTGATTTCGCCAACGACGAAGAGGCTGCCGAGTTCTTCGAAACGCACGACACCAGTCAGATCTGGGACCAGCTCACACCTGTTCGTCCCTTCAAGCTCCTTCCCTCCCAAGTCCGCCAGATCCGCGAGCGCTATCTGCGCCGCAAACAGGCAGCCTCCCAACTCCTCAATCCCGCCCAGCTCGCCGCCGCCAAACGCATCGCCAAGCGCAAGTCCATCCCCTACGAGACTCAGGTCCACCTCTGGATCGCCGAGGGCATCCGCCGCGAGTCCCGCCGTCGCTAGTGTCCTGTAATTGAATTAACCATCAATAATCCGAGCTAGCACCGCTTTGGCCCGCTCAATCTTTCGTAGGATATCCTCCCCCTTCGCGCGCCACACATAACGTTTTGGCTCTTCATTCCGTACCGCCAGAAACTCGT
>JBGOUV010000597.1:0-2659 GCA_041477815.1 Terriglobia bacterium | reverse complement strand
TCTCCACGTGCATCTCGACGTTGCCCGCGGTCTCCGGCTCCTTGGTTTCCGGGATGAACTTCTTGGCCATCAGGATTGTGGCGGTCGCGGTCATGATCACCGCGGTCAGCAGGTGCTTGGCCTCCACGTGGGCGATATCGACGTAGGCCACGAGCAGGGCGCCGGACACGTGCGCCATCCCGGCCGCCATCACCGTCAGCAGCTCCGAATCGGTCAGTTTCGGCAGGAAGGGGCGAATGGTGAGAGGCGCCTCGGTCTGGCCCATGAAGATGCTGGCCGCCACGTCCAGCGACTCGGCTCCGCTGGAGCCCATGATCCGCTGCATGGCCACGGCGATGATCCGCACCACTACCTGCATCACGCCCAAGTAGTACAGGATAGAGAACAGCGAGGCCACAAAGATGATGATGGGCAGAACGCGAAAGGCGAACACGACACCGGCCGGCCCGGTGGCGCTGGCCAGGGGGCCGAACACAAAGGTGCTGCCCGCCTGGGCAAAATCGAGCAGCCGGGTGATGACGCCTCCGATGACCTCGAACACCCGTCCGAAGCCGGTGCGCAGCACCAGCAGCGCCAAGCCGATCTGCAGGACCAGTCCCCAAGCCACCACCCGCGGCCGGATGGCGCGCCGGTCGGAAGAAAACACCCAGGCGGCGGCCAGAATCAGGGCCAGCCCCAGCAAACCTGTGAACCGGGACATAGCGGTTACTGGATGACTTCGAGCACCAGCTCGCGAGGCTCGGCCGCGGCGGCCGAAATGTGGAAAGCGTCCTCCACCAGTTGGGCCGCTTCTTCGAGCCGGGCGTCATCGGTGTAATACAGAGTGCACAGCCGTCCGCCGGCGGGCGTCCGCTCGCCGACCTTGCGCTCCAGAATGATCCCCACCGCCGGATCGATGGACCGGTCCATGGTGTCGCGTCCGGCGCCCAGCAAGGCGGCCGCCTGGCCGATGTCGGCGGCGTTGATCCTGGTGATGAAGCCGGCCCGCGGCGAGAGGATCTCGTGGGCGCCGGTGGCGTTCGGCAGCAGCTCAAACTGGTTCAGCACGTCGGGGTTGCCGCCCTGGGCCGCGATCACGTCCTGGAACTTCTGGAACGCCGCCCCCGAGGCCAGCAGGCTCGCCGCTTGCTCCCGCGCCGCCTCCAGGCTCTCGGTCACCTTGCCCAGGTAGATCATCCGCGCCGCGATCTCGATGGAGAGCTGGGTGAGGTCGGTGGGACCCTCGTTGCGCAGGGTCTGCGACACCTCCATCACCTCCAGGGCGTTGCCCACGGCATAGCCCAGCGGCTGGTCCATATCGGTAAGAACTGCCTGAACCTTTTTGTTCACCCGCCGCCCCAGCGCCACCATCATCTGCGCCAGCTTGCGGGCGTCCACCTGGCGCTTCATGAACGCGCCGGAGCCGACCTTGACATCGAGCACCAGCCCGTCGAAGCCCTCGGCCAGTTTCTTCGACATGATGGAGGCGGCGATCAAGGGCAGCGATTCGACGGTAGCGGTAGCGTCCCGCAGGGCGTACAGTTTCTTGTCGGCCGGAACGATTTGACCGCTGACGCCGACGAAGGCCAGGCCATGCTTCTCCAACAGGCTCCGAAACTCGGGGATGCTGAAGGTGGTACGGAACCCAGGAATCGACTCCAGCTTATCCAGGGTGCCGCCGGTGAAGCCCAGCCCGCGGCCCGTAAGCTTGGGAACGGTCACGCCGGCGGCGGCGGCGATCGGACCCACGATCAAGCTGGTCTTGTCGCCCACTCCACCGGTCGAGTGTTTGCTGATCTTGACCCCGGGCAGGTCGCTGAAATCCAACTGCTCGCCCGAGTTCAGCATGGCCAGCGTCAGGGCTTCCGTCTCGTTCTCGTTCAGTCCCGCGTAGAAGGCTGCCATCAGGAAGGCGGCCATCTGATAATCCGGGATCCCTCCCCGGGTATAATTCTCAACCAAAAACTCGATCTCTTTGGCTGTAAGCTCTTCTCCGTCCCTCTTTTTGCGAATCAAATCGACTGTGCGCATCGTCTCTCGAGTTGGGGCGATTCCTTTCCAGCGGCTCGCAGGAGCCACTCGGACACACCTCTCCCGACTACAGAATTCTCAGGCTACCATTGCAGGCAAAGCATTGTAAAGCAAAAGCTTGCACCAACCGCGACCATTAAGGCGCGCTCCCTCACGGTCGCGGTTCGGTGCCGCCGGTAAGAAGGGGTATGGGGATGCGGATGCGGTTGGCAAAGACGTCGGTGAACAGGCCGATCATCTCCTGATGGATCCAGCCGTTGGAGGCGGCGGTCTCGGCCCCCCGCAACTGGTGCGGTTGGCCGCGCATGTCGCTATAGCGGCCGCCCGCCTCCGCCACCAGCAGCAGGCCGGCGGCGATGTCCCAGGGTTTGAGCCGGAATTCCCAGAATCCTTCCAGCCGGCCGCAGGCCACATAGGACAGGTCCAGAGCCGCCGATCCGGCCCGCCGTACCCCATGGGCCAGCATCGCCGTCTGGTGGTAAAAGTACACGTTCACATCGGCGTGCCGGTGTTGGCTGGGGAAACCCGTAGCCAGCAGGCTCTCGGCCAGTTTATTCACCCGCGACACGTGGATCCGCCGGTTATTCAGATACGCCCCGCCGCCCTTTTCAGCCGCGAAGAACTCGTCCCGCAGCGGGTCGTAGACCAC
>JBGOUV010000125.1:0-16177 GCA_041477815.1 Terriglobia bacterium | reverse complement strand
TCCGCGAACACATCGGCCGGGCGATCGTGACGCAGCGTCCGTTCGCCTCGATCGACGACCTGGCCCGCCGCGTCCCGGAAATCCACAAGGACGAGCTGCGCCGGCTGGGCTCCATCGGGGCGCTGAACCCGCTGGGCGCCGGCGACCGCCGCGACGCCCTCTGGCAGGTGGAGCGCGCCGCCCGTCCCGCCGGTCCTCTGCTGGAGGATCTGCCGGAGACCGACACGGCAGTGGCCAGCGGTCAGTGGCCAGTGGCCAGCGCCCCAACCCCCGACACCCAACACCCATCACCCATCACCCGGCCCTCCCCCCTAGCCCGCATGACCGACGATGAGCGCGTCCTGGCCGACTACCGCGGCACCCAGTTGACCATCGGACGCCACCCCCTGGCCTTCCGCCGCGCGGAGCTCGACCGTCTCGGCGTCACCCGCGCCTCCGACCTTGCCGCCGTCCCCAACGGCCGCTGGGTACGGGTAGCCGGCTGTGTGATCTGCCGCCAGCGACCCGGCACGGCCAGCGGTTTTCTCTTCCTCAGCCTGGAAGACGAGACCGGCATCGCCAACGCCATCGTCACCCCGGACCTCTACCAGCGCTATCGCCCGGTCCTGGTCAACGAACCGTTCCTGCTGGTGGAAGGAGCGCTGCAGAATTACGACAACGTGATCTCGGTGAAGGCCCGCCGGGTACGGCCGCTGGTAGCTACTCCGATGGCAGCCCCGGTCTCACACGATTTCCACTAACGTCCCTCACTGATCGGATCCCAGACGCAGGCGCAGGTCCTTCTGAGCGACCTGTTGGAGAGCGGCAATATCTGTCTCGAGTAGATCGCAAAGCTCCATTAGCACCTGTTTGTCTGTCAACTCCGGCCGTTTACTCTCCAACTCGAAGATCCGTGTCCCCAGTGTTTCAAGTGGGTTGACCGCCTCCTTCGTCAACCAGATACGCGAGACTACTGCCGGCTCGATCAACTCCCGAGATAATGCCACGATCTCACTCCAGCCTTTCGGGTCGGGCCAGACGCCCTTGGCGGCGGCCACTTCGAGAGGCTGGCGCATCCGCTTCAGGGCTGTGAGGCTTCGCGTGTAGATCTGGGCCTTAAAGCGCCACCGCTCTTGCGCCTCCCACCAATCTGCCGCCGTGCGAGCCCGGAGCCGGTCGGTTAGCGGCCCCATCAGGCCTGCTGTCAGGGCACCAAGGAGGACCAGTAAGGGCTTCTCAAGGGCTTCTAGGACGCTACCAAGTTCGCTCATCGCTCCTCCTCACCCTGTGACGTTTTGCTACTGACTGGCTGGGGCCGCGATAACGCCTGGACACAACGCCCTACACGCCGCCGAATCACTCAGTGTAATGTAACGGGTCCAAGAACTCTGCCAATCTGGTCAATCCTTCTCCCGTGTTGCTGTTTCATTCCTTGATTCCCGCCTGCTTCCGTTTTCGTAATGCCCGGGTTACCGGCGCCCGCTTCTGAAGCCGCGAATTATCCAGCCGACCGACCAGCCACCACCATATAGGGCCGAAACAGCGGCCAGCCACACGACCATGCCCCATCCAGCAGCCTTCACCTTGGCACTTGTCAAGTACCGATCATAGTCGACAATAGATCTCAGGTGTGTCTCGTGGAGGAATAGGAATGCGCGAACCGCGCGGCAGGGCTCGCCAACCAACGGATAGGACGAAGGAAAAAAGCCGGACGGAAGCTCACGCCACGGCTTGCACTCGGGATTTGCGAGATCGCTGACGATGTTAACATCTCGATTTGGCCAGAAGCCCATCGCCAACAGCACGGCCGGAAAGATCGTTAGGACTGAGGTCACCGCCCATAGACGCTGCCATCCGTTGAGTGTTCTCATGGCCCACCTGCGCGCCTACCGTCCCAGCGTTCAGCGGTCGGTGCCTTCTTGCCCCCCACGCTTCGTTATGAGTTACTCACGCAGAACTGCCGGAAGTGCCAGCGACACGAGAAGCACTATTGAGTGCAAGCTCCATCCTCCCACAACTTCACAGCCAACACGACTTTGCCATCACCCGCACGGTCGGGCGAACATCGCGAGCCCGGCCCTGCTGCACTACGAGGTGCGGCGGGACTCGTTCACGGCTGCATGCGCAGGGTCTCCAGCCGCTGCCGGATGAGAGACGAAACTGTCTCTGCTGACTTCTTGAAGGCTTCGAAGTTCGACCGGCCCTCCTTGTACCAATCCGTAGCCCTTTCTGATCTGTCGAGAGACACGCTTATGATTTCTCCGTCTGCGACGTTAAGCGCCGTGGAAAGCTCCTTGAGGATACATTCTGGGTAGAACGGACTGTGGTCATCCACCACGCGGCGAAAGTCATAGAGCGCGCTATCAAAACGGGCCAGACGGCGCCTGAACCGCTCATCCGGATCCTCGTCAGGGTCGACGAGGTCCTTGGCTGGTCGAAGGTCGCGCATGGCGGAACGTAGAACCGCGAGCTTCGTCCAAATGTCGGAGAGTACGCGGAACTCGGTCTCGAACTGCACCCGGTGGACGTGGATCACCTTGTCAAGCTCGGCCTGCAGCATTCGGCGTGATGTTTCCAGTTCACTTCGGACGCGCTCAAGTTCTTCGCCATATCTACGGCGATCCGATTCGAGGATTTTGTTGGCCCAGACTTTGCCCAGCCACGAGGCGCACAACATCACAATCGCGCCTGCGCCGCCAAGGCTCACCAAGATGGTGGCAGCAACTTTGATTATCGTGGTGAAGGTCATCATCTATCCGTCGCCGCCAACGAAGCGGGCATCACCCGCCGCCCGGCTTTTGGAGGTTGGGTGCATGCCCTCATTTAAGCACTGACAGCCCTTTGGGTCACGCTACGCCGCGATTCTTTCCTTGGGCTCTGGTACCTCAACGTACGCGAATAGCAAATCCCGGAATTCGGGATTCTCCAAATGGGTTAAAACCGCTTGCCCCTCAGGCACCTGTTGTCCTACGTCTTGATACGCTTCCAGGTTGATCTGAATGGCTTGGCAGGCCGCTCGCTTTGCCGCTTCGATGCTCTCTCCGTACGTCACGATTGCTAAATCGGGCGCCTGCACGGCAAACCCTGCTTCCGTTTGCTCCAGCATGATCAAGAATCGCATCACTGGACCTCCAGCCTGATCTTCTTCACGGTATCGACCGCTCGCCCCACCGGCACATCCTTCTGCGGATGTACGATAGTGACGACAAACCGGCTCTCCGCGTGCTTAAAGTTGTGATGGTCTCCCCTCACACCGACCAGTCTCCATCCAAATTCTTCGGCCAGCTTGATCCAATTCTCGACTGGTGTGTCGCTGGGGCACAGTATCAAGCTGAACCTTATTCTCCCACGCCGCCTACTCTATGTTCAGGCCGACCCGCACAAAGCTGGCCCCGGCCCGGTCCTCCGGGCGGACACAGGTCTACGCCGGCTTCGGAAAGGAGAGGAACAGAGTAGTACCCCGCTGATGGGTGGATTCGATCCACGCGCGTCCCCCGAGTTGTCTCATCAGCTTGCGGATGGTAGCCAATCCCACGCCCTGGCCGGGAGCGTCGATTTCACGAACGCGACCGAAAGGGAGGAAAATACGTTCGAGGTCCTGGGGCCGGAGGCCGATTCCATTGTCCTCGATCCAACAGACGTGCTCGGTCTCCTGGATGGATCCACCGACGCGCAGGAGGCCAGGGCGGGTCGGGGACAGGAACTTCAGGGCATTGTCGAGGGCCAGACGAAAGACCTGTTCCAAGCGGTCTGGCTCGGTCCACAGGTCGGGCGCCGGGCCGATTTCCAGGGAGACGCTTTTGGCCTCCAAGACCGGCCGTAGTTGCGCGGCCAGGCGGTGGACCACTGCCGTCGTGGGAACCAGTTGCCGGACCACCGGCTCCCGGCCGGCACGGGATAAGTCCAGCAGAGCCTGGAGTAACTGCTCCATACGGCGGGCGTTATTCTCCAGGACGCGGAAGGAAGTATCGATCCGCTCGCACTCGGTCTGGCGGAGGCTCTGGCGCTGGTCGGGCGTGAGATGGGGGTCGCCGGCCCCTGCGTTCAGGGTGTCCCAACTGCGGCGGAGACGGCGCAGGAACCCCTGGAAGTTGAGCAGGGGACCACGCAAGTCGTGGGAGACGGCATAAATCACCTCCTCGATCGGGTCTCGCGGCTCGACCGGGGCATCGGCGGGGGCGGAGGGAGGTCGGCTGAACATCCTCCCTTTTCATCGACTTGGCTGCCACCAGGCAGTAGAGAACAACTAAGAACACCTCTAAAATTTTCTCCAAACAGTCGATGAGTAGGTTTAGGAGGCGATTTGGGAACCGAACCTATGCCCAGCACTGCCGCTGAAACTGCCGCCGCCATCGTCCTGCTGGTAGAGGACGATCCAGGCGACCAGCTCCTGACCCAGGAGGCCTTTGCCTCGCTGGAGGCGCCGCACGATCTGCGGATCGTCTCCGACGGCAACCAAGCCCTCGATTACCTCTTTAAACGGGGCGAATACGCCGCTGTTGCGCCCCGGCCGGATCTGATTCTTCTGGACCTGAACCTGCCCCGGGTCAACGGCCAGGAGGTGGCCGAGCAGGTCCGCAGGGATCCCAGCCTGTGCGAGATCCCCATCGTGGTTCTGACCACGTCGCGGCACCACGAGGATATGGTGCAGGCTTACGGCCGCGGTGTTACCTCGTTCATCACCAAGCCGCTGGACTTCGCGGACTTTATCACCACCGTCCGGCATCTGGAGCGCCTGATCAAGTACGTCCGGTCGCTCAAGACGATCCGGCATCGGAGGCGGCTGACCGACCGGCAGGTAGTTCGACTCCTGCGCCGCCAGCAGGAGATGGTAGAGCTGACCGGCGCCATGTTCCAACAGCAGATGTGCCAGATCCAGCAGCTGCTGGCCAGTCGCGACGAGCCTTTGGCCGAGGTGGTCGTCCCGGCGATGCGGCGGGAACAAGTCGCCGGAGTGGCCCACAGGATCCTCGACGGCCTCCCGAAAGGACGCCTTCCGGCAGCCGGGACCCCTCGCAGCACCTTGGCCTCCGACGCGAGCCCGGGCACCCCCGGCTTGATCGACCTGGCCCGGGCGCTGGAGACAGCTTGCTCTCAACTGCAGCACCGGGGGCCGTCCGGCCCGTCCGGCAAAGGGAAAGGCGACCAGTCCTCATGAAGGTCTTGATCGTGGAAGACGACCCCGCCTCCCGGCGCCTGCTGGAGCGCGCGGTTCAGAGCTTCGGCCACGAAGTCACCGCCGCCACCAATGGCCGCGAGGCCTGGGAGTGGTTCCAGGGCGGCGACTTCAACTTCGTCATCACCGATTGGATGATGCCCGAGTGGGACGGCCTCCAGCTATCCCGCCACATCCGCGACTCCGAGCGGCCGGACTACGTCTACATCATCATGCAGACCTCGCGCTCCGGCCAGGAGGACCTCATCACCGGCATGGAGGCCGGGGCCGACGACTTCATCATCAAGCCGGTAGACCGGCGGGAATTGCACGCGCGCATGCGCGCCGCCGAGCGCATACTCAAGCTGCAGCGCGAGCTGCGCGACAAGAACGACCAGCTCGAAATCATGAACGTCCGGCTGCGCCGGCTTTCCCGGCTGGACGCCCTGATGCAGCTCGGCAACCGGCTGGCCTTCGAGGAGCGCATTACCGAATTCCATGACCGGGCGCTGCGCTACGGTCGCTCCTACGGCGTGGTCATGTGCGATGTGGATCATTTCAAGGCCTACAACGACACGGAAGGGCACGTCGCCGGCGACGAGGTGCTGCGGCGTATCGCCGCCGCGTTGAGCCAGTGCCTGCGCACCTCCGACGGCGCCTTCCGCTACGGCGGCGAGGAGATTGTCGTGCTGCTCCCCGAGCAGAGCTTTCCGGAGTCCGCGGCAACCGCCGAGCGGTTGCGGTCGACCATTGAATCCCTGGCTCTGCCCCGCCGCCACAGCCCCGGGGCCGTGGTCACCATCAGTTGCGGGGTGGCCTGCTGTCCGGTCGACGGCCACCCCACCGAGAACTGGGAGACGGTGATCGATTGGGCCGACCAAGCCCTCTACCGCGCCAAGGCGCTCGGCCGCAATCGCGTGGAGGGGGCCGAGATCTGCTCCGGCGCCGTGCCCGCCGGCGTCGCGTAGGGCGGCTACTGTTGCCCCCCGCCTGTTAGGATAGGGGCATGCGCTGGAGCTGGAGCCCGCTGTTGGCCGTGTGTTTCGCCTTCGCTCAAACGCCGCCTCCCAAGTACGTTCCGGCGCCTCCGGTGCAGCCGCTGCCGTTCAGTCATAAGCAGCACCTGGCGACCGGCCTGGAGTGCAAGAATTGCCACGAGATGCCCGATCCGGGCGATTTCGCCGGTATTCCGGCCACCGGCAAATGCATGACCTGCCACGCCGGAATCAAGAAGGAGAGCCCCCACATCCAGCGACTGGCGGAGTACCACGGCAAGGACACGCCGGTTCCCTGGAAACGCGTCTATCGCATCCCCGACTACGTATTCTTCAGCCACAAAGAGCACCTGACCCGCGCCAAAGTGACGTGCGAGGCCTGCCACGGCCCGGTTCGCGAGCGCGACGTCATGCGCAAAGAGAAGGAAACCTCCATGGCTGCCTGCATGGAGTGTCATCGCGCCGCGGGAGTGTCCCTGGCCTGCGATTTCTGTCACGACCAGCGGTAATCGGAATTTTTCACGGGCGACTCGAGCCCTCCTGGAGACCAAGCAGCGAGAGACGAAAGGTTCCCGCCGCCGTCCACTGGAAGTGTTTTTCCCACTGAAAGAGGGAGCCGTCGGGGAGAGGGGTGGGGCGGGTGGTGACGACGGGGCGGGAGACCTGGAGAGGAAGGTCACGGGTCAGGCAGGACTCCCGGAGGCGCTCGCCCAGGAGGTGGAGCAGCTCCCGGAGGGTGCCGTCGACGAGGTCGGTCTGGGCATGACCGGTGAAGCGCCTGGCCAGGTTCTCGCCCCAGGAGCGGGAGCAGCCGATCTCGAGCAGCAGGCGCAGGCCGGTTTGGGAAGAACGCAGGGGGAGGCTGCAGAACAAATCGGCCGGGAGACCGGCCGGAACATCGGCCGGGACGGCCTCAAGCGAGGTCATCAGGAGGAAGACCTGGCGGACCGCGGTAACCATCTCGGGCTCGATCCGGCGGATCCAGCCGGCTGCGGTGTCGCGGGTGACCGTGGCGGGCTCCAGGAGGCCGCGAACGGCTGCGGCGAAAGGATCGGCAGGCAGGGTGCGGCGGACCGAGCCGGCCAAGCGCGGGTCGAGCGAGGAGACGTCGGTCTCCTCTTCGGTGAGGAGGTAGACGCCGCGGTGGCGGCCCAGACCCTGCTCCCAAAGCTGGTCGAGTAGAGTGGCCATATCCAGGTGCAGGACGGCAGGGTTGAGGAGCAGGAGATTGGGGTTCCAGGCGTTGGTGAGGCCGAGAATCTCCAGGTCGCTCGTCGCCTGGCGGACCCAGTAGCGGCTGGCGAGGGCATCGGAGACGAAAACGCCAAAGTGGGGGTCCATGTCGGCGACCAGGATCCGGAGGCGCGAGCGGCGGCCTTCCGGGGCCGGACGGGCGCGGCGACGGAGCTCGATGCGGTTGAACAGAGCGGTCAGCTTGCGGAACAGAGTAGCGTGGTCGAAAGGTTTGGTGAGAAAGTCGCTGGCGCCCATCTGCATGGCGCGACGGACGGCCTGCTCGTGGCTGTAGCCGGATACCACGATGATCTCCGTGCCGGCCAGCTTGGGATCGGTGCGGACGAATTCCAGCATCTGGAGGCCGTCCATGCCGGGCATTCGCAGGTCGGTGATAATGGCGTCGACCGGACTTTGACTGAGGATTTCGAGGGCTTTGACGCTGCTATCCGCCTCCAGAACTTCGGCGCCGAAGCGTTGCAGCAGAATACTGCGAGGGTAGTAGCGGTCGACGGAGTCGTCGTCGACCACCAGGACGCGGATCCGCTCGGCAGGAGCTGGCACTGGTCTAAGTATCGGCAGAAGCCCGAGTTTCTCGGAGGGCGGCCGGGTTCGCAGCAGCTCGAGGGCGGGGCGGATGGGGAAGCCCAGGCTCCCGCCGGGCAACGGGGGAATCACGGCGGGGTTGATGCCGATAACCTGGCCCTGACGGTTGAACAGCGGTCCACCCGAACCTTCGGGTCGAATCTGCCTGGCCCGGTTCCAGAACTCCAGACCGTTCCTGCCGGGCATCACCTGGCCGGTGATGCTGAGGTCCACCGGAGGCTCCTGCCAGGTACTCGAGCGCTTCGGCCGGTTGGTGAAACGCCACCAGCCGGTAGCCCCGGCTTCAACTGGAAATAGTTTCGGATGGTGGTGGTGACGATAGCCTCGTCGTCGAGAAGGAGCAGTACGGGTTCGGGGTTGGGCCTGAGGAAATCCGGCAAAGACGCCCGTAACATACTATACTAGGTAGTTTCCAGGTATGCAGATCGCGCCCCAACTGTGTCTGGTGCTGCTGGCAGGCGGCCTGCGGCTGGCCGGACAGGCGGGCGACGAGCCACCGGTGGCGGGCGGCCGGCTGGCGCAGTGGAACAGCCTGCGGGAGAAGAAGGCGCAGCAGGTCGAGGCGCCGGAGCGGAAGGGGCTGGAGAAGGCGCTGTATGAGGTCAGGGAACGGCACCTCATGGAGCGGCTGATGGCCGGGTGGCAGGGGTTTCATCTGGGGTACGGCGGATTGCACGTTGGGTCGGGATTGGCGTTGGGACCCGACTGGCGGCAGGAACGCCTCGCCGGGGGTCTGGTGGACATGCGGGCGAGCCTGCGGGGGTCGCTCCGGAAGTACGAGAAGCTCGAGTTTCAAATCGGGATGCCCCGGCTGAGGAACGAGCACGTGTTCCTCGACTTTAATGTGGCCTACCGCAACTACCCGCAGGAGCGGTTTTTCGGGCTGGGTCCCCAGTCGCGCCCCGAGGATCGAACCAACTTCCGGCTGGAGGATACCACCTACCTGGGGACGATGGGGATCAAGTGGAAGAGGGTGTTCCGGGTGGGGGTGAAGGGTGGCATCATCGCCACCAACACGGGGCCGGGCACCGATACCAGGTATGCGTCCACCGAGAAGGTGTTTACGCCGCGCAATACGCCGGCTCTCGATTTTCAACCGGATCACTACCAGGTGGGTACGTTCGCCCAGATGGACTGGCGCGATGAGCCGGGCAACCCGCGGTCGGGTGGGAACTACGTGGTGGAGGGAAACCTGTTCGGGGACCGGAACCGATCGCTATACACCTTCCGGCGGTACGAGGTGGAGGCGCAACAGTACGTGCCGTTCTTCAACCGGCGGCGGGTGATCGCGTTCCGCGCCAAGACCTCGCTGACCGATACCAGCCCGGGTCAGTCCGTGCCGTTCTATATGATGCCAACCCTGGGGGGCTCCGAGGACCTGCGCGGGTTCCGGGACTACCGGTTCCGGGATAAGAATCTGATGGTGTATAACCTGGAGTACCGCTGGGAGGTATTCTCGGGGCTGGATATGGCCCTGTTCGGGGACGCCGGAAAGGTGTTCACCAGCCGCAGCGACTTCAGCCTGGACCATCTGGAGGGGGCTTATGGGATAGGGTTTCGGTTTAACCAGGCGAAGTCTGTGCTCTTACGGGTGGACATCGGGCGGAGCCGGGAAGGGATGAGGTTCTTTTTCAAATTCGGCCATGTGTTTTAAACGGGGCATCGTGCTGTGGCTGCTGGTCGCCGCGCTGGCGCCGGGACAGAAGTTTCTCCCGGACGATCCGGTGGGGCGGGACCAGGACGACCGGAACATCCCGGCGCCCAAGCGGTACAAATTGAGCGACTATTACGACTTTATTCAGAATTCGTTTGGGAACCCCGGGGACCGCAAGCCGCGGACGGCGATGAACATCAACACGCTGGGCGAAGTGCCGGAATCGGCGTGGTACACCAATCGGCACGCGCGGAAGCGGATGACCATCGAGGAGCTCGTGCGGGGACCGGACCGGGGAACCGGGCCGGCGCCGGGAACCTGGAAGGTGCTGCGGGGGAAGAACGAGGGCATTACGCCGGGGTTCTCGATGGTCGAGGACTCGCGCGGCGACCGCTACGCGATCAAGTTCGATCCGCCGGGGAATTTGGAGATGGCCACGTCGGCCGATGTGATCGGCACGAAATTCTTCTACGCCATGGGGTATTACGTGCCGGAAAACTACATCGTCTACTTCCGGGCCGACCAACTGGAGTTGGGCGAGGATGCGGTCATTAGCGATACTCCGGGACGGCAGCGGAAAATGGACCACCGGGACATCCACGAGCTGCTGAACCGGGTGGCCAAGACCGCGGACGGACGGTACCGGGCGGTGGCCAGCAAGATCCTGGCGGGGCAGGATGTAGGGCCGTTCCGGTATTACGGGACGCGCCCGGACGACCCCAACGACATATTTCCGCACGAGCACCGGCGGGAGCTGCGGGGTCTCTGGGCGCCCTGCGCCTGGTTGAACCACGACGACTCGCGGGCCGTCAATACGCTGGACATGCTGGTGAACGAGAACGGGAAACAGTTTGTCCGTCACCACCTGATCGACTTCGGATCGATCCTGGGGAGCGGGAGCGTCAGCGAGCAGAAGCCGCGGGCGGGCTACGAGTACCTATGGGAGCCGGGTATCGCCTTCACGCGGATCCTGACCCTCGGGTTCTACGACCGGCACTGGATTCACATCCGCTACCCGGTGTACCCGTCGATCGGACGGATCGAAGGGGATTACTTCCGGCCGGAGAACTGGAAGCCGGAGTATCCGAATCCGGCGCTGCTGAACAGCCTGCCGGAGGACGCCTACTGGGGCGCCAAGATCGTCGTGTCGTTCACCGATGAGGAGATCCGGAAGATCGTGGAGACGGGCCAGTTGAGCGATAAGCGGGCGGAGGAGTACCTGGTCCAATGCCTGATCAAGCGGCGTGACAAGGTCGCGCGGTACTGGCTGAACCAGATCAACGCGGTGGACCGCCTGGAGGTGCAGGGCGACCGGCTGAGGTTCGAGGACCTGGCGGTGCAGTACGGGGTGGCCAAGCCGCCGGCGGCCTATACGGCGGAGTGGCTGCGGTACGACAACGCGAACGACCGCAAGACGCCGATGAAGGTGACCCAGGAGGTAACCGGCTCCTCGTTCGAGATCCCCGCAGAGGTGCTGACGGCGCGGCCGGGGCAGTACTACACGGCGCAGATCCGGCGGAAGGATGGGGGCGCCAAGATCCCCAAGGCGGTGCACGTGTACGTGCGGCGGGAGGCGGGAGGGATCAAGATTGTGGGGATCGAGCGGGAAGAGTAGAGGCCGGTTAGTCGAGGAACCAAGCAACCGCCACCAAGGTATTTCGCGACATTGGTTTGGAGCGCTTCTCGGTGGTGACGATCCATTCGTTCATACCAAGGCTCCGGCGCTGTCGCTGCCATCGGCCTCCCGCGCTGCTGGTTTCCATTACTCTCTCTCTCTCAAGATCGCCGCCATGACGCGGGGGCTGCGGTGGCCGTGCATGACGGCGATCACCCAAAGTGGCTTTTCATCCGGAGCGTAGGCGATCAGGTAATCCCGCACCCGTTTGAAACGCAGCGGGCGGCTGGTCAGGTCAATCCGTCTGTGTCCCTGAGGAGGGAATGGAACGAGACCTTCAAGGGCTTGGTTGGGCTTGGTGAATATCCGCGATTGCGCGGCCGGCGGCGCTGACGCTATCGGCGAAGATGTATTCCCAAATCTCATCAAGATCGGCTTCGGCCTCCGGGTGGAAATCGTAGCCGGTCATGAACTAAGGCTTTGCCCTGCGAGCCTCGCTCTTCTCGCGCAGCCGGGCGAAAACCTCATCGCCGGGAATGAGATTCACCCGGCCGCTCTTGATGTCGTCGTAGCGGGCATCCAGCATTACGCGCGTCCCGGCCAACTCGTCCACGTAACCGGCCACGGCGTCCTGTACCAGTTCAACGGCGGCGCGGCCGCTTTCGCGGGCCATCCGCTCCAGCTTGGCTTGCACCTCGGGTTCGAACTGCACTTCCATGGCTGCCCGGCTCCTTGCTTCTGAAATAACGCGCTTCTCTTTCCAGAGTAGAGGATTTATGGGCGGCTGTCAAAATTAGAACCCTTCCTCGGCCAGCCTCTTGAAGTACACCGCTTTCGGCAACACCTCCAGAGCGACGGATCGCAAGCGAATTCTCGATTGCTGTCTTCCAGGAGCGCCAAGGCACGGTTCGACGCCGAGCCACGACCGGTGGCCGCCGCCAGCAGCACACCGGCGTCCACAAAGGTCCGGATCACCCCGCCCGAGATCCATGCCACCTCTGCGGTGCAGCACTTCTTTCTCGATCTGTTCCATCGTCAAAAGCTTCTGCCCGGAGGCTTCGATTCTCTTGCGGAGCTTCCGCAACCTGCGTCCAAGCGCCGATGCCGGATGCTGGGCGCCGTCCTTCCGATGGTCTGGTCTGTGTGACGCTTTCATGCCTCGTCCACCTCTCAGTTCGTCAGGGTAACATGGCAAGGGGGATTGCAAGTCCGGGGTGAAATGGGGGAGAATTCGAGATTCACGCCGAATACGGAGGTAAGCGATGGCGACGACGCTGGCGATGCCCCGCGAGAAAGGCTTGCTCGACCGGCTGCTGAGCCTGGTGGCGGAGGTGCGGCCGGGAGAGTCGGGGACGGTTCTGCTGCTGGCGGTGAACGCGTTCCTGCTGCTGCTGGCGTATTACGTCCTCAAACCCGTGCGCGAGGCGCTGATCTTGAGCGGGGGCGGGGCCGAGATCAAGAGCTACAGCGGGGCGGTGCAGGCGGGGCTGTTGCTTTTGATCATCCCGGCTTACGGAGCGTTTGCCAGCCGGGTGAACCGGGTGCGGCTGATCAACGGGGTGTCACTGTTTTTCATCGCCACGCTTTTGGTGTTTTACGCGCTGTCGAAGACGCCCGTGTCGCTGGGGGTGCCGTTTTTTTTGTGGATGGGGATCTTCAACGTGATGGTCATCGCCCAGTTCTGGTCGTTCGCCAACGACTTGTACACGGAGGAGGAGGGAAAGCGGCTGTTTGCCATTGCGGGGATCGGGACGGCGACCGGATCGATCGCGGGGGCTCAGATCGCGGAGCTGCTGCCCGTCGATTCCTGCATGCTCGTAGCGGCGGGAATGCTGGCGGTGTGCCTGGCCATGACCAACGTGATCGACCGGCGCGAGAAGAGCCGGCCACGACAGACGCCGAAGCCGCGGGTCAGCGAGCCGCTGGGACCGGAGGGGGGCTTCCAACTGGTGATGCGGCAGCGGTATTTGCTGTACATCGGGCTGCTCATGATGGTGATTCAACTGGTCAATACCAACGGCGAGTACATGATGGGCCGGACCTTTGCCGACGCGGCGAAGGCTACGGCCGCAGCCTCCGGCGGGGCCATCACGGCGAAGCAGTTGATCGGCACCTACTACGCGAAGTTCTACTTCTGGCAGAACCTGCTGGTGGCGCTGTTCCAGTTCTTCCTGGTTTCGCGGATCATCAAGTACCTGGGGGTGCGGGGGGCGCTGTTCATCCCGCCGGCGCTGTCGCTGGGCGGGTACGGGCTGATCGCGGCGGTGCCCGTCCTGGCCAGCGTGCGGATGGCCAAGCTGGTGGAGAACTCGACCGACTACTCGCTCGAGAACACGGTGCGGCACTCGCTCTTCCTGCCGACCAGCCGCGAGGCGAAGTACAAGGCCAAGCAGGTCATCGACAGCTTCTTCTGGCGGGCCGGTGATATGCTGTCCGCCTTGGCGGTGTTCACCGTCATCCGGGTGCTGAGCGTGGGCACGGTAGCGACCATCAACGCCGGACTGGTGGCGCTGTGGCTGCTTCTGGTGGGGGGGATCGCGCGGGAGCACCGCAAGATCAGCGAGCAGCCGGTGGTCGCTGAGGCCGCTTAAATGCCCAAGGACAACAAGAAGGGCCGGAACCAGTCCTTCCGCATCGAGCCGGGCGCCAAGGCGCGCCTCGAGGACTTCGATCCCGATTACCACGACAATCCCTACCCCGATGACCCCAAGCTGGCCGGTCAATTGGCCAGGGATCTCAAGCGCATGGCCGAGTTGCAGGAGCGGCTGTGGGCCGAGCACAAACGCTCGGTCCTGATCGTGCTGCAGGCGATGGACGCCGGGGGCAAGGACGGGACCATCAAGCACGTCATGTCGGGGCTGAACCCGCAGTCGTGCCGGGTGGCCAGCTTCAAGAAGCCGGCGGGCCTGGAAGCGGAGCGGGATTTTCTGTGGCGCATCCACCGGGTGACGCCGGGGTGGGGCGAGATCGTCATTTTCAACCGGTCGCAATACGAGGATGTGCTGGTGGCGCGGGTCCACCGGCTGGTTCCCAAGGCGGTGTGGAAGGATCGCTACCGCCACATCAACAACTTCGAGGAACACCTGGTGGCCAACGGGACCGAGATTCTGAAATTCTTCCTCCACATCTCCAAGGAGGAACAGCGGGAGCGGTTCCTGGAGCGGCTGGAGAATCCCGACAAGCACTGGAAACTGAGCTACGCGGACTTCGATGAACGCAAGCTATGGAAGGATTACATGGCGGCGTTTGAGGATGCGCTGGCGAAATGCTCGACGCCCTGGGCGCCGTGGCACGTGATCCCGTCCAATCGGAAGTGGTTCCGGAACTGGGCCGTGGCACGGACCATCGTACAAAAGCTGGAGGAGATGGACCCGCAGTTCCCGCCCCCCGCCGTGGACGTGTCCAAGATCGTTCTGGAATGATGGGAGCCCCCGCCGCCGACACCGCCACCCTGGTGCGGGATTCGATGATGGCCCTGACGCTGATCCTGGCGGCGGCCAAGCTGGGCGGAGAGTTGCTGGGGAGGCTGGGGCAACCGCCGGTCCTGGGAGAGCTGGTCTTTGGAGTGCTGCTGGGGAACCTGAAGCTGCTGGGATTCCACGGCTTGGACGGGCTGCGGGACAGCGCGGCGATCGCGGCCGTGGCCGAGATCGGGGTGATCCTGCTGCTGTTCGAGGTGGGGCTGGAGTCGGACCTGCACGAGCTCCTGGCGGTGGGGTGGTCGTCGCTGCTGGTGGCTACCCTGGGGGTGATAGCGCCCCTGATCCTGGGGTATTTCGTGTCCGCGGCGATGTTGCCCGCGGCAGGCTGGATGACGCACTTGTTCGTGGGGGCGACCCTGACCGCGACCAGCGTGGGAATTACGGCGCGGGTGCTGAAAGATCTGGAAGCGTCCGACACCAAGGAAGCCAAGATCGTGCTGGGGGCGGCGGTGGCCGACGACGTGATCGGGCTGGTGGTCCTGGCCGTGGTGAGCGGCCTGGTGATGTCGGCGGCGGCGGGCAGCGGAGGTGGGGTCTCATGGACGAACGTGCTGTGGATCACCGCCAAGGCCACGCTGTTTCTGGGTGGGGCGATCCTGGTGGGGCGGCGAGTCGCCCAACGGATGTTTCACTACGCGGCGCGCCTGCGGGTGCCGGGGGTGCTCCTGGCCGTATGCATCGGCTTCTGCTTCGTGGTGGCGACGCTGGCGGGGGTGGCCGGGCTGGCGCCGATCGTGGGGGCGTTTGCGGCCGGTGTGGTCCTGGATCCGGTGCACTACCGGCCGTTTACGGAGCGTGGGGAGCGGCGGGTGGAGGAGCTGCTGTTTCCTATCAATACCCTGATCGTGCCGGTGTTCTTCGTTCTGATGGGCCTGCGGGTGGATCTGAAGAGCTTCGCGTCGCCGGCGGTGCTGGGGTTTGCCGCGCTGATCACGGCGGCGGCGATCATCGGCAAACAGGTGTGCGGGCTGGGGGTGCTGGAGAAGGGTGTGGACCGGATCGCGGTCGGGGTCGGCATGATCCCGCGCGGAGAAGTGGGGCTGATCTTCGCCGGGATGGGGGCCACACTGCTGCTGGACGGAAAGCCCCTTTTCTCGCCGACCACGTTCTCCGCCCTGGTCATCATGGTGATGCTGACCACGTTCCTGACCCCGCCCCTGCTGAAGATGGTGCTGGCGCGGAAGCGGCGTTAGGCGGAAGCCTCCGGCAATCTTCGAGATCTTAGACCGTTATGCGAAGGGTAGTTAGCCCGGACGCCGTCTCAGAAGCCCGGACGCAAACTCTTTTCGTCGATGCCCCTCCGGAGCAAGGCGCCGCTAAGCCCGTGGCAAAACCCCAGCTCCACTCGGGTTCGGTAAGCCCTTGATTCAGCAGACGTTATCGAGCGCCAATTGGCGCTCAGCGACTTCTGCTGGGGTTCCGCGCTTCGTCGCGCGGGAAGCCGCTGATACAGTACAC
>JBGOUV010000102.1:0-17677 GCA_041477815.1 Terriglobia bacterium | reverse complement strand
TGCATAGTGGTGCCGTTCGAGTGCAGGGGCCAGCCGGTGAGGATGACCTGGCGGCGGTCGGCGACGCCATCGCCGTTGGTGTCGTCGAAGCGCAGGAAATCGGGGGGAGCGGCCACGTAGAGGCTGCCGCGATACCACTGCGCGCCCATGGTCATGGTGATGTGGTCGGCGAAGACTTTGCCGCGATCGAAGACGCCGTCGCCGTTGGTGTCCTCGAGGAGGCGGATCCGCATTTCGGGTTTAGCCTGCATTTCATCGTCGGCCATGTTCTTGCCGGCGGATTCGCAGACAAACAGCCGCCCCCGGTCGTCGTAGGCGATGAACATGGGATAGTTCACCAGGTCCGGCCCGGCGGCGAGGGTGACCTCGAAACCCTCGGGGACTTGAATGGATTTAAGACCTCTGGCGCCGGGGTCGAGGTCCTGCAGGAACTTGCTCAGGAACCCGGTCCGTTGCCAGTAAGGTTGCGACTTGGGTCGCGCCGGGTTGGGCCTCCCGTTGCGGGTGGAGTAGAGCAGGGCGCCGGCGGCCAGAAAGACCAGCGCGCCGATGGTTAGGGATTTTGCGGTATTGGACATGTCGCCTCTCTGCATCGAGCCGCGACCGTCAGGGAGAGGTTGCCACAAGAGACCGCTCCCTTACGGTCGAGGCTCGTTCTAAAACTCCAGACGCAGGCGCATCTCGATCAGCCTGGGTCCCGCCTTCTCATTGCTGAAGAGGCCCTGCTGGGTTACGATCACCCCGGCCTGCGCCGGAACCGAGATGTTGCTGTTCGGGAAGTCGAAATTGGGATGGTTGAACAGGTTCGAGATCATGGCCATGTAGTCCAGGTGCAGCCGCTCGGTCAGCGGAAAACGCTTCGAGATGCTGATGTTTTGGGTGTTCAGACCCGGACCCTGCAACACGTTGACCCCGCTGTTTCCGAACCGTCCCTGGGGAGGCCGCGCGAACCCCGCCACGTCAAACCACTTGTCGAGCGACCGCTGTCCGGTGGAAAAGTTCCCGTCCGTGATGCGGTCCGGGAATCCGCCGGAGCTGTTCGTGTTCGACGGGTCGGCGCCTGAAAAAGCGGGCGAGAAATACTGACCGGTTTGCAGATAGCCCAGCCAGGCCAGCTTCCACCCGCCGAGCACGTGGTTCACCGCGCCTGGGGCGGAGGCCAGGAACCGTTTGCCGCGGCCGAAGGGCAGATTCCAGAGCGCGTTGACCACCACCCGGTGGCGCGCCGTGAAATCGCGGTTCCAGAAGTTGGGCTGGTAGGGGTTTTCCAGATTCAGGAAGTTGGACATGTTGTTGGACCACGTCCAATGAGCGTCAAACATCACCGCTCCCACGTTGCGTTTGGTCTCGAAGGTCAGGGAGTCGTAGTTGCTCTTCCCGCCGGTCTGGATAAAACTGGCGCCGACGAAGGGCTGGTAGGGCCGGCGCGCCGCGGTGAACGCGGCCAGGCTGGGCTGTGGCTTGTTGATCGCCAGGTTGTAATTCAGGCCGCGATCGCGCGAGCCGATATACGAGAGCCGGAACCCCACGTTGTGGACCTCCTGCTCGACGGTGAAGTTGAACTGTTGGACGTAGCCGTTCTTCGTCTCGGCCGGATATCCGCTGGTGCTCTGCGACGGCACCGACGCCGAAACGCCGGCGCTGGGGAACGCGTTGGGGAACTGGAACAGCGCCCTTCCATTCGTAATGGTGTTGAAATAGGTTTCGGTGAGCTGGAACGGACCGCCCGTCTGGGCGCGGGTAAACTTGCCCAGAAACTCAGTATAAACTCCATACCCGCCGCGCAGGACGGTGGTGTTGGTCAGCCGGTAGGCCGCCGACAGGCGGGGGGCGAAGTTCTTCTTCTCCGGCGTGGGGATCACGTCGCCGGTCACAAGTTTGATATTACTAGGATACAGCGGGCTTACCTTCTGCCGGACCGCATCGGGGACCATCACGGCATTGGCCACCGGGTCCCAGTTGAACGCCAAGCCGTCCTCGAAGCGGGTGGAGGTGAAGTAATCCCAGCGCAGGCCGTAATCGAGGGTCAGGCGGCTGCTGACCTTGAAGGTGTCGGTGGCGAACAGGCCCAGTTCTTTGGACCGCTGCACGCGGTCGACCAGCGGGTCCAGCCGCTGGCTGCTGAACGGCAATCCGAGCATAAAGTCGGCGTAGGCGTTACGGCTGAAGGAGCCGTCAAAGGTGAAATTGCCGTAGGTGCTGTCGGGCACGCGTCCATTGTAGTTACGATACAGTCTCAGCTCGCCGCCGAACTTGAAGACGTGCTTGCCCTTGGACCAACTGGCGGCGTCGGCGAAGGAGAAGTTGGTATCGTCGAACGGACCGCCGTGGACCACGGTCAGGGTGCTGAAGCCGGTGATATTCATGATGGGGAAGCCGCCGCCCCGGTCCGACAGACCTTTGGGATTGACGCCGGTGAGCCCCAGGTCGGCAATCACCTTGTCGCCGCTGGCCGGCGTGTTGTTATCCACCGTCCGCCCGTCGATGATCCCATCCCGATTCCCGCCGAAGGTGAAGGTGTTGAGCAGGGTGGGCGAGAAGAGATGGGTCTCCACCGCGGCCCAGGAGTGGCTCTGGCGCAGGCGGGTGGAAAATAGCGCCGGATAGTTTCCGGCCTGCACGTACCGGGGTAAGTAGGCGTTGAACCGTCCGTATACCGCGTCCCGGGGGGAGAACTGGTGATCGATGCGCGTCACCACCACGTCGGCGTGATACTGGTCGCTGGTATAGGGGTGGGCCCAGCCGAAGTTGTTGACCAATGATCCGGGTGCGCCCCGATTGGGCAGGGGCAGGTACTTCTCCTGCACCTTCAGCGCCACGGGGCTGAGCCGGCTGGTGGGGATGCGGTTGTTAGCGAAGAGATCGCCATTCGTAGGATCCACGATGGTGACCGGTCGCGGTGGGGCGAGCAGTTGCGAAAAGTCCCCGGCCCGCATTTCGGGCGTCGGGACGTTGCGCGTCCGAAACGACTTGGCCGGTACCCGTTCTCCATTAAAGAGGCCATAGAAGAACGTCTTGTTCTTGATCACCGGCCCGGAGGCGCTGATGTTGAAGGTGTGATAGAGGTCACGGGTCTTCTCCGCTTCGAAGAAGCCGCGCGCCCCCAGGCTGGAGTTGCGATGGTAATAAGACAGCTCGCCGTGATACTGGTTGGTCCCGCGCTTGGTCACCGTGTCGAAATAGCCGACCCGGCTGAACTCGGCGGTATTGCTGATGATGACCAGCTTTAGTTCCTCGACGTGCTCCATGTTGACGGTCTGGGTGTTGAGCGTCTCCTCTTTCACCCCGTCCATGCCCATGTTGGTTTGCGCGGTGGGCTGCCCGGCGAAAATCGGCCGGCTGCCCCCGCGCGACTGGACGTTGGGCAGCGTGGCCAGAACCGTGTAGGTGCCGCCGTAGGCATTGCCGGGAATCGGAATGTCGCGGTACCGCTCGCCTGAGAATTCAGCCGAGATCTTACCCTGCTCGGTTTCGATGAGGGCGCCTGACGCGGTGACCGTCACCTCGGTTTCCGTAGCCCCCACTTCGAGCGGAATGTCCACGCGCCGGACCTGGCTGCTGGCCAGCAGCAGATCGCCGGCTACGAAGGTCTTGAAGCCGGGCATGGTGGCGGTCAGCCGGTACCGCCCCTGCTTCAATCCCGGTATCTCATAGTTGCCCTGCTGGTCCGAAGTCGCCGAGCGGACGCGGATGTTGGTCTCGACCTCGTCCAGGACGACGGTCACACCGGTGACCACGGCCCCGGAGGAGTCGGTGACCGTTCCCCGCAGCGTAGACAGGCTCTCCTGTCCCAACAAAGAAACGGACAACCAAAACGCAGCGAGTAAACCCAGCCTCATAAGAACCCTCCCAGATCCACAGCTAATAGCATACGCCTGTTGGGCGCCCGGCGCAGGGCAAAACTGCTGTCGCCGGGAACGAGATCCTGGCCCTGGCCTAAGGAGCCTCGCATGATAGAGTGACGCCCGCGCGCGCGCTCCTCCACGGACAGGGTCTAAAGCGTGCGTCACGTCGCTTCTGCGAGACTGCGTAAGGGGCGTCCAGTACGTCACGTTTGGGTATAGCGTACCCCTTCGACCCTCGGAGTCCGTCCATTTCTCCAGAGGGCAAAAACATGGCTAGAGGATCTTGGCGAGGGATTCTATCGATTGCAGCCGGAGTGATGATTGCGAGCGCGGGACTGAACGCTCAGGGCTATCCCTACCCCCGCTACCCCGACCGCGACCGCCGTAGTGCTCCCTATTACGGCGACGACCGGTACGGCCGGCAGGGATCCTGGGGTCGTGGGGATCCGGGCGATGTAGTGCAGCGCGTGATACGCGATATGGACCTGGCCGCCCGGAACTCTTTCACGGACCGCCACGAGCGGGGGCACTTTGACCGGGCGATATCGGAGTTATTGGAATTCCAGGACCGCTGGAGCCGCAGGCGCCAGGTGGATGCCAAGCGCCTCGACCGCGCCGTCGACAGCATGAGACACCTGGCTGAAGCTCGCCAACTGGAGGGCCGCTCGCGCCGGATGATCGGCCAGGACATCGAGATCCTGCGCGACCTCCGGGAGGAGCTCCGCGGGTATAGGTATTAGATTCGACTGCACTGAGCCCGGGAGCGGCTGTCTCTGCCGGCGAGGAAACCGCTCCCTGACGGCCCGGTCCACTGGTACGATCTAGGGCATGACCAGGCGAGAATGGCTTTTCTTCACTCCCGCCGCCGGCGTCCTGCGCGCCGCCCGGCCCGCAGACGTCCCGTTTGACCGCATCGACACCCATACGCACATCCACCGGAAGGCTCCCGCGCTCCTCGCGGCCATGGAACAAGCGGGCTGGCGGGGACTGAGCATCTGCGACTCCAGGGCCGTCGGCGGCGAGCCGTCCGGCCTCGAGGAGATGACCCGCGGAACCGCCGACTCGTCTCGCGAGAGCAAGGGACGCCTGGCCTGGGCAACTACTTTCGACGCCCGCGGCTTCGAGAGCCCGGATTTCGGCGAACGCACCATCGCCGGCCTCCGCCAACACTGGGAGCAAGGCGCCGTAGGTGTAAAGATCTGGAAGAACATCGGCATGGGAATACGAGCGAAGTCCGGCGAATATCTCCTGCCGGACCACGCGGCTCTCACGCCGATCCTGGAGGCGATGCAAAGGGCCGGCAAGACCCTCCTCGCACATCTGGCCGATCCCAACGCGGCCTGGAGGCCCCTGGATTCCGCCGGGGGAGGGTACTTCAAGAACCATCCGGAGTGGCATATGTATGGGCGTCCCGGTGCGCCCGCCAAGGAAGCGATTCTGGCGGCGCGGGATCGCGTTCTGGCGCGCCACCCGAAGCTGCGCGTCATTGGCTGCCACCTCGGCAGCAGCGAGGAAGATCTCAGCCAGGTGGCCAGGCGTCTCGACACCTATCCCAACTTCGTGGTCGATGTGGCCGCGCGCGTCCGTTACCTGATGCGCGGGGATCGCGAGGCGGTGCGGCAATTCCTGCTGCACTACCAGGACCGTATCCTCTACGCCACGGACTTCTCCCTCGGTACGGGAGACGAGGAGGGTGCGGTGAAGTCCTTTCTGGCGCAACACGAGCGAGAGTGGAACTTCTTCGCCGGCGCCGAGGGCGTAGCGCTTCCGGAAGCGGTCCTGCGCAAGATCTTCCACGACAATGCCGCGCGCTGGCTGCCGGGAATCGCGGCGTAGGGCGGGCCACTCGCCGCGGTCTCACTCGCCGTCTTGCTGGGACCTTCCTGGGCGGCGGGGGGCGGGAGTGCGTTGACAGCGGCCTCCGTTTTAGGTACAGAGTAGACGTGATCCTCGTAACCGCAGTTCTCGCCGCAGCCCTGGCCCCGGCGCGGGTCGACGGCAAAAACATCCGCATCGAGTTCAACGCCTCGCTCCACAGCCGCGTGGTGGCAAAGCTCGACGGCCGGGAAATCGCCATCGGGGACTTTGCGCCGTCCGAGTTTGTGGTCATCGCCGGAAGCGCGGTCCAGGACTTTACGCTTCGCCATCAGAAGCAGACGACGGTCCGGGACCAGCTCGGTTCCGGCCGCCGGTTCCTGCTGACCGGAACAGCGCCTGCGCTGCAGAAGACGGTGGCGGTAACCGTCTACGACGAGTTTCCGCGCCTGGCCTTCTTCGAGGTGCAGTACACCAACACCGGGAAATCCGATCTGGCGGTCGGCGGCTGGACCAGCCATCATTACTCGATCGCGGCGGGACCGGGCGCGGGCGAGCCGCCCTTCTGGTCCTACCAGAGCGGCTCCTACCGGAACCGTCCCGACTGGGTACTGCCGCTCAAGGTGAAGTTCCAGCAGGAGAACTTCCTGGGCATGAATGCTACCGACTATGGCGGCGGCACGCCGGTGGTGGACGTGTGGCGCCGGGAGGCCGGCATCGCCGTCGGCCATGTCGAGCTCGCCCCCAAGCTGGTCTCCCTGCCGGTGGCCAGGCCCGATCCGCAGTCGGCGAGCGTGGCCGTGCAGTTCAAGACCACTACGATCCTGAAGCCGGGAGCAACGCTGCAGACCCTGCGCACCTTTGTGGCGGTGCATCGGGGCGACTATTTTGACACCCTGGTGGAATACCGCCGCGTCATGGCCCGGCAGGGGATGACCTTTCCGCCGGCGCCTGAAAGCGCCTTCGGTCCCATCTGGTGCGGCTGGGGCTACGGCCGGCCGTTCACGCCCAGCCAGATCTACCAGGCCCTGCCCATCGTGAAGAAGATCGGATTCACCTGGGTGACCATTGACGACGGCTGGCAGACCGCGGAAGGCGACTGGTTCCTGGAGCCGCAGAAGTTTCCGAACGGGGAGGGGGACATGAAGGCGATGGTGGACAGGATTCACGCCGACGGCTTCCGGGCCCAACTCTGGTGGGCGCCGCTGGCCAGCAAACCGGATACCGAGCTGCTAAAGAAACATCCCGAGCAGGTCTTGCTGAATGCCGACGGCTCCAAGCAGAAGATCTCGTATTGGAATGATTGGTACCTGTGTCCAGCCGATCCCAGTGTAGTGGAGCACCACCGCGGGCTGGTCCGGAAGATGTTCCAGGACTGGGGCTACGACGGTCTCAAGCTCGACGGGCAGCACATGAACGGCGTGCCTCCCTGCTACAACCCGGCCCACCGGCACGCGCGTCCGGAAGACGCCGTGGAGGCCCTCCCGAAGTTCTTCAAGATGATCTTCGACACCGCCCGCAGCGTCAAACCGGACGCGGTCGTCGAGTTCTGCCCCTGCGGTACGGGCTTCTCCTTCCACACCCTGCCCTACATGAACATGAGTGTTTCGTCCGACCCCAAGGGCTCGTTCCAGGTCCGCTCGAAGGGCAAGACCCTCAAGGCGCTGCACGGCGACGCCGTCGCCTTCTTCGGCGACCACGTCGAGTTGAGCGATGGAAGAGAAGACTTCGCTTCCACGGTAGGCATCGGTGGCGTGGTAGGGACCAACTTTACCTGGCCCCCAGGCTCGGCGGCCAGAAACCGGCTGGACCTGACCCCCGAAAAGGAGAAGACCTGGACTAAGTGGGTGCAGCTCTATAAGGACAAGATGCTCTCCCGCGGCGAGTATCTCGGCGGCCTCTACGACATCGGCTTCGACCGCCCGGAGGCCCACGCCATCCGCAAAGGCTCCAGTATGTACTACGCCTTCTACGCCCTGGAGTGGAACGGCAAGGTCGAGCTGCGCGGCCTTGCCAACCGCTCCTACCGCATCACCGATTACGAGAACGGCCAGGACCTGGGGGCAGTTCGCGGCCCGGTAGCGACGCTGCCGGCGTCTTTCCAGAAACACCTGTTGCTGGAGGCACGGCCGGAGTAGAATAAGCGACGATGCCCGCGGTAATATCTCAGCCCCTCTTTCCCGGACAACGATTGAAGCGGGACGAATTCCTGCGGCGTTGGGGGGCCATGCCGGAGGTCAAGCATGCGGAACTCATCGGAGGGGTGGTGTACAGGCCGTCACCCTTGAGTGTTGACCACAGCTCCCTCCGCTGTCTGGTGAGCGGCTGGCTCGGCTATTACGCCGCGCGAACCCCGGGCTGCGATGCAGGTAACAACGGAACTTGGCTGATGCTGGAGGACGCTCCGCAGCCCGACGTGAATTTACGAATCCTGCCCGAGTACGGCGGCCAGTCGCGCGTGGAGGGACTGTACTGCGCGGGCGCTCCGGAACTGGCCGCCGAGGTCAGCTTGTCCAGCGCCTCCTATGATCTGGGACCGAAGATGGAGTTGTATCGAGCTGCCGGCGTGCAGGAGTACGTGGTGGTTCTGTTGGGGGAGTCCAGGTCGTGTGGTATCGGCTGGTGGACGGAAAGTACGTCCTTCTACAACCTGGCTCCGATGGTATCGGCTGGTGGACGGAAAGTACGTCCTTCTACAACCTGGCTCCGACGGACTCCTGCGTTCCGCCGTCTTTCCCGGGCTCTGGCTGGACCCGCGGCGCTGCTCGCCAGGAACGGGGCCAGGATCTTCGACGTGCTCGACCTCGGACTGCGGTCGCCGGAGCACCAGGAGTTTGTGCGGGCGCTGGCCCAGAAGCTCAGCCCGTCGTCTTCAACCTGAAGTCGAACGTGGTGACCTTGCTGCCGTTCCGTCCCTCGTGGGGATTCACCGTGAGCGACTTCCGGTAAGCCGAATCCACCGCGTTCCACTTGTCGCCTTCGAAGTAGATTTGGGTGGTCAGGACCGGGGAGCCAGGAGCGCTGACTTTCAGATGGATGTGCGCGGGCCGGTAGCGGTCCTGGGACACTTTGTAGGGGGGCGGCAGGATGGTGCGGAACTCATAGCGGCCCTTCCGGTCGGCCTGGATCTTGCCGCGCAAGGTGAAACCCTTATTGTCATACACGCCGTCGGCATCGCACTGCCAGATGTCGAGGACGGCGTGCGCCAGCGGCTGGCAGCGGGTGTTCAGTACGTGTCCGCCGACAGTCAGGGGCACGCCCTTCATGCCCGGCTCGATCAGGGCGGAGCGCTCCGGCGCCCCGGCCTTGTAGAACGGCCCCTCGATGTTGTCTTCGGTTTCCTGACATTCGGCAGCGTCCAGCGAGCTGGTCCAGACCAAGGCGGCGGCGCTGACGGCTCCCAGGCGCAGAATTTCGCGGCGCAAAACAGGTTGTTCCATGTGCCCCAAGGTAGCATGAGGGTTTCCCCCGCGCAACCCCGCCCTCTGATATAGTCGTCGTGGCCGGGAGGAGGCATCATGCCAGCAGAGGAGAAACCAGAGGGAAAACCTACGCTGTACGAGAGGCTGGGGGGCGTCTACAGCATCGCCACGGTGGTGGATGACTTCGTCGACCGGGTCATGTCCGACCCGAGACTGAACGCCAATCCCCGGGTGGATGAGGCGCACCATAAGGTGCCGCCGGCCGGATTCAAGTACCTGGTAACCGAACTGGTCTGCTTTGCCACTGGCGGTCCCCAGAAATACTCCGGCCGTTCCATGGCCGAGTCGCACCAACACCTGATGATCACCGCCCCGGAGTGGGAGGCGTTCCTGGACGACTTTCGGCAGACCATGGACAAGTTCGCCGTCCCCCCGCAGGAGCGGGCCGAACTTAAGGCCATTGTCGACAGCACTCGTGCCGACATTGTGGTGGACAACGCCAGGGCAGTCACCGCAACTTAGGACCTGTCACGAAACAAGTGTGTCAGAGGAGGCAGCCGGGGCACTTGTGCGGGCTACGAATGCCCTCGCGGGGCGGGGGCTACCCAGCAGCTTGTGGCTACTGCCAAATACACGGATGGCACGAGCCGCGACGGTAAGGGAGCGGTTGCCCTTACGGTCGCGACTCGCTGTCTTCTTCCTCCCACCCCTTCACCGGACGGCCGACCACCTGCGCCAAGCTCACCGGTTTGCGCCGCCAGGGCTTGCCGTGATTCTTGTCGATCTCCTCGCGGTAGTTCATCAGCGGTCCGGGGTACCCCACCAGTTGCCATCCGATCAGGCCGGCATTGCCGCCGTGCAGCGGGTCGCAGAACATGCCCTCAATAGTATGCGTGCGCAACATCTCGAAAAAAGACGTCTTCTCGATGGCCCGCAGCCGCTCGTCCTGCTCGGCGGACGGCAACTCTCCAAAATTGCCCAACCGCCGCACGCCCTCCCGATAGATCTGCTGCGGGTTGGCCCGGCCCTGATAGCCATGCTCGGGGACCGATTCCACGAACGGCCCCTTCGTGTACCGATACTTGTCGCGGCCGTAGGGACCGGCAAGCTGGCGGTCAATATAGATGACCACCCCGGCGGCGGTGGCGCCCGGTCCGCTCTGGTCGCTGGGAAAAATCCGCTCGCAGGCGGCGGACACCACGCGGGCTTCGGCGGCCGTAAAGAATCGTAGCGGCAGCCGTACCGTGCCGTCCTGCGCCTGCACCCGCAGGGGCTCGCCGGCCAGCGTGTAGAGCAGCAGTCCGCCCAGGCTCCGGGCGGGGAGAGTTACGAATTCCCGGCGTCTCATGCCAGTGCTCCCGGTTTCTTGAGGTAGCGGTCCACAAAGGCGTCGGCCGCCCGATAGGTCAGGGCCAGGGCGGTGAGGGTGGGATTGCCCCATCCGTTCTGCGGGAAGGCCGACCCGCCGAGCACCCAGAGATTCGGCGTACGCCAGTGTTGCAGCCAGGTATTGACGACACTGCGCTCGGGTGAGTCACCCAGGATCACGCCGCCCTGGACGTGGCTGCTCTGATAGTAGGTAACGGAATAGCGCCGGCCGACGCCCCGCAGGAAGCCGCCGGTCCGGACTCCCATGGCTTTCGCCAGCGCGGCCTCGATGCGAACCGCGAACGCCGCCTGGCGTCTTTCGTGGTCGGTCCAGTCGAGGGTCAGGCGCAGCAGAGGATCGCCAAACTTGTCGGTGTAAGTGGGATCGAGGTCCATGTAGTTCTGCCTGTAGGCCAGGTGGTCCCCCTCGAACATGACGTGGTTCATGCGGTCGTGCCATTGGAGAGCGGCCCGCTTCCAGTCCGAGCCCCAGTTGGATTTGGCCTCGCCCGGCGGCATCCTTCCAAACGTCGAGATGGGGCCGTCGCCGGAACTGTTGGTGCGAAATCCGCCGCCGCGCAGGACGCCGGGGTCGAGGCCCTCATCGCCTTCAAAGTCGCCGATGGCCATCCCCATCCCTCCGGCGCCCATAAAGCCGTTCAACGGCTCGTTGAAAAACATCTGCGTCCCGATACATACCTGGTGGGTGAGGTTCTTCCCGAGCGTGCCCTTGCCGCTGGCCGGATCATAGGGCTCGCCAATGCCGGACATCAAAAGCAGGCGCGTGTTGTTGAGCGTCCAGGAGGAGAGCACCACGACGCGGGCCGGCTGCAGCGTCTCCTCGCCCGCCGCATCCATGTAGCGGACGCCCTCCGCCTTCCCGTTGCGGTGGACCACCCGCCGCACCCAGCAGCCCGTCCGCAGCGTAAAGTTCTTCCGCTTGACCAGGACGGGGAGCAGGGTGCTGGTGGGCTGGGCCTTCGCGCCGATCATGCATCCGTAGCGGTTGCAATAGCCGCAATAGGCGCAGCCGGGGCGGACCACGCCGTCGGGATTCCGGTAGGCCTCGCTGAGCGTGGCGGTGGGCACCGGGTAAGGGTGATAACCAAGCTCCAGCGCGGCCTTGCGGAACACGGTCATCACGTGGTTCATCTTGTGCGGCGGGCTGGGGTATTCGTTCGCCCGCGGTCCCTCGAACACATTGCCGCCCTCGATCCGGACGCCGCGCAAGTTGCCCGCCTTACCGCCGATACCCATCATCTGCTCGGCGCGCCAGTAGCATGGCTCGAGATCATCGTAGGTGAGGCCCCAGTCCTGCACGGCCAGATCCTCGGGCAGCCGCTGTCTTTCGCGCAGATGGGTGGCCAGGGTGAAGTGGTGGGGATGGTAGCGGTACGACACTCCGCCCCAATGCTCGCCGGCGCCGCCCGTACCGGTCCCCGGATTGAATGACCCGTACTGCCGGACCGGCACGGCCCGGTCGCGACGGGAGTGCCGATGGGTCACCGTCTCGTCGGCGATGTTCTGCATCAGGCGCATCCGGATGCCGTAGTCCAGCTCATCCATGGTGGTGAAGTAGTCGGAGGTCTGGCGCGCGGGTCCGCGCTCGAGGACGACGACGGAAAGCGACGTGCGGGTGGCGATCTCTTTGGCCATCAACAGGCCGGTCCAACCACCGCCTACGATCACTACATCGACAGACTTGAGGCGTCGCATGGTCAACGCAGCTCCTCGAGCAGCTTACGATATTCCGGGTCCTTGGCGCGATCGAAGTTGCCCGCCCTCATGCCCCGGATAACGCGCCGGGCCATCCGGCGGTCTGCGGAGTCCTCGGGCCCGTTGGCCTGGCGCGCCAGCCGGGTCAGGCGATCGCGTAACAGTCCGAGGCTCGCCGCGCGGCGGGCGGGATCGCCCAGTCCGCCCTCGAAACTCAACAATTCCGCCAGGATCCTTTCCTCGCGCTCCAGAGAGGCGCGGTCCTTCTTGAGAAGATCCTTGGTCGCCTTCTGCCGCCGCAGGGCAGCGGCGCGGGCCTGCAGGGCCGAGACGTCTTTCAGGCCTTCGAAGTCGGCGGCGAGGGACTCCAGGGCGACGCAGTCGTGGCCGGCCTGAGCGGCGCGCTGGGCGAAGATCTTCTCGACGAGCGCCTCATCCGGCGGGCGGCGGCCGGACTTCATCGCCTGGATCTCCATCCACTCCAGGGCCTCGATGGCGAGATCGCTCGAAAGCCAGGTGTGGCCGCCCTCGAAGATCACCACGCGATGCGGGGTGGTAAGGGCGCGGTCGAGTTGGCGCATTTCGAGGTAGTTGAAGTCCTCGGTGCCGGCGGTGCCAAAAAAGGCGAAGGGGACAGACTTGCGGGGTTGGGAGTCGGGATAGCCGGCGCTGGCGGCGATGACGCCGGCGATCTTACCCGTGCCCAGCGCCACGTGCAGAGCCACGCGCGTCCCGCCGGAGAGGCCGGCCGTGTAGATGCGCCGGTGGTCGATCGGGAAGCGTGTCCCGACGTCGACCGACATGGCATTGATAGAGGCCAGGCTCGACTCCCAGGACCCGTTGCGCGAGTTGTTGGACCCGGCCACGATATAGCCGTACATCTCAGCCGCGGCCTGGAACCGCTCCACCGCAGCGGCGCCGCGGGCCCGGGGGTCGAAGGCGAAGATCGCGCTCCAGGCGCGATCCGGAGAATAGTTGGAGGGAACATACAGGGCGTAGGTTTGAGAGGGGTCGGCGGTGCATCGCACCGGGTCGGTGATGACGGCCATCGCCAGAAGTACGATTGGCTGCATTCTACTCCAGTATTACTACTTCATATGCCCCCAGGATGGGAACGACGAACTGCCGATATCCCCCGGCGGACGCGAGGGGCAACTCCCGATCCAGTTTGGCCGCCCGCGCCCGGCGGAAATCGCCCTGCACCCCGACCTGAATGTCGCGCATCTCGAGCGGCGGAAAGTAGGCGGTTTCGGAGTGTCCGGAAAGGTTGACCAGATGCAGCAGCGTCCGCTTCCGCCCGGGCTGTGACATCAGGGTGATCTCCACCAGCGGGTGGGCAGTGGTCTTCACCTGGCGGCTCGGCAGGAGGTGATCGATCAGGTCCGTCACCAGGCCGGCGTGGCCGGGCGAGCTGAGGCGGTAGTAGAGCCCGCCAACGTCCCAAGGAATATAGGCGACCTGGCCCTTCCCGTATTCCCGGAGCAGGACGCCGGGCTTGGTAGTTTCGGTCCAGTCCACGTGGACCTTCTCCGGAGGCCCGAACATCGACGGCGGGATCAGGGTGAGCAGCGGCTTGGCCGGCGGCTCGAATTCCAGGTAGTCGCCGTCGAGGAACAGCAGGTTCGTGTCTTGCAATGACGGGAAAAGCGCGCGGTCGTGGATGCGGAGGTACGCCGAGCGGGTGTTGGTCCAGCGGCGGACCACCCGGCCCACTTCGATCTGGGGCGCGATCGTGCCGGCGGCCAGCACCCGGCCACCCTGGCGCAGATAGCCGTCCAGCTCCGCGGGCAGGCCTTGGCTGGATATTACCAAGTCGAACTGGCGCGGCCTCTCCTGGAGCCAGGAGAAGTTGTCAGACACGGCAAAGGGGATATGCTGTTCACTGAGGAGGCGGAAAAAGCCGCGATAGCTTCCTTGGCGGCCACCCAGCAGCAGCACGCGGGCGGCGCTCTGCTGCCCTACGTAAAGGTCCGCGTGGCGCTGGTGCCATTCGAACACCGGCTTGGTCGCCAGCAATCCACTGCGGTCCTCCTGGTCGAGCGTCCCCACGGCCACGAACGCCGGCCCGGCGCCGTGCGCCATGTTCTGATAATGCCGGAGTTGGATCTCCGCCGGAGGTACGGTGACGAAGCGATAGGGGAGGTCCACGAACCCGATGCCGAGATTGAACGCCATCTTGTCCGGCTGCGAGTTACGGGCACGGTTCACATTGTCGCTGGCCGAGTAAGGCCACAACGGCAGGGGCCGGTCGACGGCTGTATTCGACTCCGAGGTGATGCCGTCAACCAAGCCCTGAAGGTAGGTCCAAAAGGCGGCGTTGGGACGCTTGGCGTGGATGAGGTCGCCGATGCGGGTGGCCACCTCCAGCCGGCTCTTCTCCATGAACTCGCCGTACAGGGGGTCCCGTCCGGCAGGCAGGTCACGCCCGTACATTTCTCGAAAACGCTTCGTGCAGCTCTCGCACGTTCAATTTCCGGTGGGAACGCCGCTGTAATCGGCCGCCGGGTTGCCGAACATGTTGAAGAAGAGGCCGTCCACGTCGTAGCGCTCCAGCGCCTCGGTCAGGATCTTGATGGCGTGCTCGCGATAGTAGCCTCCGTTGATGCAGGTGGAGTATAGGCCGTTATAGATCACCGGCTCGCCATTCGCCTGGCGGAAGAACCACTCGGGATGCGCGTCGTAGACGGCCTTCTGCGTCTTACTAAGATCAAAGCGGCCGATCACCCGGATCTTCCGGGCGTGGGCCTCGCGCAGCACCTCGCCGAAGGTGTCGCGTCCGGCCGGCATATGCGGGCTCGCATAGTGGAACTCGACTTTGGTCGGATAGTGAGCGACGATGCCGCCCATGCCGAACAGCAGGGCGTTGGCCGAATACTCTTCCAGTTGCCGGACCAGGCGGGCCGGGTCAAGCGCGGTATCGGTCTCGCGCAGGTTAGTCTGGAGGAGACGAATGCCTTCGTCCATCCACCAGGGCTTTGGTTGAGCCGGGGCGGCCGCCGCTGCTGCTGCGAGTCCGAGCGCTAGTACGAATATCACTGGTGTGCAGCCGACCGCAGTCCCAAGTCGAGCACGTCGTAGACCCTGGCCGCGTTCCAGGCGAGCAGCGCCGCGGGTTCCGCACGCTTGACTTCGGGCATGGCCTCCCAACGCCGCAGGAACTCGTCCCGCTGCAATCGTTGCCGGGCAAACAGGGACGGCGATACGACCGTGGACATTTCCCACACTTTACCACATTTGGTAACCTAGTTCCGTGGTTGCCGCATTGCGGGTACGGGCGTGGTTGGTCACCCTGCCTCCTTGAGAATCTCACGGACCCGGCGAGCGACAATCTGGGCTTCGCCCGGCTGCAACAGCCAAACGCCTACCTCGACACAATCCTTAGGACTGGAGCGGACTTCGATGGACGGGTCTCCCTCGCGAAGCCGGCGAATCAGTTCGGTCGGAGTGATCTTCAGAGCGGTTTCATCCCAACGGATGCGAAGGTGTGGAACGCTGTAGGTCACGTCGGGAACGAACATTTCCGTCTTGACCGCCTTCAGGGGAGCGAGACTATCGGCCATCAGCCTGACCCGCTTCTCCCACTCCCGCGAGTCGGCGTCGTGATCCCGTTTCAGCGCCGCTTCCACCGTGACCATCATGCCCAGGAGCTCCTCTTTGTTCACTTTCATGCCACGACCGAGGGCATCGCTGTTCGGCGATCCGTTGAGCCGGGCGGCGGTGATGAGATCCTTGCGGCCCAACAGCAGTCCGGTGCTTTGCGGCCCGCGGAGCCCCTTGCCGCCGGAGAAGGTCACCAAGTCGAATCCCATTTTGACGAACTTCGACAGATTCTCCACCGGGGGTGCATCCCCGGCGCAGTCATTGAAGGTCGGGATCCGGTGCTTTTTCCCCAACTCCACGAATGCGGCCGCCTGGATCCGCCCGATCGGATCGTGGCGGTTGTAGAACAACATCATCACGGTCCGGTCGTTGACGGCGCGCTCGAGTTCCTCGCGCGTCTCCACCTCCACAAACCGGATCCCGCAGTTGCGCGCGGCATGGTCATAGCCGTAACGGTGCGATTTCTGGATGATCACCTCGGTCTTCATTCCGGTGGTGTCGGGAAGCCGGCGAATGAACTCGCGATTCGCTCCGGTCATGCACGCCGCGGTTCCCAGGGCCAGCGCCGCGGCCGCGCCCGCCGTCACCATCGCGGCCTCACAGCCGATCAGGGAGGCGAGGCGCTGCCCGACCGCGTCGTGGACGTCGTTCAAACGCACGGACTGCCTGGCGGCGTACTCCATGGCCCGTACCACTTCCGGCAGCATGGGAGATCCGGAAAGAGTGGTGTACGGCTCCCCGGCGTTGATGAAGGGGCGAATGTTCATCTCTTTGAAGTAGTCCCGCCGGGGGGCGGCTCCAGCCAGGCTGCCGACCAGCGGAAGACCGGAAAGGCATTGCAGAAACCTGCGACGATGGGGCACGTCCGTTCTCCTTAGATCCCGCTAGAGTCCTTACCCAAGAGATTGTAAGGCAAACGAGTCAAGTTTAGGCGACGCGCCGGAGGTTGTCACAGCAGCGTTTGATTGGGGCGTGAAGGCGGTCGAAGGCGGAACGTAGAGAGAAGTCCGCTGGTGCTCCGAGGCGGATGATCTCGGCTATGGCGACGAAGATGGTCCGCTATGCGGATGACCGCGTAGTGCTGTGCCGATGGAAGCCCCCGGAGACGCATATGCCGAAGCGGAGGCAGTTTCTGGCGCGGCTGCGGGTGACTGTCAATAAAGACAAGACTCGCATTGTCGAAGCGAAGGATGGCTTCGACTCTCTGGGGGTGCACTTTCGGAAACAGCCTTCGCGGCGCGATGCCAGCCGGTGGTTCTGCTGCTGACCGTCGCAACGCTCGATGCAGCGGATCCGGGACAAGGGGAAAGCGGCCATCAGTCGCGACAAGCGCCCGGCGCTGCAGTGAGAGGTTGGACCGGCTGAACCCGATACTGCGGGGATGGCCGGTCTGTTTCGGCGGGCTCAACGCAGCTCAGCATTTTCGGAAGGAGAGGATGGAAGAAACGCTCACCGTTCACAAGCTGAGGATGCCGGGGAGGCTGCGCAAATCGCTGGCTTCGACCAACATCATCGATCCGCCTTCGCTGTAACCGAGGAACTGTGCCGGTGCGTAAAGCGCTGGAGGGAAGGAGATCCTCGAGAGCGCTGGGCCGGATCGGCGCTCTTACTGGCGGAAAGCAAATTCCGCCGCGTCAAGGGATACAAGGAGATCCCCTAACTGTTGAGCCTCGCTGAGGACGAGATCAAGAAAGGTGTTGTCTCCGCGGCGAAAACTGCATAACGTGATGAGAGCTAAGAGCCGGAAATCTCAACGGGGTTCCGGGCATCCCCGGCGGTTGACAGAGTACCAGGTAGTTTGTGAGAATAGGTTCAGAATCGCCTTGCTCCTCAGTAGCTCAATGGTAGAGCATTCGGCTGTTAACCGAAGGGTTGTAGGTTCGAGTCCTACCTGAGGAGCCAAACTATTTC
>JBGOUV010000105.1:0-17277 GCA_041477815.1 Terriglobia bacterium | reverse complement strand
CGGCGCCGAACGCGCCGTCGCCGTGAACCAGGACGGCACGCTAAACTCCCCTTCCGCTCCAGCTCCTCGCAATACCTATATCACCGTCTATCTCACCGGCCAGGGCGCTCTGAATCCCCCGCTTTCCACCGGCCAGGCCGCTCCCTCCAGCCCGCTCTCCATCTCCGCCTATGAAGTCGGCGCTACCATCGGCGAGGGGGGCGCCCTGGTCCAGTTTCTGGGCGCCACGCCCGGCTTCGTGGCCCTCTCCCAGGCCAACATCCTCATTCCCCACGACGCCCCGCTCGGCGACCAGCACCTGGTCATCACCGTGGCCGGACATCCCTCCAACCGTCCCGTGATCAGTATCGCCCGCTAGCTATTACCTAGAACAGAATCGCGATCCCTGCCGACACCTCGAGGTTGTGGAGCCGGCCCTGGACGCTGGGGATGAAGTCCCCAAAGGGCTTCCCGGAGACGTAGTCCCGGACATCCAAGCGGACGCCGTAGATCGGCGAGAGTTTGACCTTTACTCCCCCGCCGTAGTTATAACTGAATTTGGTGAAGCCGTTTCCCGAGAAGGCCGAGGTGCCGGGAGGGAAGAAGCTGCTGAACCCGCCGCCCGCGCACACAAACGGCCGGATGGACACCCCTTCCGGCGTGGCGTGCGCCACAAAATCGTAGAAGCCCTGGTGGATGTTCATGCCGCTCTTGCCGGAGCTCGCGAAGTCCAGCGCGCTGCGCTCGTAGCCATAGCCGAACTCGTGCCCCAGAAACCGCCAGGAGTTGATTGAGAACCGCGCGGTGAGGCGCATCCCGTCCCCCAGCTTCAGCGTCTCCCGGACCGATCCCTGCACTCCCAGATCGCCGATGTTCTTGTCGGTAAAGATCGACCGGCCCACCGAGAGAGAAGCCTCGGCGGCCTGCCCATAGGCCAAGCCGGCCGCCATGGCGACGCCTACCCCCAGCCTGCACATCTGATTCATTATTGATATTCTCCACCGCGCCGAGCCGCGACCGTAAGGGAGCGGTTTCTCACCGGTACTTCACAAATTCCAGGACGTGCCCGTCCGGGTCCCGGCAGAAGAGCTGGTCCATGCCCAAGGCCCGGTTGCCGCCCTCCTGGTACGCGATGCGGTGTTCTTCCAGCGTGGCCCGCACCGCTTCCACGTCGGCCACCTCCAGGGCGACGTGGTCGGATCGGCTCAGCCGCGAGGCGGCGTCCGCGCCCTCCGCCTGGTTCTCGATAATATGCAACTGCCGGTCTCCCAGGGCGTACCAGATCCCGGAGAACTGGAACCCGGGCCGCTCGATTTCCGGAAGGCCCAGCACGCCACTGAAGAACCGGCGGCTGGCCTCCAAGTCCTTGGACGCGAACGAAACGTGATGGAGTTTCACCAGGTCGATCATATTCTATTGCGGTGCTGGTGTTGGAGGGCGCCCGTTACGAGCAGGACCAACCCGCCGGCGGCGGACTCCCCGCCCCCACCGCACGCGCACGGCCGCGGCACGCCCCGGTATTCCGCCAGCTCGGCGCCACAGCGGGGGCGCTGCATAAGCAACCATCTTAGCAGCCCGTCGCAAAAGTGCCGTAGTGCAAATTTGCACTACGCTCGGCTCAGCAGAATCAACGACTTGCTGAGCCGCGAGCGGACGGGGCCGGCTTTCACCGCGGGCTGTTAGCGCAATCTGTGCCATAATCGGCCAGAAGGAGAGGACAGAAGGATCCTCTGCGCGGCTTCTGTCTGCCTCCCCCGGAGGTTCCCATGCGAATCGCAGCGACGCTGGCGACGGCTGGAGTTCTACTGGCCGCCGTGGAGACCCCGGTCTGGGTCACCGAAAAGGCCGCCGACGTGGAGATCTCCGCCCGGGTGATTCTGGACAAGGAGGCCCAACTCAAGGCCGTCGGCTCCGACCTCAACCGGCAGTATGTAATCGTCGAGATAAAGCTGGTCCCGCGCGGGGGCTATCCGGTGACCATGACCCGTGAAGATTTCCTGTTGCGCTCGGCGCGGGATGCCGAAAGGTCCACCGCCGAATCGCCCGATCGCATTGCCGGCGCCGCGGTGCTGGTGCTGGGCGCCGGGGGTCAGAGCCGGCCGATCTACTCGCAGTCGGGTGACCCGGTCTTCGTGGGCGGACTCCCGGGCACCGGCGGGCGACCGCGGCGTATCGGCTCGGAGGACACCATTGCGAACTCCGGGGGGGCCACCGAAGCCACGGTGGCGCCGTCCAAAGCCAAGGACACACCACTCTTAGGGACCCTGCAGGAAAAGGAAGTGCCGCTGGGCGAGGTCCGCAAGCCGGTCACCGGGTTCCTGTACTTCCCGGTGGACCCTAAACAGAAGGTGAAGAACTTCTGGTTACACTACAAGGGAGCCGGCGGAACAGCCGACCTGCACTTCCGGTAGGGCGGCCCCCCTGGGCCGCAGCCGGCCCCCCGGCCGGCTCGCTCGCCTCCGCGGCCAACCGGAGCGCCGGCGGTCGTCACGCACCGCGTGCCCACCCCAAAATCTGATTGGCCCCCTGGGCGGTTTCCGCGGACGCGGTTTGACAGGGCCACCACGGGCCCCGGGAGCCTTGACCGTTCGGAAGATTCCATGACCGGTGGGGGGAGCGGGAATCCGGCTCGACGCCAGAAGCCGGCCAGGGGGCCGGCTGCGGCCCCGGGGGAGCCCTACCAAGCTGCGCCAAAAAATGTAAACGCTGGCGGCGGAGTCGGGACGGCGACCTCAATCCTGTGTAACCATAGAATGTGGATGTGCGTTTAGCATAGGGTAAAGGACCGAGGAAGGATTTTGTATCTTATGGAGTGGTTACGGGCTGTCTGCGGGAGGACAGCCGGGACGGCGTTCTTATTCGTACTGTTCGGCGGGTTCGCCACCGCCCAGACCCCCCAGCAGCAGCCGCCACCGCCCGCGCGGCCCAAGTCGCCTTTTGAAGAAGTGCAGGAGGTGAAACCTCCGGCTGAGCCGCCCAAGCCCAAGCCCCCCACTCCCTTTGAGGCCGTTCCCGAGGAAAAGAAAGAGCCCTCCCCGAAGCCTGCCGAACCAGCAAAACCCGGCGAGGGGGCCAAGCCAGCCGAGGGGGCCAAGCCCGCCGGCCGGATGCGCGAGGATCTGGTCGAGGCCATCGAGTTCCGAGGCAATCGCCGCATCCCCCGCGACACCCTGATCTCCCGCCTCAACACGAAGAAAGGCGACCCCTACGACGAGGACCAGCTTCGCCGCGACTTCATGCTGCTATGGAACACCGCCTACTTCGACGACGTGCGCCTGGAGGTCGAGCCCGGCACGGTCGGCCAGATCATCCGCTTCATCGTCGTCGAGCGGCGCATGGTCCGGACCATCAAGTACGAAGGCAACAAGTCGGTCACCCAATCGGAGATCCTCGACCGGTTCAAGGAGCGCAAGGTGGGACTGTCGGTGGAGACCCGCTACGACCCCAACAAGATCGCCCACGCCACCTACGTCCTCAAGGAGCTGCTGAGCGAGCGCGGCCGCCAGTACGCCACCGTCACCCCGGAGATCCACCAGATCCCGCCGTCCTCCATCGAGCTGGTCTTCAACATCGTGGAGGGCCCCAAGGTCAAGGTCGGCAACATCGAGATCGTGGGCAACACGGTAATGTCGGACCGGGTGGCCATCCGGTCCATGAAAAACCTGCGGCCCATCGGCATTCCCAAGAGCCTCATCCTGGAGAGCCTGTTCTCCAAGACGTTTGACGCCAACAAACTCGACCAGGATAAGGACATGCTCCGGAACAAGTACCAGGAGCAGGGCTACTTCCGGGCCACCGTGGGCGAGCACACCCTGACCATGCGCGACGTCGGCGGTAAGGGCCTGCGCATCCCGGTGTTCAAACCCAACAAGCCGGGCAAGCGCGCCGACCTGAAAATCCCCATCGAGGAAGGCCCCCGCTTCTACGTGGGCAAGATCAGCTTCACCGACGTCAAGCTGTTCCGCACCCCCGAGGCCGTGCTCCGCCCCGTCTTCCAGATGCAGGAAGGGGCCGTCTTCGACGTCTCCAAGCTGCGCAAGGGCATGGAGAACCTCAAGAAGCTGTACGGCGAATTCGGCTACATCGACTTCGTCGGCGAGCCGTCGTTCGAGTTCCCGGAGCCGGAAAAGGGCAAGGCCCCGCGCATCGACCTGGCCCTGTCGGTCGAGGAAGGCAAGCAGTTCTTCGTCCGCCGCATCAACTTCTCGGGCAACACCACCACCCGCGACAAGGTCATCCGCCGCGAGCTGTTCCTGGACGAAGGCGACATGTTCAACACCCGGCTGTGGGATACCAGCATCCTGCGCCTGAACCAGCTCGGGTACTTCGAGCCGCTCAAGGCCGAGGAGGCCGCCGACATCCAGCGCGACACCCGCAACGGCCTGGTGGACCTGACCCTCAAGGTGAAGGAGCGCGGCAAGAACTCGGTCGGCCTCACCGGCGGCGTCTCCGGTTTTGCCGGCAGCTTCATCGGCTTTAACTACGAGACCAACAATTTCCTAGGCCTCGGCGAAACCCTCAGCCTCTCGGCCCAGCTCGGCAGCCGCGAGCGCGTCGCCATGTTTGGCTTCACCGAGCCCTATTTCCTCGACAAGCCCATCCAGACCGGCTTCACCGTCTTCACCCGCCGCTTCAACTTCGACCAGGCCCGCGAGGCGTCGATCCTCACCGGCCAGAACCTGATCCCGTTTTACCAGTCGATCGGCGGCGATAACCTCCAGAACTTCAGCCAGTCCAGCATCGGGTTCACGACTTTCGCCAGCTATCCGCTGAAGCGCAGCTTCGCCCGCATCGGCATCACTTACGGTTGGGAGAAGTCCAACATCTCGACCTTCTCCGGGGCCTCGCGCCAGTACTTCGAGTTTCTCAACTTCCGCAATGTCGGCGGGCCCAACTCGCTCGAAGGAATCACCACCAGCAAGATCACCCCCAACTATTTCTTCAACACGGTCAACCATCCCATCAACCCCACCGGCGGCAAGAGCCTGTACGCCGCCATCGAAACGGCCGGCAGCTTCCTGGGCGGCAACGTGAACCTGTTCCGGCCCATTATCGAGGCCAAGTACTTCCGTTCGGTGAACAAGAAGCGCAACGTGGTGGGCATGCGGCTGCTGGGGTCGTTCCTGAGCGGTTACGGGGACAAGGTGGCGCCGCCGTTCTCGCGCTTCTACATGGGCGGCGAGACCGACATCCGCGGCTTCGAGCTGTTCTCGGTCAGCCCCATCGCCTTCATCCCGGACGTCACCGATGTAGCGGTCATCAACGACAACGGCCAGCCGCGCACGCAGACCCTCATCGTCGACGGCGCCGAGCAGCAGGTGCAGGTGACGGCCAAGGCCCCCATCTACCGGCTGATCTTCCCCGGCGGCGATACCCAGCTCGTCGGCAACTTCGAATACCGCATCCCCATCTTCGGCCCGGTGACCCTGGCCCCCTTCTTCGACGTCGGCGTGAACAAGGTCTCCCGCCTCAACCAGCTCACGTTGAACCCCGGGCGCGTGGCCGAGCTGAACGGCTTCTTCCCGCAGAGTGAATTCAGCCGGCAGATCAAGGTCTCGCCGCACACCCAGGACGTCCGCAGCTCGGCCGGACTCGAGCTGCAGGTGATGCTGCCGGTGGTCAACGCCCCCTTCCGCATCTACTGGGCCTACAACCCGAACCGCGTCAATACCAATCTGCAGCCCCCCATCGTGGCCGACCGGTCCATGTTCCCCAACCAGCTCACCTTCCTCAACGCCATCAGCTCCTACGGCCGAGCGATCCCGTTCCAGGAGCCGAGGAAGACGTTCCGGTTTACCATCAGCCGGACGTTCTAGGTATGCTACAATTTCCCTGAAGTCCACCCGAGGTTATCCGAATGCACGCTAGAGCGGTCTTGTGGTTGTCGATTTGCGCCGTCGCGAGCGCCCAGGCGCCGACCGGCGCCACTAGAGTTGGCATCATCAACATCCAAGATGCCATCATCCGAACCGAGGAGGGCCAGAAGACGGCCAAGTCGCTCCAGGAGAAGTACACCCCCCGGCAACAGGGGCTGGAGAAACAGAAGCGCGAGCTGGACGACCTGCAGGCCTCGCTCAACAAGGGCCGCAATACCATGAGCGAGGACGCCCGCAACAAGCTCATCCGCGAGATCGACACCAAGACCAAGGCCCTGCAGCGCGACAATGAAGACGCCTCCGCCGAGTTTCAGCAGGAAGAGGGCAAGCTGATCAACACCATCGGGCAGAAGATGATGGGGGTGATCGACAAGTACGCCAAGGAGAAGGGTTTCCACATCATCCTGGACATCAGCTCACCGCAAAGCCCGGTGCTGTACGCGGTCAATACCGTGGACATTACCACCGATATCATCGGCCTCTACGACAAGGGCCAAGGCGTGGGTGGCCCTGCGGCGGCGCCACCGGCGCTGGCTCCAGCGGGTGGGTCGGCGGCCCCGGCTCCCAAGCCCCCGGTAACCCGGCCCCCGTCTGCCGTACCCAAAACAGTAGCGCCCAAGCCCCCCGCCCCCAAGCCGTAATCGCCCGGACGAATTCGCTGTTGAACCTCAGTGATAATGTCCCCTTGTTAGCTCGATAGAAATGTCCCCTCAAACTGGACCGCGGAGGTCCATTTTGGGAAGGACATCAATGAGCGAACGAGAGGTGCGGCGTGCGGGAGTTTTTCAACGGGTAAAGAGCCGGGATCTGAAGCTGGTGGAGGCCGCTGAGGTTTTAGGGCTGAGCTATCGACAAGCCAAGCGCCAGTACGGGCGCTATCGCCAAGGAGGCAGCCAGGCTCTGGTACACGGCAACGCCGGCAGGCCTTCCCACCAAGCCCAGCCGGCGAAAGTCCGTCGTCGCGCCCTGGCTCTGGTGAAGAAGCACTACGGGGGAAAGCCGGGTGAGCGGTTCGGACCGACCCTGGCGGCAGAGCACTTGGCGGAAGATCACCAGGTGGAAGTAGACGCGGAGACCTTACGGCGGTGGATGTTGGAAGCAGGGCTGTGGACGCGGGAGCGGAAGCGCAAGCCCTTCCGGCAACGGCGCGAGCGGCGCTCGCATTTTGGCGAATTGGTACAGATGGACGGCAGCTTCGAGTATTGGCTGGAGGGGCGTGGACCGAAGGGCTGTCTGATTCACATGGTGGACGACGCGACCAGCACGAGCTTGGCGACGTTTGCCGCCGAAGAGACCACCTGGGGAGTGGCGGATACGCTGCGGGCCTGGGTACAGGAGTACGGAATTCCGCGAGCCCTGTACGTAGACTGGAAGACGGTCTATCATCACCAGCCAACGGCGCGTCAGCAGCAGGAGGGCATCGTTCCGGTATCGCAGTTTGGAGGGATGTGCGCGAAGTTGGGGATCGAGTTGATCGGGGCTCACTCGCCGCAAGCGAAAGGGCGGGTGGAGCGAGGACATGGGACGCATCAGGACCGGCTGATCAAGAAGAGGCGGTTGAAAGGCCTGGACAACTATGAGGCGGCCAACGAGTTTCTGATGGGGAGCTACCGAGCGCAGCACAACGCGCGCTATAGCGTGGCGGCTAAAGAGAGTGCCGACTATCATCTGCGCGTGCCGCCACGCCTGGACCTGGAACAGGTATTCTGTCTGGAGCAGGAGCGTCAAGTCAGCCAGGACTGGGTGGTGCAATACGCCTGTCGGTGGCTGCAGATCGAAGCGAAAGGGCAGCAGGCGCCGGTGCAGGCCGGCAGCAGGGTCATCGTCCGCGAGCACCGGGATGGCTCGCTGACCTTGCTGTGGAAGGATCAGAAACTGCGTTGGCACGAACTGGCGGAGCGGCCGCAGAAGCGGCTGCAAATCGCCCCGCGGCGACTCCTCCAGCGGCCGCGGCCGGCGCCGAATCATCCCTGGCGGAGGTCGGTGATGACCGGCAACGTAGGGAACCGGCCCTAATGAGAAGCCCGGTTTCTGTCGTGCTGAGCAGGGGAAGGGGGCTCAACCGCCGCCCCCTTCCCCTGCACCCCATCCCTGGCTTCGCGGCGCCAGAGCACTTGCAAAAAAGGGGACATTTCTACTGAGGCGAAACATGGGGACATTTCTAATGACCGTTGACATACGATAAACTGAGGGCTTGCACCGGCCGCCCGTCCTGTTTATACTGTCATATCCTCGGGCCGAGGCGGCCTCCCCGGCCCGTCGGATGTGTTTATGAAAGCGCCCGAACAGCAGTCGCCCCAACGCGAAGCGGCGTTCTTTTATGGCCTCTTCCTGCGCGGGCACCACCCCGAGAAGCTCCGGCGCGATATCGACGTTCCCGACGAGGTCTTCGCCCGCTGGATGCGCCGGCGCGACTGCGAGGCCCCCTTCCGCGAGTCCCTCCGGAGCCTCTACGGCTATCGCAAGCAGGTTCTAGCCATCTTCGACTCCTTGATCTCCAGTCAGGACGGACTCCGGCCCCAGTAAACCCCTCTTTTCCCTTGCCCCCGCACCTCCTCTGTGTTATCCTGAAATAGACCGACCGGTCGGTTCTGTAAACCGTGCGCAAGGGCGAGCAAACCCGTCAGCACATCCTCCTCCGCGCCGCTCGTGTCTTCAACCAGAAGGGCTACTCCGGCAGTTCCCTCGCCGACGTCCTGCGCGCCACCGGTCTCCAGAAGGGCGGCATCTACAACCACTTCGACAGCAAGGAGCAGCTCGCCGTCGAGGCCTTCGACACCGCCGTCAGCATCGCGGCCAAGCGCTTCGAAGTGGCCCTGGCCGGCAAACGCCACGCCGCCGACCGCCTCCTCGCCGTCCTCGGCGTCTTTCGCAACTACGCCGCCGATCCCCCCGTCCCCGGCGGCTGCCCCATCATGAACACGGCCATCGAGAGCGACGATGGCAACCCCGCCCTCCGCCGCCACGCCCGCCAGGCTATGGATCAGTTCCGCGGCCTGCTCCGTACCGTAGTCGCCAAAGGTATCGAACGCGGCGAGCTCCGCACCGGCTCCGACCCGGAACAGATCGCTACCCTGCTCACTGCCGCCCTCGAAGGCGGACTCATGCTGAGCAAACTCTACGACGACGCCGGGTTCATCAACGCCATCGCCGACCACCTGACCCAATATGTCGACTCCACTCTCCGCGCGTAATTTTTTTAGCGCTAGAAACAGACCGATCGGTCTGATAATGGCGCTTCTCCTGCCGGCCGATCCCCTCAGTCTCAACAACCTCGCCGAGCTCGACCGCCGCGAAGGCCGCTACGCCGAAGCCCGCACCCTCCTGGAGCAGGCCCTCGCCCTGACCCCTCCCAACGGCGTCGCCGCCGCCATCCTCCACAACCTGGGAGAGATCCACCGCTTCTACGGTCAATACACCACCGCCGAGCGCCACCTCCAGCAAGCCCTCACCCTCAAGGAATCGCTGTTCGGCCCGGACCATCCCCAGGTGGCCCGCACCCTCAACACCCTGGCCCGCGTGCACCAGGAAACGGGCGACCTCGTCGCCGCAGCAGCCGGTTACCGCCGCGCCTTGGCCATCTGGGACCGCTACCCGCAGGGCTACGCCGAGGAGCGGGCCGCCGTCCTCACCAACCTCGGCCGCCTCTGCCACCTCCAGCAGCGCTACGACGAGGCGGAGGCCCTCCACCGCCGCGCCCTCGACGCCGTGGTCCCGCCCGATCCCGCCGTCGAAGCCGCCATTCTCCACAACCTGGCCAACCTCTACAACGCGCAGGGTCGGTTCCCCGCCGCCGAACCCCTCTACCGCCGCTCCCTCGAACTCCGCGAATCCACGCTGGGTCCCCACCACCCCGTAGTGGCGACTCTTCTGGCCGACTACGCCCAGGCCCTGCGGCGCAACAAGCGCGCGCGCGACGCCCGCCGCCTCGAGTCCCGACTCCAGCGCCTCACCGCCGCGCAGACCCGCGACAACCTCCTGGGCCATACCATCGACGCCCGCACCCTTCGTTAGAACATCATCCGGAAGCCCATCTGCATCGACCGCGAGCCGCCGGCGGAGTTGATCACCCCGAAGGTCGCGGCGTTGGACATGTTGGTGCCGGGGGCGTCGAAGTTGGGGGTGTTGGTGAAGCCGGTGGACTCGACGCGGATCTCCGCGCGCAGCCGCTCCCGGATCTGGACTACCTTGATGAGCGACAGACTTAGGGAGCGCGTGCCGGGGGCGCGCAGCTCGTCGAGGTAGGGCGGCTCGGGCGAAACCGTGTACTGGTTGGGCAGCGGCGCGAAGGCGGTGGTGTCGAAGTAAGCGTTGAGCCGGTTGACGATGGAGCCGCTCTTGGCGGCGTTGCGGAGGCGGAGGGGGCGGCCATTGGTCTGGCTGATGCCCAGCGGCAATCCCGATGCCAGGGTCATGAAGCCGCCGAGCGACCAGCCCTCCACCACGCGCCGCCCGACCGGGTGGCCCGAGCGGAACGGAAGCTGGTAGGTGCACGCCAGCCGGCTCACCTGGGCCTGATCGAACTCGGAGACCGTGCGGTAGTGGCGCGCATTGATGATGCTGGTGGTGTAGTTGTCGAGGAGCTTGGAGTTGGTGTAGGTCCAGATGAAATTCAGGCCGTGGGTGAGGCGCTTCTCCACCTTGAGCTGGAGGGCGTGGTAGATGGCGCGGCCGGTGTTGGCCCCCTGCACGGTGAGGCTGGTGAATTGCGGGAATGCGGGCCAGAGGCGGCGCTGGATGATGGTGGAGCCGGTACCGAGGGTGGAGGTGGCCGGGAACACGCCGAGGAACGGGTTGGGCACGCGCGTGTTCTCGGCGGCGCCCTGGGCGAGGAAGCGGTCGGGCTTCTCGTTCAGGTCGAAGCTCTCGAACTGTTTCAGGCTCAGCATCCCCATATAGGCGGCCTCGACCAGGATCTGGGAGGGCAGCTCGCGCTGGATGCTGAACTGCCACTGCTGGTTGTAAGGCGAGACGCGCCGGTCGTCGAAGAAGCTGAGGCTGTCGCCGATCTGGGCCAGCAGCCCGCTGGCTGCGCCCTGGGGATCGCGCAGCCCGCTGGGGAAGGGGTTGGCGAGCGTGGTGAACAGGGTGGCCCCGCCATCGATGGAGCCGACGTAGGGGGTGCTGGCGTTGAACGCGCCGACGTCGCCGAGGAACCCGGTATTGTACGACTGGCCGCTGTAGAACAGGCCGTAGCCGCCGCGCAGCACGGTCTTGGGGTGGAGGCTGAAAGCGAAGCCGAAGCGGGGACCGAAGTTGTTGAGGTCGGTGCTGCCTTCGTAGCGGGAGCGGTTGTCAACGCCGGCAAACAGGATCCCGCCGCGCAGGTCGAGGCCGGGAACCTGGAGCGGCAGCCGGGCGCCGCGGTCCAAGCCGTAGCTGACGCGGTTGTAGCGCTCGGTGTACGGAGTTTCCAGCTCGTAGCGGACGCCGAAGTTGAGCGTCAGGCGCGAGTTGACCTTCCAGTCCTCCTGGACGAACCCGGCCAGATAGTGGTTCTGGAGCGACAGCGGACTGTTGTAGCCGATAGAGCCGGAGTTGGCGGCCGCCAGCAATAGCGAGGCCATGGCGCTGCCGGTGCGGTCGGCCGAGGAATTGGTGAACGGGTCGGCCTGGGTGAAGACGGGGGTGACGGTGAAGTCGCCGGCGGCCTGGTTGCCCTGGGACAGGCGGTTCCAGCGGACCAGCCGGTAGTCGACGCCGAACTTGAGGCTGTGGCGGCCGGCGAGCTTGTTGAAATTCGCCTGCAGCGCGTGGAGCTCGTTGGCCTCCTTGCTCGAGCTGGTGCCGACGGAGGGGATGCCTTCGCCCAGCCGGAAGATGGGGTAGCCGGAGACGCGCTGGTTGCGCAGGATGATCTCGGGCAGGCGGAGCGGGGCGGGGTCCAAGCCGACGGCGCCCAGATCGTTGGTGGTGGCGCGGCGAGCCAGGCCGTACCGGAGGGAGCCGATGAAGCTCGGCGAGAAGGTGTAGGTGTCGTCGAGGGCGAAGTTGATGAAGTGGCGACGGTCGATGTTGAGGTCGCTCGAGCTGCCGTCCACGTCGAACAAGCCCGGGAACAGGATGTCGGGATCCTGCGACCGGCGCATGTGGCTGAACCGGCCGAAAAGCCGCTGGCGGTTGGAGAGGATGTGGTCAATGCGGACGCTGTTCTGCGTCTGCTTGACGGCGTAGATGCCGGTGTTGGCCCAGTTGATGCGGCCGATCTGGGTGGCGCCGGAGATGGTCGGAGCGGGCCAGAGCTTGATGACTGCACCACCAATCGGTGTGATGCGGGAAGCGGGGATGCGGGCGCCGGCAAAGGGTTGTCGCGGCGTGCCGGAGGTCGGGTCGTAAACGGCGAGCGGGGCGGCGCCGACCCGGGTGAGGGTCTGGGAAAAGTCCCCATTGCGCTCGGCCTCACTGGGCACGCGGCCCTGGCGGGTGAGCTCGCGGGCGTCATTGTCGCGCTCGAGGGAGGTGGAGAAGAAGGTATGGTTGCGCCGGATCGGCCCGCCGACGGTGTAGCCCCACTGGTTGTAATCGACCGGAGGCTTGGGGAGGCCGAGGCGGTTGTTGGTCCAACTGTTGGCGTTGAGCGACCGCCAGCGCTTGTAGTCGTAAGCGGCGCCGTGAAGCTGATTGGTGCCCCCGCGCGTGGTGATGTTGACGGCGCCGCCGTTGGAGTGGCCGTAGGCGGCGTCGAACAGCGTGGTGTGGACCTTGACCTCCTCGACCGAGTCCATGGAGGGGACGAAGACGATCAGGCCACCGCCTTGGGGAACGGTATTGGGAATGCCATCGACCATGAACTCGTTGCGGCCGCGGGTGGAGCCGACGCCCGAGATGCTCTGGTCGCTCTGGGCGTTCGAGGTGTAGGTGCCGGTGCCGGAGGCGGTCACGCCGGGGGCGAGCCGCGTGAGGTTGATGACGTTGCGGGACAGGCTGACGGCGATGCCGCCGACATAGGCGTTGTCGACTACCTGGCCGAGATCCGCGCTGGAGGTGGTGAGCAGCGGGGCGTTGGCGGTGACGGTAACGGTCTCGGCGGCGGCCCCGACCTCCAGGCTGAAGTCGAGCGTCACCTGGGAGTTGATCGAAACGCGGGTGTCCGGCCGTTCGACCTTCTTGAAGCCGGGGTGCTCGACGGTGACTTTGTAATCGCCGGGGAGCAGGAAGGGAACCTGGTAGTTGCCCTGGTCATTCGAGTTGGTGCCGGTAGCGACGCCGGTACCGGCATTGATGACCTGAATGGACGCCCCGACCACCACCGCGCCGGTGGGGTCGGTGATGCGGCCGAGTATGGTGCCGCGATATTCCTGGGCGAACACCAAGAGCGGGAAGCCCAGCAGCAGCGCGAATCTCATGACACACCCCCCTTGGGGGGCTATTGTACAACCTTATGCCGCGCTTCGCGTCCTGACCTCCAGCACCTCCTCCACAATCGCCCGCAGCCGTTCCCGCTCCTCCGGCGACAGGTTCGTCACCGGACGCCGGCAATCCCCGGCCGGCAACCCGGCGAGCTTCATGGCCTCCTTCACCACCACCGGGAACGTGCCCATCGAGAAGGCCATCCGCAGCGGCTTGGCCCGCTCCTGCAGGGTCTCGGCCAGACGCCGGTCGCCGCGCTGCCAGGCTTCATACAACTCCACAAACACGCGCGGGATAACGTTGGCGCACGCCGACACCGCCCCCGCGCCCCCCATATCCAACCCCGGCAGGATCATGTGGTCGCGCCCCATGAACACGTCGATGGGCCGCCCCACCTGCCGCCCGATGTCCACGAACTCCTGAAACTGCGCCAGGTCTCCGCTCGAATCCTTCAGTCCCACAAAGCGGTCCGTCAACTCGGCGAGGCGCCGGGCCGTCTGAGGCTTCAGCTCCACGCCCGTCCGCTCCGGGATGTTGTAGGCCACCACCGGCGCCGGCGAGTGCCGGCAAATCGCCAGGTAGTGCTCCAGGAGCTCCGCTTGGCTGGGCTTGAGGTAGTAGGGAGTAATGACCACAGCGTAATCGGCAGCGGCGTCGCCGGCGGCTTGGGCCAGCTCGACCGACTCGCGAGTCGTGACCGCCCCTACGCCCACGTACACCGGCACGCGCCGGGCCACCAGGGTCGTGACCTCGCGCATCATGACCCGCCGCTCGAGGCCCGTCAGGGAGAAGAATTCACCCTGCCCGCCGCCGAAAAACAACCCGTGGACGCCCGCCCCGATCAGGTGGTCGATGATCCGCCCGAACGCCCCATAGTCGATCCGCTCTTCTGCATCAAAAGGGGTGATTACCGCCGGAATAATCCCGTTCATAAGTGTCCTCTCCCTTACAGTATGGAGGCCCGCACCCGGCGGTTCAAGGAAAATTAAACAGGGCCGGGTTGATCCGCTTTGTCCGCTATCCCATCCGCACCCGCAGCTTGTCCCCCGCCTCCACGGTCACCGGCGGGTCCAGCTTCACGCGCAGCTCGCCGTTCTCCATCCTGCTGGTGGCCGCTGCCGCCCGCGTCCCCCGGGTCACGGTGGTGCGCGACTCCCCCGCCGCCGGCAGAACCAGCTCCGCCAGCTCCAGCTTCCCGTACAACACCTCTACCGTCGCCGTCTTTCCGGCCATCGACAACACGCCCCACGAGGCGCCGGTCGAGTAGAAACACCGGAAGCGGTCCTTGTTCACCAGCGGCGCGAACCGCAGCCGCTTCTCCGGCGCCGAGTATAGATATCCGCTCAACCCCAGCACCAGCGCCCAGCTCGCCATGGCCCGCGCGTAGTGGTTGCCGCACTCGATCTCGTTCCAGGGGTTCCGCCGCAGCCCGTCGTAGCGGTCCCGCACTCCTTTCACGATGGCCAGACCCTCGTCCACCAGCCCCTCGTAGATCAGGTGCGCCGCCACCTGGTACTCGATTCCGGTCCACACCTCGTCGGAGTATACAAAGGGGATCGCCGGCCGCCCTCCTTTCGGCCAGGAGCACAGCAGCAGTCCCTTCTCATCCCCCAGGGCGTAAATCCGCTGGGGGTTGGCGAAGGCCCGGAATCCGGAGTGGAAATTGTGCCGGTAGATGGACCCCAGCGTTTGCCGCACCCGCTCCCGCGGCAGCACGTATCCGAGGCCCGCCACGGTGGCGAACCACTGCCCCAGCAACTGGTCGGACAGGCAGCCCTTCCCATACTGATACTTGGTATGCTTCGCCTCGTCGTACTTCTGGATGTAGAACTCCCCGTCCCAGCAGGTCTCGTCCAGGTTCTTCGCCCCCCGCCGGTACAGCTCCTCGTAACGCTCCGCCGCCGCCGTATCGCCCACGGCGGTCCCCATCTTCGCCGCCGCCGCAAGCGCCGCCAGGTAGAACGTCCCCATCATGGTATTCGGCCCGTAGAACTCGATGTCGTAGGTATTGTGCTGCTCCCCCTCCATGACGCCGTCCCGATCGGCGTCCCACTGGGTCCAGGCATACTCCAGCGCCCGCTTCACTTCCGGCCACAACGCCCGCACAAACTCGTCGTCGCCCGAAATCTGCCATTCGCGGTACACCTTGAGCACGCAGCCCATCTGTCCGTCCGCCGCCGGCTTGAAGTTCCACAGGGTCTCGCCCAAGGGGATCAGGGTGCGAAAGGCCATGCTCCCATCCGGCCGCAGGTTGTGCCGGAAGTCGGTCTGGCGCATGAACCGCTCCTGCTCCGGAAACAGATGGGCCAGCGTCTGCTCGTAGTTCCACACGTGGGTACAATTCATGGGGCAGCACCCCGACTGGTCGTCCGACCCCTCGAAGGCATGAAACGCCTTCCCCTCCAGATATAGGCAGGTGGTAGTCCGCAAAATCGACGCCTGGCTCGAAGCCGCGTCCAGCACCGCCGCCGGCAGCGTCGATCCAAAGAAGGCCCCGTGAAACTTCCGCGTCCAGCCCTCCAGCCGGTCCATATTCTTCAGCGCGTACTCCGCCACCGCCCGAGCGTCGGCAAACCGCTCGGCGTACCGTGTCCGCAGCCGCTGGCCCCGCACCTGCTGCTCCCGGTTCCAGTAATTCTCCACCACCGGGAAGTGCCAGGCCAGCACGAAAGTCACCGTCGCCGACCCGGTGAACCGCGGCGCCAAGGTGCACAGATCCGAGAACCCCTCTGCTGACGGCGGCCCCACATTCGGGTCGCCAAACCGTCCGGTGGCCGAAAATTCATCCCACCACCTATGCATATCGTCGTACCACGATCCCTGATCCCACCGCGCCAGCCACGAAGCGTCCGCCGCCGTCGTCACCAGCGCCATGGTCCCGAACCGCGGGTCGCCGGCCGCGAACTTCTCCGACCGCAATAGAATTCCCTGATACCCATCTCCGGCGATGCGCTCGTTGACGTTCTTCCCCAGGTCCGCCAGCGACCGCCGCACCGCCGCCACCCGTTCGTACCCGGTAGTCTTCCCGATCGGATTGAACAATGAAAACGCCAGCGAACAGTCCGTCTCCCGCTTCGCCTTCACCGTATAGCGCAGGATCGCCACCGGCAACGCCGAGTCATCGGCTTCCAGCGGAATGAAGGGATTGAACGCCTCCAGGCTGATCGCGACCGGCAGATCCGCATCCTCAAAATCGATCCGCGCGAACGGATACTCCCCCCGAAACCGGGCTCCGGCAAGGCGCGGCAACCCCGCCGCCGTCGACCGCTGCAAGCCCCGGTCGCCGGTATACGGCGGCAGCATCGCGGCTTCCACCACGCGCGTCACGCCGCCCGCCCGAATCGCCACAAACGTGAACGGCAGCTTGCATCCCTTGTTTGGCCGGTTGAAGATTTCCCAATCCCGCAGATCCCCCCGCCCGCCCAGCGACACCGTCCCGGTGCCGATCCCCCCCAGCGGAAACGCAATCTGCGCGAGCTGCTGCCCGGTGAAGGTACGGACCGGGCCCCCGGCATATAGGTCCGCCCGGCGGAAGGGAATGTCATTCCCGGCGGGGGATTTGTAGGTCACCGGCGGCGCGGCGGCCGGCAGAATCGTGGGCACCAGGGCAGTGGCGCCGAGAAAGGTGCGGCGGTTCAGCTTGTCATGGTCGGCCATACTTCCAGGGTAGACCCCGTGTCAAGGGGCGTGAGCTGTTACCCCGGCAGCTTGGTGGAGCCCATCAGGTATAGATCGACGGCGCGGGCGGCGCGGCGGCCTTCGGCCAGGGCCCACACCACCAGGGCCTGGCCGCGGCGGGCGTCGCCGGCGGCGAAGACGTTGGGGACGCTGGTCTGGTAGGTATTGGTATCCGCCTTAATGTTTTGGCGGCCGTCCAGCTCCAGGCCCAGGTCCTTAATAAGACCTTCCTGGACGGGGCCGAGGAAGCCCATGGCCAGGAGGACCAGGTCCACCTCCAGCTCGAACTCGGAGCCGGGGACTTCGCGCATCTGGCTGCGGTTGGGGGTCCACTCCAGGCGGATGCCGCGGAGCTTCTTCACGTGGCCTTGCTCGTCGCCCGAGAAGCGCTGGG
>JBGOUV010000382.1:0-6712 GCA_041477815.1 Terriglobia bacterium | reverse complement strand
CCCGCAGTTTCCCCGGGCGTTCGTCTCGCGCAACCAGTTCGTCACCGCCGAGTTGCGCCACACCTTCTCGCCCCAGACCCTGAACACGCTGCGCGCCGGCTTCAGCCGCACCCGCCTCCACCAGGACGTCCAGGCCAACACGTCGCGTCCCTTACCGCCGTTCATCCCCGGCCGCACCCTGCTGGGAGCCATCGACATCGGCGGTCTGCCCCGCTTCGGCCCGCAAAGCTCGGTGAACCTCTCGCTCATACAGAACGTGTACGGAGTCGAGGAGGGTCTGGTGCTGATCCGCGGCCGCCACCTCTTAAAGGTCGGGGGCTTGGCCGAGCGGTATCAGGACAACATGTATAATCCCACGTTCAGCCTGGGCATTTACACCTTCGGCGATCTGCGGAGCTTCCTGCTGAACCAGCCGCAGCGCTTCCTGGGCCTGACCCCCACCGGCGCCCTGGACCGCTACTGGCGCTTCACCCTGTTCGGCTTCTACGTCCAGGACGACGTCAAGATCCGCCCGCGCCTGACCCTGAACCTGGGCCTGCGCTACGAGTTCTCCACGCAGCCCGTCGATATCTACGGGCGCGACTCGGCCTTGCTGCGTCTCACCGATCCGGCCCCGGTAACCGGGCAACTGTATCAAAACCCTACCAAGAAGAACATCTCGCCGCGGGTCGGCTTCGCCTGGGACGTCTTTGGTGACGGCAAGACCTCCGTGCGCGGCGGCTACGGCTGGTTCTTCAACACCAACAACCAGCAGACCCTCATCGTCACGGTCACCAACCCGCCGGCCACGCCGCGCATCAGCATTACCAGTCCCACGTTCCCGTCGCCGCCCTTCGAGCGCGGGACCGGCAATACCATCCGGCCGGTGGAGTGGAACATCAAGAACCCCAACGTCCACGTGTGGAACCTCAATGTGCAGCGGCAGATCTGGCGGGAGACGGCGCTGACCATCGGCTACGCCGGCGCGCGGGGCGTTCACCTGCTGCGGACGAACGACGTCAACATCGCCACGCCGCAGCGGCTGGCCGACGGGAGCCTGTACTTCCCCATGGGCGCGCCCCGCCTGAATCCAGCCTTCGCCACCATCGAGCTGAAAAGCTCGGACGGCAACTCCTGGTATAACGCCCTGTTATTCGAGGTGCGCCAACGCTTCAGCCGGGGACTCGGCTTCCAGTCGTCCTACACGTTCTCGCGCAATATTGATACGACCCAGGCTTCCACCTTCTTCTCCGACGCCACCAACGGGACCACCTCGGCGTTCCCGGAGTTCCCGGGCTTTAGCTACAACAAAGGCCTGGCCGACTATCACGCCAAGCACAACTGGGTCATGAACGCCGCCTGGGATCTGCCCTTCGCCGGGAAGCGGCGGTACGGCGGCTGGCAACTGGCCGGCATCACCCGCGTGAGCAGCGGCAACCCTCTCACCGTGTTCGTGCAGCGGAACCGCTCGCGCTCGCTGTGGGCGCCGTCGCTGGGGCCTGGGATCGGGTTCGACCGCGTGAGCATGGCGCCCGGACGCACCCACCAGAGCGCCGTCCGGGGAGATCCCGATCGCTACTTCGATCCCGCCGCCTTCGTGCTGCCGCCCGCCGGATTCCTGGGCAACCTGGGACGCGGCGCGCTGATCGGCCCCGCTCTGCGGACCGTCGACCTGGCCCTGATCAAGAACACCCGGGTGCGGGAACACGCCAATCTGCAGTTCCGGGCGGAGGCCTTCAATCTGTTCAACCGCGCCAATTTCGCGGCCCCCCCATTGACGGCCTTCGCCGGAGAGCGCGACAATGAACCTCCGGTAGCTTCGCTCGGCCGGATCCGCTCCACGATAACTTCCGCGCGGCAGATCCAGTTGGGGCTGCGGCTCACGTTTTGAGGCAAAAATCTATGACCTGGGTTGTGTTCGTTCTAGGCGCCGTTCTTTCTTGGGGTATGTACGGGCCCCTGCTGCATAAGGGCCAGGTGCAGTTGGGAAATCCGCTGCGGGCGTTGTTGTGCGTGGGGATTGCCTACTTCGGCATCGCCATCCTGGTGCCGTTAATCGCCCTGGCGTCGCAGGGCGGCTTGAAGGGATTCAACTCCGCGGGCACCATCGGCGCCACCGTGGCTGGGGCGCTCGGCGCGCTGGGGGCGGTGTGCATCATCTGGTCGTTCCGGACCGGCGGAGTACCCACCTACGTCATGCCGCTCGTGTTTGGCGGGGCGCCCGTGGTGAACGTCCTGTACTCCATGGTGACCCATCCGCCGAAGACCGCGCCGAGTCCCATGCTGTATCTCGGCTTCTTGTTCGCGGCCGTGGGCGCCGGCATGGTGCTGTATTTCAAGCCGGCTTCATGAGCCGGGTCTGGCAGTCGGCCGCGGTGGTCGCGACCTATCTGGAGAGCGTGCGCGGGGCCGTCCCCCTGGCCGCTGAACAGATCGACGTGATGCTGCGGTTGATCCGGCGGCCGGTCCGAGCGTTCCTCGATTTAGGTTGCGGCGACGGTATCCTCGCAGCCGCGATTCTGAGCCGCCATCCCAGAGCAAGGGGCGTCCTGCTCGACTATTCCGAGCCCATGCTGGCGGCGGCCCGCGAGCGGTTGCGGCCTCACGCGCGGCGCCTGCGCTTCGTCCACGCCGACTACGGTGAGGTCTCCTGGACCGACTCCGTCCAATCCGACTCCCCGTTCGACGCGGTAGTGTCGGGTTTCTCCATCCACCACCAGCCCGACCGGCGCAAACGCGCGATCTATGGCCAGATCTTCGAGCTGCTGCGCCCCGACGGGTGGTTTCTGAACATCGAGCACGTGTCGTCGCCGAGCCCCGAGGTTGAGTCGGTGTGGGACGACTACATGATCGACGCCCTCCACCGCCGTCACTCCGACCAGTCGCGCCGTCAAGTGGCCTCCCGCTACCACTACCGGCCCGACAAAGCCGCCAACATCCTGGCTCCGGTAGAAGCACAGTGCCGCTGGCTGCGCCGGATCGGCTTTGCTGACGTGGACTGTTATTTCAAGGCGTTCGAGCTGGCTGTATTCGGTGGACGCCGCCCGGTCCCTGGATCGTAGTCGGTTTGCCTACGCGCTATGGTATCGTAAACGCGTGATCCGCGAGAAAACCCAGTTGATGAGCGCCTCGGAGATCGATCGCACCCTGGTGCGGCTGGCGCACGAAATCATCGAAAAGAGCCCCGCTCTGGAGAAGCTGGCGTTCATCGGGGTGAGACGGCGCGGGGTGCCGCTGGCCCAGCGCCTGGCCGCCAAGATCGAGCAGATCGAGCACCGCAAGATACCGGTGGGGGTCCTGGATATGAACCTCTACCGCGACGACCTGTCGACGGTGGGGTCGAAGCCGGTGCTGAACTCCACCGACATCCCGTTTGACATCACCGGCATCGACGTGGTGCTGGTGGACGACGTGCTGTATACGGGCCGGACGACGCGGGCCTCGCTCGACGCCTTGTTCGACAAGGGGAGGCCCGGACGGATACAGCTCTGCGTCCTGATCGACCGGGGGCACCGGGAACTGCCCATCGAGGCGCGATTCGTGGGCAAGTTTGTCGATACCGCCGATAACGAGATCATCGAGGTGAAGCTGGAGGAGATCGACGGGCAGGAGAAGGTGCTGCTGGTGGAAAAGGTGGACGACTAGCCACTGTGCTATCGTAGAGCTTACCTTCATGGCTTCCGGGCTGCTCGGCATCGAAGAGCTCAGCCGCGACCACATCCAGAAGTTGCTGGACCGGGGTCGCCAGTTTCAGCCTATGCAGGCGCAGTCGGTCAAGAAACTCGACACGCTGCGCGGCAAAACCATCGTCAACCTGTTCTTCGAGGCCTCCACGCGGACCCGGACCAGCTTCGAGATCGCGGCCAAGCGGCTGGGGGCCGATACGGTGTCGATCTCGGCGCAGGGGTCGAGCCTGTCCAAGGGCGAGTCGCTGGTCGATACGCTGAACACCCTGGCGGCCATGCGGCCCGACGCCATCGTCATGCGGCATTCGGCGTCCGGGGCGCCTCATTTCCTGGCCCGCTTGCTGAATATCCCCATCATCAACGCCGGCGACGGGACGCATGAGCATCCCACGCAGGCCTTGCTCGACGCCCTCACTATCCTGGACCACCGGCCCAGCCTGGAGGGGCTGCGAGTGGCCATCATTGGCGACATCGCCCACAGCCGGGTGGCGCGGTCGAATATTCACTTGCTGTCGAAGTATCAGGTGGAGCTGGTGCTGTGCGGCCCCGCGCCGCTGTTGCCCGCGGCGCTCCAGCAGCTCGCTCCGGGGATCACCCTGACCACGAAGATCGACGAGGCGGTCGCCGGCGCGGACGTCGTCATGATGCTGCGCGTGCAGCTCGAGCGGCAGCACGAGACCACGTTTCCGAAGACGGAATACTTCCAGTTCTACGGCCTGCGGCGGGAGCATTTGCGGCTGGCGCGGCCGAACGTGATCGTGATGCATCCGGGACCCATTAACCGGGGCCGGGAAATCGCCTCCGACGTCGCCGACTCCTCCAATTCGGCGATCCTCAACCAGGTGGAGAACGGAGTGGCCATCCGCATGGCCGTCTTGGAACAGGTGGCCGGACCGTGAGACTGCTGATACAGAATGGCCGGGTGATCGATCCGGCGAGCGGGCTGGACGCCGTGCGGGACGTGCTGGTGGAGAACGCCCGGATCGCCGCCGTGGGGCCGAAGATCGAGGCCGGCGATGCGGAGCGGGTGGACGCGACCGGCCTGGTGGTGGCGCCGGGGTTCATCGACATTCACGTGCACCTGCGCGAGCCTGGGATCGAGCACGCTGAGACCATCGAGACGGGCTCGCGGGCGGCGGCGGCCGGGGGCTTTACGTCGATCTGCTGCATGCCCAATACCATCCCGGTGAACGACAGCGCCACGGTAACCAGCTTCATCGTGGAACGGGCGCGGCGGAGCGCCGTGGTCAACGTGTTTCCCATCGGGGCTATCACCAAGGAGAGCGCGGGGGAGCAGCTGGCCGAGATCGGGGCCATGAAAGAGGCCGGGGCGGTGGCGATTTCGGACGATGGGCGACCGGTCATGAACTCGCGGGTGATGCGGCGGGCCATGGAGTACGCCAAGTCGTTCGGCCTGACCGTGATCGACCACTGTGAGGACCTGAACCTGAGCTCCGGCGGCGATATCCACGAGGGGGTGGCGTCGACGCGGCTGGGGCTGCGGGGGATTCCGGCGTGCTCCGAAGAGGTGATGGTGGCGCGGGACATCATCCTCAGCGAGGTCACCGGGGCGCGCGTACATATTGCCCACATCTCCACGCGAAACTCCATCGCCATGGTGGCCGAGGCGCGGCGGCTGGGTCTCGCGGTGACCTGCGAGGTTACGCCCCACCACTTCTCGCTCACCGACGACGATCTGATTCCCTACGACAGCAACTACAAGATGAAGCCTCCGCTGCGGACGCACTGCGACACGGGCGCGGCCCTGGACGCGATCGCCGCCGGCGTGGTGGACGCCATCGCCACCGATCACGCGCCGCATACTGGCAGTATCAAGATGCAGGAGTTCGAGCTCTGCCCGTTCGGCATCACGGGCCTGGAAACAGCAGTGGGATTGAGCCTGGAGAAACTGGTGCATCCGGGCCGTATCCCGCTGGGGCGCCTGGTAGAGCTGTTCACCACGGGTCCGGCCGGGGTGCTGGGGCTCGAGCGGGGGACGCTAACTATAGGGGCGGCGGCGGACCTCACCATCTTCAGCACGGAACGAGAATGGACGTTTGACGCCAACCAATCGCAGTCGAAAAGCCGCAACACGCCGTTCCACGGGCGGCGGTTTCGGGGAGGTCCGGTCATGACGATCGTCGACGGACGCAAGGTTTGGGAGGTGCGGCCATGAGCCTGCAGTTCCGGTGGCGGGTAGTTCTGGGAGCGGTCGTGCTCCTGGTGCTCGGGTCCGGCAAGATTGCGGATTTCCTGATCGATTACCAGTGGTGGCGGGAGGTAGGCCAGGTTGAGACCTGGGTGAGCATGTTGCTTTACAAGATTGCTCCCTCGGCCGCCGGGTTCCTGGTGGTGTACCTGGCGCTGTGGCTGGCTCATGCGCGGGGGCTGCGATTCTCGGGGGTGCGGCCGCAGCGCGGCGGGGCTTACGGCAAGCTGGTGATGGCGGGGCTGGCGCTGCCGGCCCTGTTGCTGGCGGCGAGCCTGGATTTCTGGGTGGTGATGAGCTATGCGGGGTCGCGCGGAATCGCGCATCCGGCCGACGCCTGGAAGGATCCGGTGTTCGGCCGGGCGCTCACCTTCTACCTGTTCGATCTGCCGTTCCTCTCGGAGCTACTGGGGTTCCTGTTCGGGCTGGCCATCCTGTGCGTGCTGGTGTTCTGGGCCACGGCGCGGGGCTGGCAGTTGTCGGACCGTTTCCGGCGTTGGCGGCAGTCGGGGGGACTGCCGGAACAGTTCGAGATGGACCCGAGCGCGTTGCTGCTGCCGGGGGCGACCAGCGCCGGGTTCTTGCAGGTGATAGGAGCGCTGCTGCTGGTGGGGGTGGCCGCCTGGGTGTGGCTCGGCAACTACGAGCTGCTGTTAAACCACCACGCCTTCATGACCGGGGCGGACTACGTGGACGAGAAGATCACCCTGCCGCTGCGGTACGTGTTGTTGGTAGTGGCGTTGCTCGGGATCCCGCTGGTGTGGACGGGGCGGTATGTCCACGCCGTGGCGGCGATCGTGGCGGCATACGCGCTGCACCTGGTGGCGCCGGGGATCGT
>JBGOUV010000098.1:0-17868 GCA_041477815.1 Terriglobia bacterium | reverse complement strand
GCCCAGGCCGCCGGGTGCCGCGCCGTCGCCTTGACCGTGGATGTCCAATACACCTCGCACCGCGAGCGGGTGCTGCACAATCGAAATCTTACGGGCGGCGTGCCGGCCGGGGCCCTGGGGAGCTCGGCCCGGCGCTCCCGGTCCGAGCAGGTCCCCCTGACGCGCTACGGCACGCGCGGCCAGACGCCGTATGTCGGCTGGGTCACGGTCAAGCAGTTGCGCGCCTATACGAAGGTACCGCTGCTACTCAAGGGCATCCTGACCGGGACTGACGCGCGCCTGGCGGTGGACCACGGGGTGGACGGCATTATCGTGTCCAATCACGGCGGGCGCTATCTCGACTACGCTCCGTCCAGCCTGGAAGTGTTGCCGGAGATTGTGGACGCCGTGGGCGGGCGGATTCCGGTGCTGGTCGACAGCGGTTTCCGGCGCGGGACTGACATCGTGAAGGCGCTGGCCCTGGGCGCGAAAGCCGTTTGTCTGGGCCGCGTGCCGCGCTGGGGCCTGGGGGCGTACGGCGCTCCGGGCGTGCAGCGGACTCTGGAAATCGTGCAGGCGGAGCTGGTCCTGGCCCTGGCTCACGTGGGACGGCCGACCCTAGCATCCCTCGATCGCACCGCGGTGAGGACCAACTTCCTATGAGTAAGGCCCATTGCAGCCGGCGCCGGGCTTTGGAGGGCTTGGGGTTGCTGGTGGCCGGGTCGCCGCTGCTGCGCGCCCAGGAGCTGGCCGGAGAGCCGCCCGGCCGGATCGCCCCCCGAGCGGAGCTGGTGAACGTGTTCGAAGTCGAGTCGATGGCCCAACGCAGGCTGGCCGCCGCGGTCTACGCGGTCATCGCCGGCAGCGACCGCCGGGCGTTCGACCGCATGACCTTCCGGCCGCGCATGCTGATCGACGTGCGGGACATGGATCTCACCACCGAATTGTTCGGAGACAAGATGTTTGCGCCGATTCTGGTGGGTCCGGCCGCGCACCAGCAGCGGTTCCATCCCGAGGGCGAGGCGGCCACGGTTCGCGGCGCGTCCGCCGCTCAGACGGCGGTGGTGGTGAGCGGCCGTTCCAGCCTCCCCTTCGAGCGGATCGCCGCCCAGGCCAAAACGCCACTATGGTATCAGGTATATCCTGAAGCCGGCGTGACGGCGGTGCGCGGCCGGGTGCAGCAGGCCGTGAAGGCCGGTTGCCGGGCGATCTGCCTCACCGTGGGCGCTCCCTACCAAGCCCCCGGCGCGGCAGGGCCTCCCCACCCCGCGCGACTGCCTGCACTAGGTCTTCCCGCGATGGACTGGAGCTGGGTGGATCGCCTGCGGCAGGGGCTCGCGGTCCCCCTGGTGCTGAAAGTGATCATGAGCCCCGAGGAGGCCGGGACGGCGGTAAACAGAGGCGTGCAGGGCCTGGTGGTTTCAAGTCACGGCGGACGCTTCGCCGGCGGTCTGGCGGCGCCCATCGACCTGCTGCCGTCGATTGCGGACGCCGTGGGCGGCAAGGTTCCCATTCTGATGGACGGCAGTTTTCGGCGTGGCACCGACATTTTGAAAGCGCTGGCCCTGGGCGCGCGCGCCGTACTGGTGGGCCGCCCGCCGCTGTGGGGTCTGGCCGCCTACGGCGCCGAGGGCGTCCAGACCGTGCTGGCGATGCTGCAAAGCGAGCTCGCCCGCAGCATGGGGCTGGCCGGCAGGCCGAACCTCGCCGCCATCGACCGCGGCCTGGTACAGATTCACCGGAGATAGAGAGAAGGTGGGAGGAGATCTATGAGATACACCATTTTGCTCCTGGCGTTAAGCGGTTTGGCAGGGGCGGCCGATGGTTCGGCGTCCGATGAGCAGGCCGTGCGCAGCGCCTTGCAGCAGTTCAATGACGCCGCGCGCAAGGGCGACGAGGCCACCCTGAATAAGCTGCTTTCCGCGGATCTGATCTACGTGCACTCCAGCGCGAAGAACGAGAACAAGGCCGAGTGCGTCGCCGCTCTGGTCAAGGGCAAGCCGGATTTTCAGGTGGCGCCCGGGTTTCATGTGAAGGTCTATGGCCCTACCGCGGTGGTCCACGGCAAGATGCTGGCCAACGTGATGCAGAACGGCGCGCCGGCCAAGCTGGAATTGGACCTGCTGCAAGTCTGGGTGAAGGCGGGAAAGAGCTGGCAGATGACCGCGCGTCACACCACGCGGATCGCGCCCTGATTGGAAGTCCCGCCGCAGACCGCTCGGCGCTCCCGTCCGGTCACGAGGCCAGGCCGCCATCAGGGTCCATCCCTGCTCGCCCGGCAGAGCGGATGCTCGCGTCCGTGTCCTACTGCCGCCGCCAGCAGCGGATACGCTAAGATACGAGGATGCTGGGCCGCACACTGGCGCACTACCGGATCCTGGAGCAGATCGGCGCCGGGGGCATGGGCGTCGTCTACCGGGCGCTCGACACGCAACTGGAGCGCGCGGTGGCCCTGAAGGTGGTGGGCGAGCAAGCGCAGGTGGACGAGAATGCCCGGGCGCGCTTGTTGCGGGAAGCCCGGACGGCCTCGGCGTTGAACCATCCCAACATTTGCACCATCTTCCAAGCCGGAGTGGCCGACGGGGAAACCTACATCGCCATGGAGTTGGTGGAAGGCGAGCCCCTGAGTGCGCTGGTCCCCGGCGACGGGCTGCCGGTGGATACGGTGATCCGCTATGGGGCGCAGATCGCCGATGCCTTGGCCCACGCCCACGAGCGTGGCGTGGTGCATCGCGACCTGAAGAACGCCAACGTGATCATCACACCGGAAGGACGGCCCAAGGTGCTCGACTTCGGCTTGGCCAAGCGGGTGATCGAGGGGCCTGCGGAGGGGGCCACGCGCACCCAGGCGCCGCTGACCGAAGCAGGCGTGGTGGCCGGCACCTTGTCCTACATGGCGCCGGAGGTTCTGCGCGGCGAGCCGGCCGACGCGCGCGGCGACCTGTGGGCGCTGGGGGTGATGCTCTATCAGGCCGCAACCGGGACGTTGCCGTTTCGAGGGACGACCGCGTTCGAGACCACCTCCGCCATCCTCCGGGACCCGGCCCCGCCGCTGCCGGCGCGGGTCCCGCCTAGCCTGGCCTCCATAATTCAACGCCTGCTGGCCAAGCAGGCCGGGGAGCGGTACCAGCGGGCGGGTGAAGTGCGCGCCGCCCTGGAGGCCATCCAGCCGGGCGCGGCGGTTTCCAGCCCCGTCCCCGTAGTCGTGGAGGGTTCCCGCCGGCGCTGGCGGTGGGCCGTTGGCGCGGTGACGCTCGCCGCCGCGCTGGTCTGGCTGGGTGGGCAGTGGCGAGGTAAGCCGGCGGCGCCCGCGGGCGGCCCGGGACTCAGCGACGGCGCCCGGCCCTCCACCAACACGGAGGCGAACACGTATTACGAGCGAGCCCTGTTGGTCGCAGGGCGCGGGCCGCGCCATGACCTTCCCCAGATGCGGCAGATGCTGGAGCGGGCGCTGGCGCTCGACCCCAAGTTTGCCGCCGCCCGAGCCTCCTATGCGTTCACGCACGTGATGCTGGTTCATCAGGGCGACTCCAACGATCCGAGCTGGCTTTACAAGGCGGAAGAGGGCGCCCGGCAAGCCTTGCAGGACGACCCCGGTTGCGGCAACTCCCACACCGTCCTGGCAGGCGTCTATCTCCTTCAGGGACGCAACGAGCGAGTCCCCGGCGAGGTCGCCCTGGCCTTGCAAGAGAACCCCAACGACGTGCCGGCCCACATGTGGCTCCCGCTGTACCACCGCGCGAACGGCGACTACGAGCAGGCCGTCCAGCAGACGAATCGCATTATTGAGCGGTGGCCGCTATTTTGGCCGGGCCGATTGAATCTCGGGGAACTGCTGCGGGAACATGGCGACACGGCCGGCGCCATCCGGGAAATGGAACGAATCCTGGAGCAGGATCCCAGCAGCCGCATCGCCCTCTGGGCCCTGGCTCGCATCTACATGGATGCGGGCGACCTTCCGAAGGCCCGTGAGGCTCTCGAGCGCGTGGACGCTCGGCATCGCCAGAACTACCGTGGGCGGCTGGCCTGGGCCCTGCTGCTCGCCCTGGAGCGCAAGAAGACCGAAGGGTTACGCGAGATGGACGACCAGGTCCAGGCCTATGCCGGAATCTCTTACCTGGGGCCTCTGCTGGCGGCGGAGTTTTATGCGGTGCTCGGCGAGACGGCCAAAGCCCTGGAGTGGCTCGATCGGGCGGTGCGCATGGGGGATGACCGCGAAGAGTGGTTTCGCCGGGATCCCCAATTGGCGGGCCTCCGGGACCATCCGCGTTTCCAGCAGATGCTCGCCTCCGTGGCCTACCGGCGCCGGCAAAGGAGCCGCTGATTCTGTGAACCGAACCTGACTGCAAATTTGCAGTCAGGTCCCTGGGCCACGGGTGGTGGGAGCTAGAATACCGCAATCGGATTCAGCGCCGATCCGGTAGCGCCCGGGACCGCCAGCGGCGCCGTAGTCAGCAGGAATTCCCAGCGTTGGCGCTGGTTCGCGGCGTTGGCCAGCTCCTCCAGATCGCAATTGTCGAAGATGGGCACTCCCAGGGCCACCAGAACGAGCGTATGGACCGGCCCGCGCATTCCCTCGACGCCGGTGGGCCTCACCTCGCTGGCGCTGTCGCTTCCCAGCACCGCTATGTCGCGGGCCTTGAGCCAGCGGACGCAGGAGGCGTGCAGGCCGGCCAAGTGATCCGCGGCGGGCCAGGGGCCTTTGGCCGTACGCCGGGCCCAGCGTCCCGTGCGGACCAGCAGAACGTCGCCGGGTTGCACCTTCACCCGCGCGAACTTCTCACAGGCGTCCAGGTCTTCCGGATAGATCGGCGTGCCGGGCTCCAGGTAGGGGACTCCTTTGAGCCGCGGGATATCGACCAGAATGGCCCGCGTGAAGATCCCGCTCTTCAGGCGGTGAATGGAAAGCCGGCCGGCGCCCTTTGGGGTGACTTCGCTCCGCGAGATCCCGTTGTACATCCGGTCCTTATAGAAGTAGTGGCACAGCGCGTCCAGGTGCGTGTGCGCCAGCCCGTGATGGGCCACGGTGAACTGGTCGCTGTGGGACTGCACGTCCGGCGTCCGGCCGTGGGCCAGCATCTCGTGGACAAACGGACGGGGATTGTCGGCGGCGGTTTGCGTCTCCGCGTCGTGGGAGAGCGAAACGGTCACCCCCTCCCGAACCAGCCGGGCGGCGGCCAGGCGCTTGGCCGGCGTGATCAGGTTGATGGCGCCCAGCTCGTCGTCCTGGCCCCAGCGTCCCCAGTTCGACAGCTCCGACATCCAGCGGTCGAACTCGGCGGCGGAAACCGCGCGGGGCGTTTGCGCCGCCAACGGCAGAAGGAGCAGCGCTGCCAGCAGCAGTTTCCTAGGTGGTGAGATTGGCATGATTCGTACCTCCCTGCGACCGGCGCGTCCCGGACTTCCATTCCAGGTTTCCGGGCAGTTGGAAGTATACACCGCCCGCTACGCGGAGGCGTGGCGGGGGCCTGGGAACCGAACGCAGCTTCGGCGAACCGGAGGGTGAGCGGGGGGCGACCTCGTCGCAGATTTGCGACGAGGTTCCAAGCTGACTGGGGGCGGCCGGGACCGGGGACGTCCGGCCCCGTTCGGATCGCCGGTTAGGCTCGCACGGGGCTCGTCATCTTCCCCTTTTCTTCGCTACGAAACTCTGCTATATTGTTACAAACAGAATGCGTGTGAATTGGTTGTGTGTAAAAGAACGGAGCCGTCGTAACACGTTGGTAACAGAGGGCTTGTTTCGCACTCTTGGCAAGGGCCTGAAAGGGGATTTATCCACAGTTGGCTCCACAGGCTAAGTTGTTGAAACGCCGATGGAAAGGATGCAGACATAGCAAATTTGTGGACATTTTTCGGGATTCACAGCCTAACAGCTTCCAAACACGCACCGTAATTTTTCGCTCACTAAACCACCCGCTTATAGGCTAACCTCAACCCTGTTTGCCGATTGCGGCCCATGCCTGCCACTGCCACTGGTAACGCCTTCGAAAGGACGATGCCGGCCAATGCCGAGGCCGAGCAGTTCGTGCTGGGGTCGATCCTGTTATCCGACACCGTCTTCTCCCAGGTGGCCGGGGTGCTCTCGGCCGAGGACTTCCATCTTGAGAAACACCGCCGCATCTTTGCGCGGATGGTGGACCTCTACGAGCGCTCGGAGAAGATCGAGTACCTGACCATCGCCAACGAGCTGATGAAGCACAGCCAGCTGGAGTCGTGCGATGGAGTGGCCTATCTCTCTTCGCTCACCGAGGGCCTGCCACGCTTTGAAAACATAGACAGTTACAGCCGGATCGTCAAGGACAATTCGCTGCTGCGACAGCTCATCTACACGTCGCAGACGATCATGGGCGACTGCTTCCAGGCCAGCGACGACATCGACCAGATCCTGGGGCGCGCCGAGGACCTGATCCTGCGGGTGGGAGACTCGCGGGTGCGGGGCGGCCTAGTGAATCCGCGGCAGGTGGTGGAGTCGTTTCCCGGCGGGATCAACGCCTTCCTGGATCCCAGCAAACGCCTGCGCGGGCTCTCGACCGGCTTCACCAAGCTCGACGATATGACCACGGGCTTCCAGCCGGCCGAGTTGATCATCATCGCCGCCCGGCCCTCCATGGGGAAGACCGCCCTGGCCCTCAACATCGCCCAGCACGTGGCCGTGAAGCTGTCCAAGCCGGTGGCGTTCTTCTCGCTCGAAATGTCGAAGGAGTCGCTGCTGTCGCGCCTGTTGTGCGGCATCGCCCGGGTGGACAGCCACCGTTTCCGGGGTGGGTTTCTCAACCAGGAGGAGCGGCGCCGGCTCTCCGGGGCGCTCAACCAGCTGGTGCAGAGTCCGCTCTATATAGATGATGCGGCCGGTACCGGGGTGATGGAGTTGCACGCCAAGTGCCGGCGCCAGCGACACGAGCATGGACTGTCGCTGGTGGTGATCGACTACATGCAGTTGATGACGGGCAAAGGGAAGTCCGAGAACCGCAATCAGGAGATCTCGGCTATCTCCCGTGGTCTCAAGCAGTTGGCGAAAGAACTGGATGTGCCGGTGGTAGCCCTCTCGCAGCTCAACCGCGCGCCCGAGGTCCGGACCGGCGACCATCGGCCGCAGCTCAGCGACCTGCGGGAATCGGGTTCGATTGAGCAGGACGCCGACGTGGTGGCGTTCATTTTTCGCGAGGAGGTCTACAAGCCGGACCGCGAGGATCTGCACGGGCTGGCCGAAGTGCTCATCGCCAAGCAGCGCAACGGCCCTACCGGCAAGGTGGAGCTGGCCTTCCTGCACAAGTACACGCGGTTCGAGAATCGCGCCGAGGACCTCGGGGAGGAGGCTCCGCCAGAGGGCTTTGAGTAGGCGCACATGCGCACCTTTGTGGAGATCTCCCGGGCCGCCCTGGGGGCCAACTACCAGGCTATCCGGGCGGGGGTAGGCGAGCAGGTCGAGATTCTGGCGGTGGTCAAGGCCGACGCCTACGGTCACGGAGCCGTGCGGGTGGCCCAAACCCTGGAGGCCGCCGGGGCCCGGTGGTTCGGCGTCACTTCGATGGAGGAAGGCGTCGAGCTGCGGCGTCACGGGATCGGCGGCCGGATTGTGGTGCTGGCCGAGTGCGCCCGCTCGGAGTTGAACACCATCGCCGAGTTCAACCTGACCTTGATGCTGCACAGCATCGAGGACCTGCGCGACCTGGACGCGTGGGCGCGGATGCGGGAGTGCTGCCCGCGCTTTCACCTCAAGTTCGACTCGGGGATGGGCCGGCTGGGCCTGGCTGAGGCTCGGGCCTCGGATGTGGCTGAGCTACTGTCGGCGTGCCCGCATTTGCGTCTGGAGGGCTTGGCCACACACTTCGCCTCCGCCGAGGATCTGGGCGCCGGACAGACCGAGCAGCAACTCCGGCGGTTCAGCCAGCTAGTGGAGCAACTGGCGGCACGAGGGATCCGGCCGGCCTTCGTCCATGCGGCGAACAGCGCGGCGCTGGCCTACCGGCCGGACACCTGGGGATCTATGGCGCGGCCGGGGCTGGCTCTCTATGGCTACCTGATGCCCCCGCGGGGCGCGCCGGCCGCCGCCCGGTTCCAGGTGCAGCCGGTCCTGACGTGGAAGGCGCAGATCCTGACGATTAAGGACGTGCCGGCCGGGGTAGCGCTGGGCTATAACGCCACGTTCCGCACCGAGCGTCCGATGCGGATCGGGGTGATCGCGGCCGGCTATGCCGATGGTTTGGACCGGCGTCTGTCCAACGGCGGGTTCGTTTTGGCTGCGGGCGCGCGGGCCCCCATCGTCGGCCTGGTCAGCATGGACGTCTGCCTGGTGGACCTTTCGGCCGCCCCCGGCCTGCTCCCCGGTGACTACGTAACGCTGCTCGGGCGGGAAGGCGACCAAACCCTCGATGCCGCGGAGATTGCCGCGCGCTGCGGCACCATCCCGTACGAAGTGCTGGTCCGCATCGGACGGCGGGTGACGCGGGTGTACCGGTGACGACGCGGATCGCGGCGGGGACCGCGCGGCGTCCGAAGCTGGAGGCGCTGCGGGCGGTGTTGCAGGAGATCGATGCGGGGCGGGTGTGGGAGACGGCGGCGTTTGCGGTGGAGAGCGGGGTGCGGGAGACGCCGCTGTCGAGTGAAGAAATCCGGCGCGGGGCGCGGCAGCGGGTGGATGGTCTGCTGGCGACTGCGCCTGGGTTCGATTTGTACGTGGGGATGGAGGGGGGACTGGCGCAGAGCGGGGACGACGTGTGGCTGGAGAACTGGGCCTACGCGAGCGATGGGGCGCGGGGGTATTTCGGAAGCGGCGGGGCGGTGCCCCTGCCGCCGGGGATGGTGGAAGAAGTCATCGGGAAGGGAAGGAGCCTGGCCGAGGTGATCGACGAGGTGGCGGGGAGGGTAGATATTCGGAGTCAGGAGGGGACCTGGGGGATACTGACGCGGAACCTCATCACCCGGCAGCACGCCTTCCGCGACGCTTTGGTGAACGCGCTGGCGCCGTTTTTGCTGGCGGAGCGAATGTATCAAAGCCGCAATGCTTAGCCCGCATAGCTGACTGCGCCCCAACGGTGCATTAAGGGATGGCAGGTTTGAATCAGCCAGCGAACCAAAAGTCGGGCAATCACATCGCTGCCATCCTGAAATCTTCAAACCAAATGCAACCGCTCTACACAGGGTCGGTAGCCCCGAAGTCCTACCCACAACTACTTTGGTGGGACCTTCACGCGCCACTGGTCCTAACGGCGGAAGAGGGCAAATCGCCCTGGGGCTCCGGCTTGAACCGACGTCTCGGCAGCAAGTGGTGGCCTCAAGGAGTTTTCCGGCTCTCCTTTCGACGGCCGAGTTTCCAATTGGCTCGCTCGGGTGCCCCCTTGCGAGTGCAGCGTCCCATGGGTCCGCGCGCAGTAGCAGTCTTCAGCGCGTAGCTCGGCAGCGGCTGTATGTATGCTTCCGTGCTACTACCTGCACAACTGGAGCCACCGACGTGGGGCTTGCTGTTTGGTTGGCGGTTTTACTGCGAGCGGTCGACCGCTCCATGTTGTGTGCACTACCGGACAGGACGTGCTGATCCTGGTCTACGAGCCAAGGCTCCCGAAGTGGGTTACGCCTTTCTAGAGGAGAAGCCAATGACCTGCAGCATCCAAGGCTGCCCTGGCCAGTACGAGGACAGGCAGGTGGTTCATACGGTGCGGTATCACAGTCAGGTGATTGTCATTGATCACGTGCCTGCGGAAGTCTGCTCCACGTGTGGGGATGTTCTCTTGAAACCGGAGACCGTCCGCCGGATTGAGGCGCTGCTTCGGAGAAGCGGGCAACCGGCCGGCACTGTACCTCTTTATGAGTACGCCTAGTCTATACTAATCCCCAACTCCGGGCCCATGGTAAAGCCGGGCTTCCAGCGGTGGGCGATGATCGCGGGGTACTGGGCCAGGCCGCTGACCAGCAGGGGCATGGCGATGGTGGAGTCGCAGTGGCAGTCGACCATGGTGGCGTCGCGGTGGATCTTGCCCCAGGACTGGGCCTCTTCAAAGGTGCAGCCGGAGAGGCCGCCCCAGTGCGGGGCGTCGGTCACTACCTGTACGGCGTACTTATGTCCTTCCTTGCCGGTATTCATGATGATGGCCACGACTTCGGTTTGCTGGACGTAGTTCTTGGGGGTGCCGCCGCCGAAGTAGAGGACGCCGGTATCGGGCGATGCGGCGACGATGCGGGTGATCTCCAGGACGTCGCCGACGACGTCGAACATCAGGCGGTTCTTGCCGAGGTAGCGGTTGACGGCGATGCCGATGCCGATCGAGGAATCCCCCACCGCCGGACAGAACAGGGGGACGCTGGCCTTGGCGGCGGCGGAGACGATGCCGTCCTCCTGGGCTGTTTTGGCCAGCTCGCAGCCCAGCAGGTAGAGGAACTCGCGGGTGGTGTAAGGGCGGGACTGGTCGAGCGAGGCGGCGAAGTTGCCGATCCACTGGTCGTGCTCGCGGAACTTGGCTTCGTCGGCGAGGACGTCGTACATGCGGTCGATGAGGTTATCGGCCAGGGCGACGTCGTCGGTCGCGGGAGAGCCCTGGTAGTGGAAGAAGCCGCGGGTCTCGTGGATGTCGTGAAAGAAGTTGGCGCCGGTGGAGACCAGGCAATCGATGAGGCGGTTCTGGATCAGGTAGACCACCAGGCGGCGCATGCCGGCCGGGACCATGGCGCCGGACATACCCATCAGGATCGAGCAGCGGTCCTGCAGCATCGCCTTCCACGCCAGGAAGGCGCGGCCGAGCTGGCGGCCTTGGAAAGCGGTGCCCTCCATACGCTCCAGGACGCTGGCGGCGGAGCTGTCCGCGCCGATGGTAAAGGGGCGGGTAGGGATCGAAAGGAGCTCGTCCTTGCTGGGCGGATGAGGCGACATCGCTTCTATTCGAAGATCTGAATGGCGGCGGCGATTACGGTGGTCCAGAGCGCGCGCTTGTCGCCGATGGCCGACTGGGTGACGTTCATGGTGCGCACGATTTTGTTGGAGATGCGGTAGATCTCCTTCTTCTCGTCCCAGCTCCGCTCGGGGTCGAACTCGACGTTGAGGGTGGTGGCCAGCATCTCGGCGGCGAGCTCTTCGGCGTATTCGCCGGCGGTTTGATCGGTCTCGCCGAAGGAGTGGTGCTCGGAGAGGTATCCGTAGGTGGACTTGTCGCCGGGGAGAGCCACGCCGATGGAGGCGGCGATCAGACGATGGGGCTCGCGGGTGGCGTTCTCGCTCATGACCGCGAACACGACTTGGCCGGGCTCGAGGTACTTGGCGCCTTCCTTGCGGGAGATCAGCTTGCAGCGGGGCGGGAAGATGCTGGAGACGCGGACCAGGTTGTGGGCGGCGATGCCGGCGTCGCGCAGGGCCAACTCGAAGCTGGTCAGCCGCTCCTTATGCTTGCCCACACCCTTGGTGAGGAAAATCTTCTTGGCTACGAGCATGAATATGTCACCGTAACAAAAACGAAGGCTAAACGCAAAGGGTGGCGTCAGATTACTTCGGTTACCGGTCCCACCAGCCAGAGCCGGGCGGAATGCGGGGAGACACCGCAGATGGCTGCCCGCCCGCCAATGCGCCGGGGCGGGGTGCCGCTGACTCTGGGGTCTCGCCGGCGCCGAGGTCCGCAGGGCCGTGGGAGGGCCACAACGAGGGGTGAAAATGCAGGGCCGCCACATCTACAGGGGAGCAGTGGTTTCGTGGTTTCGAGCACGGTCGCGGCACGGTGCTTCAGGATGCTAGCCTAAACAGATGCGTCCTCTAGTGCTGTTTTTTCCGGCCCTCCTGTCGGCCCAGGTCGCGGCGCCCAAGGTTGCGCCTCCGAAGCCTGCGGCCACGAAGTCCGCCAGTACCAAGACCGCGGTGGCCAAGAAGGCGTCCGCACCGGCCGCCCAGCCCCGGCCGGCCGCCGCGCCAACGCTCGCCACGGACGACGAAAAGGCAATCTATTCCCTGGGCCTCTCCCTGCAGCGTTCGCTGGCTCAGTTCGACTTGTCGGCGGCCGAAATGGAGATCATCAAGCGGGCGCTGGCGGACGGGGCCGCCGGCAAACCGGCAATCGATTTCAACGAATGGAGACCGAAAATCGAAGCGCTGGGCCGCGCCCGCTCCGGCCGCGTGGCGGAACGGGAAAAGGCCGCCTCCCTGGCCTATCTGAATCAGGCCGCCGCCGAGCCCGGCGCTACCAGGACGGAGTCCGGTCTGATCTACCGCGAGCTGAGATCCGGCTCCGGGGCCTCTCCCAAAGCCACCGATACGGTCAAAGTCCACTACCGCGGCACTCTGATCAACGGGACCGAGTTTGACAGCTCCTACCGCCGCAAGGAGCCGACCCAGTTCGCGCTCAACGCCGTCATTCGCTGCTGGACGGAGGGCGTGCAGAAGATGAAGGTCGGCGGCAAGGCTTCGCTGGTTTGTCCTTCCGACCTCGCCTATGGAGATCGTGGCCGCCCCTCCATTCCGGCCGGCGCCGCGCTGCTCTTCGAGATCGAGTTGCTCGAGATCGCCGGCGCCGAACCGCGACCGTAAGTACCTGCGCAGTAGGGTTCTTGCCAATCCTGGCAGAAATCCTCAGAGCGCGGGTGCTTGGGCGAGTTCTGGAATGATGAGAAGGTTCTTCATTTTCAGACCGAGGACAACCGGCAGACGACCCAGAGTGGTTAGGTAGTACTTGTAGCAGCGGTTGGCTTGCTTGATCCAGACCGTGTGCGCGCAGGCGTTTCAGCAGCCGGGAGACCTGTCCGCTGTTGAGTTGCGGCAGGAATGCGCGCAGCCGTTTGTTCTGAAACCCACTTGATGTTGAATTCTCCTCGCGCTATGACCTGGAGCAGCCACTCGTCCTGCTCGTCGAACAGGTTGAACCCCCGATAGGACCGGGCGTTTTCGTGAACGGTCTGGCTGCGCTTGCCCAACCTGCCAATCCCGGCGCTGGGGTCGTCGATGGCGGAGATAAACTCCAAGTAGCGCCGGTTGGCCGCTGCCAGCACCTCCCGTAGCGCCCCCAGGCTGTAGATCGTTTTCTTCATCACCTAACCAAACAACCGGCCGGGCTGCACCGACCCGACCGACGCCGTAGTGTGTCTTTCTCATGCCGGGAGCGTGAAACTGAACGTGGCGCCATTTCCCGGTTCCGACTCCACCCAGATGCGCCCATGCAGGCTTTCCACAATGCGCTTGCAGATGGCCAAGCCGATGCCGGTGCCCGGATACTGCTCCTTGCCGTGCAGCCTCTCGAAGATCTGGAAGATCTGCTCGAAGTGATGCGGGTCGATGCCGATCCCATTGTCGCGGACCGAGAAGATCCACTCGGCGCCCTCCTGGCGGGCGGAGACGTGCACGCGCACCGGATCCGGGCCGCGAAACTTGAGGGCATTGCCGAGCAGGTGCTCAAATAGTTGCTGCAGGCGCAACGGGTCGGCCAGGAGGGTCGGCAGCGGGTCGTGGGTCAGCGTCGCCCGGCTCTCCTCTGCGGACTGCGCCAGGCTGTCGAGGGATTGCCGGAAGATGGCTTCACTGTCGGTAGGCCCCCAAGCGGCCTCCTGCCGGGTCACCCGCGAATAGGACACAAGGCCGTCGATCAGTTGCCGCATATGGTGGGCCCCGCCTACGATCAGGCCGATAAACTTGTCGGCCTCGGCGTCGAGATGGCCTCGATAGCGCTGGGCCAGCAACTGGGTGAAGCCGACCACCGTGCGCAAGGGTTCCTGCAGGTCGTGCGCGGCCACGTGGGCGAACTGTTCCAGCTCGGCGTTGTAGCGGGCCAACTCCTTGACCTTTTCCGCCAGCTCCTCTTCCGAGCGCTTGCGGTCCGTAATGTCGGTGACCATTTGCAGGCTGCCCGTGAACTGCCCCAGGCTGTCGGACATGGGGCCGGCGGACACGATCGCCCACAACGCGGCGCCGTCCTTGCGGCGCAATTTGATGTCATACTGCTTGATACTACCCTGGCGGCACTCCCGGAGCTGCGAGGCCAGGACCTCCCGGCCTTCGTCGCCCAGGAAGTTCAGCATCGGCCGGCCGAGCATTTCTGCCACAGTGAAGCCGAGCAAATCCGCCATGCGCCGGTTGACGTAGCTGGTGCCGCCCTCCACGTCCACGACCCAGATGCCCTCCGACGCGGTCTGCACAATCCGCCGATAGGTTTCCTGACTCCGGTGCAGTTTCTCTTCCGTCCGCTCTTGCGCCTCGCGGGCCCGCTTCCTCTCCAGCGCGCTCTCCACGGCCGGCCCCAGGCGGACCAGATGTTCCTTGATCACGTAATCCACGGCCCCGTTTTTCAGGCACTCGACGGCCGTCTCCTCGTCCAGCGAACCGGTGACAAAGATGAACGGTGTGGCGGGGACGAGTTGCCTGGCCAGACCCATCGCCGTCAGGCCGTCAAAGCTGGGGAGAGAATAGTCGGAAAGGATCAGATCGGGTCCAAACGCTCGCAGCTCTCGCACAAAGTCTTCCCTGGTCTCCACGCGCTTGGCCCAAAATGTCAGCTTGGCCTTGCGCAGCTCGCGCTCGATCATCCCGGCGTCGGCAGCGACGTCTTCCAGCATTAAGATGCGAAGTAGTTGGTCCATAAGCAGGTTCAAAGCGGTGGCGTGTTCAGCAGCATCCAGTACAATCCCAGCTCCGAGACCGCTCGCATGAAGCTGTCGAACTCCACCGGCTTGACAATGTAGCTGTTAACCCCCAGCTTGTAGCACTCGGCCACGTCCTGGTCCTCCTGGGAGGAGGTCAGGACCACCACCGGAATCGCTCTGGTGCGCGCGTCGGCCTTCAGCCTGCGCAAGACTTCCAGGCCGTTGATCTTGGGGAGCTTCAAGTCCAGGAAGATCACCCGCGGGGCGCGTGGTTCACCGGAATTGGCGGCGCCGAAAATGTGCTCCAGCGCCTCCGCTCCATCGTTCACCACCACGACTTTGTTGATGAAGTTGTGCTTTTTCAAGGCTCGCAAGGTGAGCATAACGTCGTCCCGGTTATCCTCCACCAGGAGCACTTCGAGTTGATGGGCATTCATGGCTCTTTGACCTCCGCTGGGAGCGTGAAGTGAAATGTCGCGCCCTCCTGTACCTTCCCCTCGGCCCACACCCGCCCGCCGTGCCGCCCCACCACCCGCTGGACAATGGCCAGGCCCACGCCCGTTCCCTCAAACTCCTCGGTGGAATGGAGCCTCTGGAATACCCCGAACAGCTTGTCGACGTAGCGCATGTCGAAACCCGCGCCGTTATCCCGCACGTAATAGGTGTTTTGCTCCGACCCGTTTCCGGAGCAGCCCACCTCGATCTGCGCGGCGTCGGTCGCGGTCGTGAATTTGATGGCATTGGAAAGCAGGTTCACCAGGACCTGCCGGATCATGGCCCGGTCGCCGCGGGCGGGGGGCAGAGGTTGCAGCCTGCATTCCAGCCGGCGCTCGGGTGTGGCGCGCCGCAGCTCCTCGAAAACGGATCTGGCCAGCTCGGCCATATTGATCTCGACCGGCGCTATTCCCTTGCGCGCCAACCGCGAGAAGGCCAGGAGGTCGTCGATCAACTTCCCCATTCTCTGCGCCCCGCCGGCAATCGAGTGGAGGTAATCCTGGGCCTCGCCGGCGAGCTGGGGGCCGTAATCCTCGAGCAACGCATGGGAGTAGCCGCTGACCGCCCGCAGGGGCGCCCGGAGATCGTGGGAAACCGAATAGGAGAACGCATCGAGCTCCCGATTCAGAGTCTCCAGCTCCGCGGTGCGCTCGTGCAGCCGCTGCTCGGCGCGCCGGCGCTCCTGGTCGGTGGAATGGATTTGCTCCGCGGTGATCCAGATCAGAAGGCTGTAGACTACGATCGTCGTGAGCTGCAGCAGCCATACGCCGATAAAGCGATCATAGAGCCCGGCCCGCCCTCCGGCCAGCCCCAGGCCCGACAGCACCAGGGTCAGCAGCAGCGGAAGTGGAAGAAGCTGCCGCGCGGCCAGCCCGCCCGCGTCCGCGCTCAAGAGCAGCTTCACCAACCCCTCCTGGGGCCGCGCCAACAGCGTGGCCACGCTCACCAGCAGCAGCGCTATGCCCGTGTGCACGGCCATCCCGCTGGTGGCCGAGGTCCGGTAGAACGGATCGTACCGCACGATGTGACCCACCAGCCCCAACCCCGCCACCAGCCCTCCCGCCAGCGCCAGGAATTGTGAGAACCGATGAGGCCGCCCCGTCGCATGCAGCCCCAGCAACCCACACCCCAGCAGGACTAAGGCCGCCGCCACGTAGTGCGACGCTCGGCCCGGGAAGGGGCCGCCTGCCGCCTCCAGCGCCGGCCTAAACAGAATTCGGTTCAGGCCCGGATTCCACTTGGTCAGATATTCCACGAGGACTACGGCGCCCAGCAGCACCACCGCGGCTCCGCAGACTCTCACGATCCAGCGCCGCACCCTCTCCCGGCGCCGGCTACCCGAGCGCCCCACATACAAAGCGGCGGCCGCCAGCGCCAGAGCCACCGCCGTATTCGGCATCATCGGCAGCCCGCTCGGCGTCACGTTCCGCAGGGACGCTATTCCCAGCCACCAGCCCGCCAAAACCGATAACACGATTGCAAACACGACATCGCAGCAGAGCACCACCAGGGCCTCTGTGAGCGGTCTTCTCAGCAGCCGGCCAGTCACCTGCAGTTAGCGTCCTTTCTGTATCCTGACCATCTTGACCATTCGTATCTACATCGGCACGAAGCCGCGCGCCCTTTAGGCTGCACCGAGACCGTAAGGGAGCGGATGGTTCGGCAAACCTGGGGATCGTCGTCGAAACGCCCCGCCTCCGCCAGTACGCGCGGCGGTTCATCATCGGCACGGTCAGGAGCTAGTCCAAGATCTAGGACGCCGAGACAAGCTGGTGTTCGCCATGCGAGAAGTCACCGGCAACATCTGGATAACGAAGCTGCTTTAGGTATCCTTACCGCTTCCACGGCGGGATCTCGGGCAGCAGCTTATCGAACTCGGCGAGACGCGCGGCCTCGTAGTCGCCGGCGAAGGTCCCGGCGAAGAACCGGTCCAGGCCCTCGGCGAGCAGCCGCTGCCAGGACTCTTCCTCGTTGCCCGGATTCACCGGGAAGAACAGGAACCCGTTGGCCCGGGCGGCCTTGAAATCGCCCGGCGCGTCGCCGATCATGAGCTTCCGATGGTCCCCGTAGCGCCCGCCGGCCAGGACCTGCAGGTGCTCCTTTTTAGTACCCATTTCCTGACCGGCGATGATGGCCGCGTAGGGGTCGATCTTGTGCTCCACCCACTCGCGCTGGAGCGCCTCGCCCGGCGTCCCCGAAATCACCGCCAAGTCGGCGCGCGGCCCCAGCTTGTCCAGACACTCCCGCACCAGCGGGAACGGCGGCACGCCCTCCACCAGCTCGGCGATGGCCTGGTTCACCGCCTTGCTCCACGCCAGCGTCAGCTCCAGCACCGGGTCTCTGGTCCCGTGGACCATTTTCTCCAGCGACGGATTGCCCTGCGGCAGGCCGGAGTGGATGAAGTCCCGGAGCGGCTGGAGGTCCGGGATGCGGAGGCCGCGTCGCATGGGCTCGGGCCAGTCCTGGAGCAACTCGAGCACCTTGACCAGCGCCGGAAACCGGTTGGCTCCCCGCCAGACCGAATAGAGGTTGACGAACTCCCAAGCCTGCCGCGCGTACTTCGACGCCGCCTGCAGCTTCCAGTGCCGGATGAAGACCGGCGTGAAGCACTCCTTGTGCTTGATCTCCATGGAGTCGAAGACGCAGCCGTCGGAGTCAAGGCCGATAAAGAACTCGTGCCGGGGCTGGAACTCTCGCAGTTTTTCCGGTGTCATCTCACTCCCTCCAACGAACCGCGACCGTAAGGGAGCGGAACCCCGATTGACCACGCCATCCGCTCCGTTGAAGACGCGGCGAAGAACCGGCGAAACTGCCCGGCCGCACCGGCCGCGTCTTCATCACCTTCGGTGG
>JBGOUV010000212.1:0-11882 GCA_041477815.1 Terriglobia bacterium | reverse complement strand
CTCGTGGCCGGCCTCCAGTATCTCGAAACCGCTCACTACACCTATGAGCCCGAGCATCCCCCGCTCGCCCGTCTCCTCTTCGCCGTAGGGCCCCACTTGGCCGGTCTGCGCTTCCACCCCCACCTGTGGGCCAGCGACGGCCCCTGGTCCACCCACGACCTGGCCTTCTATTGGAAAACTCTGATTCTCGCCCGCGTGCCCAACCTTCTGTTCGCCGCCCTGCTCTTCTTTTGCGTCTGGCGCTGGGGTGTCCTGCTTTACGGCCCGGTCGCGGCCCTGGCCGCCTGCACCCTCCTCGTTTGCTGTCCCAACCTTCTGGGCCTGGCCGGTGTCGCCGCCCTGGACTTCGCCGCCGCCGTCGCCATCTTCGTCGCGGCGTTCTTCCTGTGGCGCTGGAGCCGGCAACCCTGTTGGCGCGATGCCGGTCTCGCCGGCCTCGCCGTCGGTCTCGCCGTTCTGATCAAGTTCTCTGCCCTGGCCGTGCTCCCGCCCGTGGCGTTGCTTTATTTCGTGGTCGCCCGTCGCTTCCCTTTCCCACAACTGGTCGTCTCCACCCTGCTGGCCGCCCTGGTGGTCTGGGCCGGCTATCGCTTCGAGACGGGCGTCCTGGCGCCGGGCGGGCATCACTACCGCAGCAAGTACGCCGACGGCCAGCAAGCCGCCCTCCCCCGCACGCTCACCCGCCAGCTCGAACACCGCACCCTTCCCGCCCCCCGCTTCTTCCAGGGCCTCATCGACCTCGCCAGCCACAACGGCGGCGGCCACAACGCCTACCTACTTGGCCATACCTCGCAGTACGGCTGGTGGTACTATTTCCCGGTTGCCATCCTGCTGAAGACCACCCTCCCGCTGCTGCTCCTGGTCGCCCTGAGCCTCTTCGCGCCCTCGCCCGGCCGTCTCTTTGCTCTAGTCGCGATCCTCGTCGTCCTCGCTTTCGTTATGACCGGCAACCTCAACATCGGCCTCCGGCACGTCCTCCCCATCTATCCGTTCTTCGCTCTCCTCGCCGGCGCGCTCTTCGCCCAACCCGGCCGCCTCCGCGCGGTCGCCTTCGCCTTGCTGGCCTGGCACGCCGTAGAGTCCTTCCGCGCCCATCCCGACTACCTACCCTACTTCAACCAATGGGCCCGCGGGCGCGAGCATCGCTACCTGGCCGACAGCAACCTCGACTGGGGCCAGGACCTCGCCCGCCTCGCCCAATACACGCACGACCACGGTATCTCCAACCTCCAACTCAGCTACTTCGGTCTGACGGACCCGGCTGCCTTCGGCCTCGCCGCACGCCGGCTGAACTGGGCGAGTCCCGACCCCGGCTGGATCGCCATCAGCGTCAACCACCTGGTCGGCATTCAAAACGACCCCGGCCCCGCCACCTGGCTCTGGCACCTCCAGCCTCGCGTCAAGATCGGCAAGTCGATTTGGCTGTACTACTTCGAGAAATAGATCTTGTCCCCGGATCCCCGATAGTTCTTGAGCGGATGCATCTCATACTTCCCCGGCCCCACCTCTCGCGCCAGCACCGTACGGACCGAACAGTCCTCCAGCGCCTCACACGCCACCACGTGCGCCCGCCGCAGGTCTTCTTCCTTCAACTCCCGGAAGAAGTCCACGTGCTCCAGCCCCAGCCGCCCCGAGTCCCACAGAATCGCCCGGCCCACGTGCAATCCGAACACACCGGTGACCGTCTCTACAAACGGCGTCGAGCTATAGGATAAGTACATAGCAAAATGCGGCGCCGTCCCAATGCGCGCCGGCGTCCCCGCCACGGCCACGATGTCGTGGTCCCGCACATTCTCCAGCTTCCGCAACGCCCGCACCACCGCCTGCGTATTGCGGGCCATGGGCCGCCAGCATTGCTGGATCTCCCCCGCCACGGTTCCCGCCGACCACCCCACCAGCACCGCCGTGATCACCGGCCGCCGGCACAACGCCGCCAGCGCGACGGCCAGTCCCAGACCAGGCAGATAGTCATACCGCAACTCCCTCCATCTAAGGAAGAGCACCGGCCCAACACCCAACACCCACCACCCAACACCTAGTAAAGCGGCGCGCGCCGGCGGCCCGGCGGTCTCCCCGCGCAGCACCCACCAGACCACTATTACGATCCCCAGCGCCCACCATGTCGAGCGATAATATCCATCTCCCCACATCGCGGCCACATTCTGGGCCGCCCGTCCCAGCCGGAAATCGAATTTCGCCGCCATCGTTCCCCCCGCCGGTACTTTATTCACCAGTCCGAGGTAGAGAGCCCCCACCACCGCCAGGGTCCCCCAGGCCACCAGCGCCGATCGCAGCGGCCCCCGGTTGCGCCATACCACCGCCATCCACAGTGCCGACCCGGCCAGCAGCCCGAACGCCTGGTCGCCGCTCAAGAACGCCAGCGCCACGGCCACCGCTTGCAACACCCCCGCCCGCCAGCTCCACTCTCCCGCCGCCGACCACAAGTACACCAGCACCCCCACCGCGGAAAACAAGTAAGGCGCGCAGCTCGGAAACCAGAAGACCGGGTTGTGCGCGGTCGGCAACACCACAAACAACGCCCCCGCCGCCCAGGCTGTCCCCCTGCCCAACCCCAGCCGCTCCACCACCCGATACAACAAGTACCCAATCAACGCCTGCAACCCCACGCCGATCACAAAATAGAAGCCCGGCCGCGCCCCGCCGATCCCCCACAAACCGTACACGCCCACGAAACTCAGGCCATTGGTCCGAAACGACCCCCAAACCCGGTTCTCCACAAGGGCCCGCGCCATCTCCCACCGCCCCGGGGCCCGGGCAAACCTCTGGAACAACCACCAGTCGTCCAGAACAAACTGGACATCAGGCAAGTATAGTAGATATAACGCTGCCAACCCCACCAAGGGCAGCCCGAGCCATCCGCGCCTGTTCACTTCTTCTTCGGAGCCGGAGCCGGGGTCGCCGGCGGCTTCTTAGCCAGCGCCGCACGGCACCGCTGCGCCTCCTGGTTGGCGATCTCCCACTCCTTTTCCCGCTCCACCGCCAGCTCCCGCGCGTACTCCTTCAACTGCTCCCGAAACGCCAGGTTCTGACCCACCGCCGACGCCATCAGCTCCGCCAGCGACGAGTTCTGGTAGCTCCGCACTCCCCCGGTCACCGAATCCAGCAAGGACTGCAAGTGATCCAGCCGCAGAAACGTGTCCATCGTCACCGACAGCTTCGCCGGCTCCCGCGCCAGCGCCTGCGCTTGTAAGATAAGGAACGAGTTGAACTGCCGCGTTTGCTTTACCTGATCGACGTAGGAACTGGGCGCCCCATTGGACACCCATTCCTCGGGCTTGAGTTGCGTCAATAGCCCTTCGATCACCGCGACGTTCTTCTCCAACTTCGCCGCCAGCTCCCGGATCTGCCAGTCCGGCGTCACTCCGCCCGACTGCGCACCCGCGAGCGCCGGCCATAACCAAAGGACCACAACAGCCCATGCGCGCACCATGCTCTCATTTTACCCAGGTTGACGTATTCACCACCCGCCCCCTGGCAGGAAATCCGCTGGCCGTCTTCCCCGACGGCCGCGGCTTCAGCGCCTCCAGAATGCAGGCCATCGCCCGCGAGATGAACCTCGCCGAGACGACTTTCGTCCTGCCCCCCACCGTCCCCCACGCCGACGCCCGCGTCCGCATCTTCACCGTGACCGAGGAGCTCCCCTTCGCCGGCCACCCCACCCTGGGCACGGCGTTCGTCGTCGCCAAGGGCCGCACCGAAATCCGGCTCCAGATGAAGGCCGGCGTCATCCCCGTCCGGCGCCAAGGCTCCTACCTGGAAATGCGACAAAACGATCCCGTCTTCGGCCCCACCGTCGCCCCCGGCCACCTGGCCCCCGCCATCGGCCTCGCCCCCGCAGACCTCGACCCCCGCGCCACCCCCCGAGTAATCTCCACTGGCCTGCCTTTCCTGATCGTGCCCCTGCGCACTCCGGCCGCCCTGACTCGCCTCCACCCCGACTACTCGGTGCTCCTGCCACTCCTCCACCAATGCGGCGGCCACTTCCCGTACTACTTGGTGACTGGCGACGACTGCCTCCAGGCCCGCATGTTTGGCCCCGCTTTCGAAGACCCCGGCACCGGCTCAGCAGCCGGGTGCGCGGCGGCCTTCCTGGTCCGCTACGGGCTGCGGCCTCCGAACCGCCCCTTCCGCATCCTCCAGGGCCGCAACATTCACCGCCCCTGCCGGATTACGGTGCAGGCGTCGCTATCCGCCGGCAAGGTAGACAACGTCCGCGTAGGAGGCCACGTGGTAACAGTGCTTACCGGCCGGCTGGCTTAATTACGCCAACACCGCCTTCACCACTCTACCCGCCACATCCGTCAACCGAAAATGCCTCCCCTGAAACTTGTAGGTCAGCCGAGTGTGATCCACCCCCAAACAATGCAGGATCGTAGCATGCAGGTCGTGCACGTCCACCGAATCCTTCACCACGCTGTACCCGAAATCGTCCGTCTCCCCATACGAGACGCCCCCCTGGATCCCGCCCCCCGCCATCCAAACCGCAAAGCACCGCGGATGGTGGTCCCGCCCATAGTTGTCCTCCGTCAGTACCCCCTGTGAATACACCGTCCTCCCAAACTCGCCTCCCCACACCACCAGTGTGTCCTCCAGCAATCCCCGCTGCTTCAAATCCTGGAGCAGCGCCGCCGACGGCTGATCGGTCTGCACACACTGCCCCTTGATCTCCTTAGGGAGGTTGCTGTGCTGGTCCCACCCGCGATGGAACAACTGGATGAACCGCACGCCGCGCTCCGCGAGCCGCCGCGCCAGGATGCAGTTGGCCGCATAGCTTCCCGGCTTGCGCGCGTCCGGACCGTACAGCTCGAACGTCGACTCCGGCTCCTTCGACAGATCCGCCAGCTCCGGCACCGACGTCTGCATCCGAAACGCCATCTCGTACTGCGCAATGCGCGTCGCCACCTCCGGATCCTGGTAGTCCTCCAGCGTCCCCTGATTCAGCTTGCCCAGGTCGTCCAGAAACCGCCGCCGCGCCGTCCCTTCGTAGCCGGGTGGGTTGGACAGGTACAACACCGGATCCGCGCCCGACCGGAACTTCACCCCCTGGTACCGGCTGGGCAGGAACCCGCTCCCCCACGACCGGTCCGCCAGCGCCTGGGTACCACCACTGCCCTGTGACACCAGCACCACGAACGCCGGCAGATCCTGGTTCTCGCTCCCCAGCCCGTACGACACCCACGCCCCCAGCGCCGGCCGCCCGGCCAACTGAAATCCCGTTTGCAGGAACGTCACCGCCGGATCGTGGTTGATCGCCTCCGTGTGCAGCGTCTTGATCACCGCCAGCTCATCCGCCACCTTCCCGGTGTGCGGCAGCAGCTCGCTCAGCCAGATCCCCGACTTCCCCTGCGGCGCGAACTTGAATACGGTGGGCGCGGTGGGGAACTTCGCCTGGTACGCCGTCATCCCGGTCAGCCGCTGCCCCCCGCGCACCGAATCCGGCAGATCCTCGCCGCGCCGCCGCAGGAGGTCCGGCTTGTAATCGAACAGATCGAGCTGCGACGGCGCGCCATGCTGGAACAGGTAAATGACCCGCTTGGCCTTCGCCGGGAAGTGCGTCGCCGCGCGCGCCTGGTCCGACAGCAGCGATCCCAGCGCCGCCACGCCGATCCCCGCAGCCGACCGGCTGAAGAAGTGCCGCCGCGTGATCAGCAGTCTGCCTTCCTCGATCGGATTCATCCCTTACTCCTTCGTCACCGCTTCGTCCATGTTCAGCAGCAGGCTGGCCACCGCGCCGTACGCCGCCAGCTCCCGGGCGCTCAGCGCGGGATCGGCGGGCGACTCGCCCACCGCCACAAACTCCTTCGCTTTGGCCGCATCGGCAAAATAATCCAGGTGGAACCGCAGATTATCCCGCAGGACCTGCTCTTCCGCCGTCGACGGCGTCCGCGCCAGCACCAGCCGGAACCCATGCCGCAGCCGCGCCGCCGGATCGGGGCCCGCTTCCTTCAGCATCCGCTGCCCGATGAACCGCGCCGCCTCCAGAAACGTGACGTCGTTCATCAGGTTCAGCGCCTGCAACGGCGTATTGGTCCGGTTCTCCCGCACCACGCAGGCCTCCCGGTTGGCCGCGTCGAAGTTCATCATCATGGGCGGCGCGATGGTCCTTTTCCAGAACGTGTACATACTTCGTCGATACAGATCCGGACCGTGACTCTGGACGTAGTCCATATCCTGCATGGAGATGTCTTTCCAGAGACCCTCCGGCTGATACGGCTTCACGCTCGGCCCGCCCTGCTTCTCCACCAGCAACCCAGCCGCCGCCAGCGCCTGGTCCCGCACCATCTCGGCCGGCAGCCGCACCCGCGGCCCCCGCGCCAGCAGCCGGTTCTCGGGATCGCGCTGCAGCAGCTCCGGCGTGGCCCTCGACGACTGCCGGTAGGTCGCGCTGGTGACAATCAGCCTCTGCATCGCCTTCACGTCCCACCCCGATCGGATGAACTCGGTGGCCAGCCAGTCCAGCAACTCCGGATGCGACGGCGCCTCTCCCTGCGACCCGAAATCCTCGACCGTCTTAACCAGCCCCGTGCCAAAGTACATCTGCCAGAACCGGTTCACCGCCACCCGCGCGGTCAGCGGATTCTGCGGATCGACCAGCCACCGGGCCAGCCCCAGCCGGTCCTTTGGCGCCCCTCCCGGCAGCGGCGGCAGTGCGGCCGGCACCCCCGGCTCCACCTTCTCGCCCGGTTTGTCATACGCGCCGCGCAGCAGCAGGAACGTATCCTTGCGCGCCGGACGCTCCTCCATCACCATCACCGTCGGAAAGCTCCGCTCCAGCGCCTCGCGCTCGCGCTCCAGCGCCAACCGCCGCTTCCAGGCCTCGCGCGCCTCCGGCGGCGCCGCCTGCTCCAGATAAAGCCACCGCCGCTTCGCCTCCCGCGCCTCCGGCCGATCGGCTATAGCAGCGATCTCGTCCTCGCGCAACACCCGGTCCCACGCCCGTACGTCCTCAATGCGGCCCTTGAAGATCCGCTCCGGCCCTCCGCCTCCCCCCACCCGGAAGGGCTCCTTGAAGACGCGCCCCGCGTTGCGGAAAGGGCGATATAGCACGTCGAGCAGGACCTTCATTTCGACCGCCTTCCCGTCGACATAGACCCCCACGCCCTCGGCCATCCGCGACCCCGTGTAGGTCACGAGCAGGTGATACCGGCGCGACGGCGACAGCGCCTCCACGCTCTCCATCCGGATGGCGTCGTCGTTATAGTTACTTGTGAGATGCACATGCACGCGCCCCCCCTCCAAGTAGACCCCGTATCCCCTCCCCCGCGCGGTGTCGGCCATCTTGCTGAACACCGCCCCCTCCCCGGACACCCAGCCGCTCAGCGTAAAGCGGTCGTCAATATCGAACTTGGCGATGTCGCCCGCGTCAAACGCTTTCTTCCCGTCAAAGTCCCCGCCGGCCAGCTCGGCCACTAAGCCGCTGGAAGGCGTCCAGCCCACGGTCCCATCCCGGGAGCCGCCCCCGTCGCGCCCCCGCAAGGAGGCGTCGATCTCCCCGATCCGCCGCTCCAGATCGGCCAGCGCCGCCTGCTGCTCCCGCGTCGGCGCGGGAACCAGCGGCGGCGAGTTCCCGTACTTCATCGCCCGCCCCAGCTCCGGTATGTTATTGAAGTAGGCAAACAGCCGGTAGAACTCCTTCTGGCTGAACGGGTCGTACTTATGGTTGTGGCACCGCCTTATGGTTGTGGCACCGCGCGCAACCCAGGGTCAGCCCCAGGAACACGGTCGACGCCGTATCCACCCGGTCCACCACGTACTCCACCGCGTACTCCTCGGGAATCAGCCCGTCCTCGGTATTGGCCCGATGGTTGCGGTTGAACCCGGTGGCGATCTTCTGGTCCAGCGTGGCGTCCGGCAGCAGGTCCCCTGCCACCTGCTCCAATACAAACTGATCATACCGTTGATTCCGGTTGAAGGACTCGATGGCCCAGTCCCGCCACCGCCACATCACGCGCTCTCCGTCGTACTGGTAACCATTGGTATCCGCGTACCGCGCCGCGTCCAGCCACCGCTCCGCCATGCGCTCGCCGTACCGGGGTGAAGCCAGCAGCTTGTCCACTACCTGCTCATAACTCCCCGTCTCCCCCGGCGCCGGCGGCAACCCCGTCAGATCGAGCGACACCCGCCGCAGCAGCGTCTCCCGGCTCGCCTCCGGTGACGGCTGCAACTTCTCCTTCTTCAGCCGCTCCCGCACAAAGTAGTCGATGGGATGGACCCCCTCCGGCACATCCCGCCGCACCGGCGGCAGAAAGGACCAATGCCCCTGCCACTTCGCCCCCTGCGCCACCCAGGTCCGCAGCGTCTCAATCTCCGCCTCGCTCAGTTTCAGGCCGCTGGACACCGGAGGCATCCGCCGCGCCGGATCCTGCGCCCTGATCCGCCCCACCAGCTCTCCGATCGCGTGCCGCCTCGCATCGGCCTCCACGTCCAGCCGCACGGGCACGCCCTTCGACAACGCATCGGGTCCATGACAGAGGTAGCACTTGTCCGACAGAATCGGCCGGACATCGCGATTGAACTCGACAATGATTTCGGCGGCCGGCGAGGCGAGCCCGCCCAGCAGCGTCCCCAACACCAGAAGCCTCATAATGGCACTGGAATTAGTGTACCATCTGGCAGATGGGACTGAGCCTGGCCAGCGGCACGCGCGTCGGACCCTACGAGATCGTGGCCCCCCTCGGCGCCGGAGGCATGGGCGAGGTCTACCGCGCCCGCGACGCGCGCCTCAACCGTGACGTCGCCCTCAAGGTCCTGCCCGAGCTCTTCGCCCGCGACCCGGAGCGGATGGCCCGCTTCCAGCGCGAGGCCCAGGTGCTGGCCTCGCTGAACCATCCGAACATTGCCGCCCTCTACGGCCTGGAAGAATCCGGCAACCTGCGCGCCCTGGTGATGGAGCTGGTGGCCATTGCCCGCACCCCCGGCGGGCCTATGAGTGTCCGACGGTGTATCGGGCCTATCCCACCCGGCTGAAACGCCACGGCCTTTCCAAAAACTCCAAGGCGGGCGAATTACGGCCGGGCGCAAGCCGGAAAGCTCGGAGCAAAACGCGGTCCGCACGTTCTCGTGGCCGGGCGGCAGAGTTCAGTTCTTCATGTGCTCGGAAATAAAGCTTGCAGCCTTTTCGCAATCCACGAACTTATTATCGATGTCGCAGAACCCATTGGTCGGCCCACTAGCCGCCGAGTTTGCGAGAACCGCCCTTTCAAAGGCGTCGATCAGTTGAGTGGAAAACATCGGGACGTCCTTACCGCCGCCGTCCTTGGTATGAGTGAGATATGTAGCCGAGACGAAACACCTATTGTACTTCGGGCTGTAGTGGTTTTCCCAATGAAAGGCAGCCCCACCCCCTGCCGCGACATTTTGGCTTAGCTTCGGCCATCACCTTTTGCGCCTGCGTAGCGCATTCCTTGCTCCTTTGCCAAGTATCTGGCTTTGAGGCCTGCGGGCCAGTCTTCTCGGCCTGAGCGGCGGTCTTCTTTGTCGTGGTCTGGCCGAATGAGAGCACCGCAGCAGCGGCAATGATCATGGCAGCCTTCATTTGGATTCTTCTTACCCTACCAGATCTAACCCGGTCGCCGCTGTTCACCAGCTTCTTTCGTGCTCGACATTGAGAGCGAAGCGTGTCCTAGCCCGTCGTGAGCCGAAGCGAAGGATGCCCTCTCGCACGCCACACGACCCCACGGTGTAAGTTATACTCGATTCAGGATATTCAGGATCATAGCGTGGCAGTCCAATTGGACGAGACGGAAATGACCCACGCGGGGGAGCAGCCCAACACCCTTCTCCGAACCTTCAAGGAAGAGGATCATGCTCGCTCCTTCGTGGGAGGAGCAATACGACTCGGACTGCTGGAGGGCTACAGGAGGGCCGAAGACGCACGTAAAGACGAGACGGAAGGTACGGTACGCCATCACTGGAAGCTGCAAAGCCCCGTTTGCTGCGAACGCTCTTCCATGAATCCTTACTTCATTCTCTGTACTTCACACCCGGAAGCGGACAGGCGTGCCTTAACAGAGCGCTTTGGCCCGTATATCGTCCGGATGAACGATCCAATGGAGCTCTTGAATCGGTTAGAACTTGCCTGGCGGAAGCATTCGTTGGCTTCGGGTCGTTGCATTATCACGCCTGTGGTGTACAACAAGGATACGCTGTTGGACCCGACTCCAGGTCTGCTCCCACCACCTGCATATTCCTATTCGCAGAAGCCGAAGTCGTTTGAGGTGGAGAGGGAGTTCCGATACGTACTCACCTGTACGGCCGACGCAGTCAAACTCAGGACCTTCGCCATCGGCGAGGATCGCGCGGCACCGGCTCCCGACCGTCTGACTCCGAGGCTGCCCGACCACGTGACTCTTGAACTGCCTGACTGCAGCGACATCTGTTCGCTGGCCCGCCCAGGCCAAATGCAGGTGGTGACGGAGTGGTTCGACGGGCTGCCCGCCGCGTCCCGTCGGGGATAGGAAGTGAATGCCCCAAGCTGGTAGACTGTCGTCATGGACATAGAGCGCACGATCGAACATCTGCTGGACTTACACGCCAAGGCGGATATCCGTATGGAGAAGGCGGACGCCCGCGTGGACCGCTTCGACAAACAACTGAAGGCCACCGCCAACCTGGTTCGCGCGGGCATGAAGATCGTAGTGAAGAACAGCAAGGATATTGCGCTTCTGACTGCTTCCCACCGCCGCCTCGATAAGAAGTTCGATCGCCTGATGGACCAGCTCCAGGGCCGGTCCGGCAACGGACGCTACGCGCGCTAAGGCGGAGCATGCGAACTCTAACCCTCTGCTTGCTGGCCGCCGGTATCCTCCCAGCCCAAACCCGCCCCCGCATCGCCGTAGCCGGCATCAGCCACGAATCGAACTCCTTCTTCCCCTCCAAGACCACCCTGGCCGACTTCGGCTCCACCGCCCAACTCTCCCCCGCCGAGTTCCTGAGCAAACGTGGCAACGACAACTCCACCGTCGCCGGCTACATCGAGGGCGCTCGTAAGTTCGGCCTCGACCTCTACCCCACCCTGGTTGTCGGCGCCGCCCCCAAAGGCCCCGTCGAGGCCAAGGCCTTCGAGACCCTGATGGCTGAGATGATCCGCCGCCTGAAGGCCGCCCCCAAGCTGGACGGCGTCCTGCTCGCCCTCCACGGCGCTATGGTGGTCGAATCTTACCCCTCCGGCGACGCCGAAATCACCCGCCGCGTCCGCGAGGCCATGGGTCCCCGGTTCCCCATTGTCGTCACTCACGACTTCCACGCCAACGTCACCCCGGAGATCGTCCGCGACTCCAACTGCCTCATTACCTATAAGGAAAACCCGCACATCGATCCCAAGGAGCGCGGCGTCCAGGCCGCCCAAATCATCCACGGGATCGCCACCGGGCGCGTCAAGGCCGTGCAGCGCGTGGTGAAGCCCCCCATGATGTACAACATCGTGTTCCAGTACACCAAGCGCGAGCCGCTCCTCCCCATCGTCAACGAGAGCCGCCGCCTGGAGCGCGAGAACCCCAAGATCCTCGCCGTCAGCGTCTCCGGCGGCTACCAGTACGCCGACGTCCCGCAGATGGGTCCCAGCGTCATCGTGGTCACCGACAACGACCCCGACCTCGCCCAGCGCGAAGCCCAGCGCTTATCCGATATGCTCTGGGCCACCCGCGACCGCATCGTTCTCAACGCGCCCGACGCCGCCGCAGGCGTCCGCCGGGCCATGGACGCGGCCAAGTTCCCCGTCGCCCTCATCGACATGGGCGACAACATCGGCGGCGGCACCGCCGGCGACTCGACCTTCCTGCTGGAAGAGCTCCTCCGCCAGAAGGCCACCGGCTGGGTCGTAGTCCTAGCGGACCCGGCCGCCCAGCGCGCCGCCTTCCAGG
>JBGOUV010000233.1:0-10969 GCA_041477815.1 Terriglobia bacterium | reverse complement strand
CCCAGCACCACGCCGAACACAAACCCTGCCCGGAAATCCTTCCCCGCCAACTGCGGCGCCCGCCCCGCCGTACCTGCCGGACCATGACAATACGCCACCGCACAGTACGTCTGATACACCTTCGCTCCGGCCTCCACGCTCACCCCGGCCTGCATCGCCATGGCCGCCGCCAGCAGCCAGGTCATCTGGTCTCCTCCGGCAGGGCAAACACAAACAATGTCGCGCCCGCCCGTGGCGCCGGCGCCTGCGGCCACAACGCCCTTTGCGCCCGGCCCAAAATCGAACCCCACCCGCTCGGCGTGGCGACATACTGGCGTCCTCCGATCGCATACGTTACCGCCGACCCCCGATGTCCTCCACCCGTCTGGAAGCTCCACAGCCGTGCTCCGGTCCGGGCATCCAAGGCAAAGAAGTTTCCCTCCGGGTCCCCCGTGAACACCACGTCCCCCGCCGTCGCCAGCATCGAGGCCACGATCCACGTCGTCACCGGCGTCGCCCACTGCCGCTTCCCCGTCACCGGATCGAACGCCGCCAAGTAGCCCTTCAGCCTGTCGCCCGGCGGCGGCTTCATCACCCAGTTGCCTCCCGTAGAGACCTTCCCTTCCTCCGCCTGCTCCTCCTGCCGCACGATCAGGTCGTTACACAACTCAATCACTGGTACATATATCCATCCCGTCCCCGGCGAGTACGCCGTCTGGTTCCAGCTCTTTCCCCCCAGCACGCTCGGACACACCAGCGTCGACTTCCCCACCACCGGCTCCCGCCGTCCCACCAGTTGGCCGGTCTCGGTGATCCCGGCCACCCAGTTGAGGTGCTCCACAAACGGCCACGCTTTCAGAAACTCCCCCGTCGCCCGATCCAGCACCCACGTATACCCGCTCTTAGTCACGTGAACCAGCGCCTTCCGCACCCGCCCCCCCACCGGCAGATCCACCAGAATCTGCTCATAGACTGCATCGTAGTCCCATACATCCTGTGGTACTTCCTGATAATGCCAGCGGAGTTTTCCGGTGTCCGCGTCCAGCGCCACTACGCTAGCCGTATACAGGTTGTCCCCCTTTCTCCGCGAAGCGTCCAAGTCGGCCGCCGCGTTCCCCACCCCCCAATAGAGAAGGTTCAGCTCCGGATCATAAGATCCGGTCATCCACGTGCTTCCGCCCCCGTATTTCCAACTGTCCCCGCTCCACGTATCGTGCCCCTTCTCCCCCGGACCCGGAATCGTATAGAACCGCCACCGCAGCCGCCCCGTCTTCGCGTCGAAAGCCGTCAGGTACCCCCGATGCGCCGAATCTCCTCCGGTCACCCCCGCCACCACCAGGTCTTTCACCACCAGCGGCGCGCCCGTGCTGTTGCACCCGCATTGCCGGGAATCTTCCACGTTCACCCGCCACATCTCCTCCCCGGTCTTCTGATCCAGGGCCACCACGTGGTTGTCCGCCGTCCCCATAAACACGCGGCCGTGTCCCAGCGCCACACCGCGATTCTGCTTTCCGTAAAGCGGCACCGCTTTCGACAGTGGAAACCGGTACTCCCACAGCACTTTCCCCGTCGCCCCCTCCAGCGCGAACACCCAGTTGTTCGAGGTCGAACAGTACATCACCCCATCGATCACGAGCGGCGTCGCCTGCAACCCGTTCTCGTAATCTCCGGTCTGAAACGCCCACACCGGCGCCAGCCGCCCCACGTTGCTCCGGTTAATCTGGTCCAGCGCGCTATACCGCCACGCGCTGTGCGTCCCGCCATAACTCGGCCAGTCCGCCCGCGTCGCCCCGTCCGCCCCAGCCAGTATCCCCGTGCAGAACAGAACTGCCCCTAAGGCCCGCCGCATAGACTCCATGCTACAACGCCCCACTTGATTTGCGCGTCCCTCGATGTCACAATGCCCGCATGAAACCGATCGCCGCAAGCCTGCTGCTGTCCGCACTGGCGGTTCCCCTGGTCCGGGCACAAGCCCCGCCGCCGGGCTTCGTATCCCTGTTCAACGGCCGCGACCTCACCGGCTGGAAGATCCCCCCGGGCGACAACGGCCACTGGAAACTGGTCAACGGCGTCATCGACTACGACGCCCAGAGCGAAGCCCCCAAAGACAAGAACCTCTGGACCGAGAAGTCCTATCGCGATTTCGTGCTGCGCGTCGACTGGCGCATCAAGGCCACCCCCTACCGCAACAAGAACGCCCGCATCGTCATGCCCGACGGTTCCGACAAGCTGGACGAAAACGGCAAGGTGATCCAAATCGACATTCCCGATTCCGATTCCGGCATCCTGTTGCGCGGGACCGGCAAAGCGCAGGTGAACATCTGGTGCTGGCCGGTCGGCTCGGGCGAGTTCTACGGCTACCGCACCGACCGCACCATGCCCCAGGCGATCAAGGCCGCGGTCACGCCGAAGGTGAATGCCGACAAAAACATCGGCGAGTGGAATACCTTCGAGATCACCATCCGCGGAGACCGCGTGACCGTCACGCTCAACGGCAAGACCGTGGTCGAGAACGCCCAGTTGCCCGGCGTGCCTGCCGCAGGGCCCCTCGGACTGCAGCACCACGGCCGCGTCGAAAATGGCCAATACCTAGGTCCGCCCAGCCTGCTGCAGTTCCGCAACATATTCATTAAGGAGCTGTGAAGCTCCGTTCCCCCGGCCTGGTCCTGCTCCTGGCGGCCGTCTTCGCCTTCTACTTCTGGACCGCCGCCACCGGAGGGCGTTCCCTGGCCCACTTTGCCGGTTTCCACAACCTGCTTAAGGAGGCCTTCCCCGCCGGCCAACTCCACCTGGACCCGCCGCGGTTACAATCACCGTATGGGCGCACGTACGGGCCAAAGTTCGGGACGCGTCTGGATGTTTTGCGCCACGAGCCGGCGGAGGTCAGTCAGAGCCGCATCAAACGCCTCCAGGGACTTCGCCGGCCGCAGTATCGCTTGCGGGTAGACAGTATTCGGGTCTTCTACGATATCTCCGAAACGACTGCGGAAATTCTGGCGATCATCGACAAGGAGCATGCGGCGGAGTGGCCGGCAGGGGCAGGAGAGTTCTCATGAAAAAGGTAGCCCTATCTGAGGTCAAGGATGATCTGTCGAGGTTCCTGCGGCTGGCGGAGAAGGAGGAGGTCCTGATTACACGGCATGGCAAGCCTGCCGGGGTGCTGATTGGGTTCGCCTCGGAAGAGGACTGGTTCGATTACCGGCTGGAGAACGATCCCCGCTTCCTGGACCGCATCGAAGCCGCGCGACGCCGTCTGCGGGCGGGGCGTGGGGTTCGGCTGGAGGACGTCCGGTAGCGTAACGAGGTTCTTCAACTGGTATTGACGCTGGTTCATACAAGTGTTAGTATCTCGATGATGACCGACGCCCGCCGCATCACGGCCAACCTGCCGAGGGATTTGCTCGAAGAGGCGATGTCCGTTACCGGCTCGGGCATTACCGGAACCCTGGTCGAAGGGCTGCGGCGAGTGCGCCAGGCCCGGGCCTATGAGAAGGCCATGGCCCTGCGCGGCAAGATTAAGCTGAACGTGGACCTGGAACTCTCCCGTGAGCGGCGTCGTCGTTGACACCTCCGTCTGGATCGACTTCTTCGCGGGGCGTCCCTGCGCCTTTCTGGAGGAAGTCCTTCCGCAGGGTCTGGTGGTGTTGCCGCCGCTGGTGGTGGCGGAACTGATCAGCGGAGCGCAGCGACCGCGCGATCAAGCGTCGATTGCGGAGCTCTTGCAGAATTTCCCGCTTCACGAAACGCCGCTCGCTCATTGGATCCGCGTCGGCGAGTTGCGCCAGCACTTGAGACACCAAGGTCTGGCCGTTTCCACGCCGGACGCCCACGTGGCGCAGTGCGCCTTGGACCGCAAGGCCCTGCTGCTTTCCCGCGATGCCGTTTTTGGCCGCATCGCCCGCCTGTGCCCTCTCCGTCTGCGGGCGAGTTGAGCTCTGTTACGGCTGCGGCTCCGCTATCGTTCGGATGACTTCCAGCGCCCGCGCGCAGTCGTCGCGGTTTACGTCGGAGTGGGTCACCAGGCGCATCAGGCGGGCGTTGATGGGGTTGATCAGGACGCCTTGCGCCTTGAGGCGGGCGGAGACCTCGGCGGCGGGCAGGCCGGCGCCGGAGACGTCGAAGACCACGATATTGGTCTGGACAGTACTTAGATCGACTTGAATGCCGGGCAGGCCGCACAAGCCTTGGGCCAGGAAGCGGGCGTTGGCGTGGTCGTCGGCCAGCTTGGCGGGGTGTTTTTCGAGGGCGATCAGGCCCGCCGCGGCCAGCACTCCCGCCTGTCGCATCCCGCCCCCCAGCAGTTTGCGCACCCGCAGGGCCTCGTCGATGAACGGGCGCGGGCCAACTATCAGCGAACCCACCGGGGCGCCCAGGCCTTTGGACAGGCAGAACATGACCGAGTCGAAGGGGGCGGCGAGCTCGCGTACCGGACGCCCCAGGCAGGTGGCGGCGTTGAAGATGCGGGCGCCGTCCAGGTGGACCTTCAGACCCAGCTCGTGGGCGCGATCGCAGATCTCCCGGGCCACTGCCGGCGGATAGACCGTCCCCCCGGCCATGTTGTGGGTGTTCTCCAGGGTGATGAGCGCCGTTCGTGAATAGTAGTAGATTCCAGGTCGCAGCTTCTCCTGGATCAGTTCCCAGCGCAGGATGCCGTCGGAGGTCGGGATGACGTTAGCCTGGCAGCTCGAGATGGCGGCCATGGCCCCCATCTCGAAGTTGTAGACGTGGCAGCGCTGCTCGCAGATCACCTCCTGGCCGGGACGGGTGTGGAGCTTGACCGAGATCTGGTTGCCCATGGTCCCGGACGGCACGAATAGCGCCGCTTCCTTTCCCAGGATATCGGCAGCGCGCTCTTCCAGGCGGTTGACGGTGGGATCTTCTCGATAGACGTCGTCGCCGACCTCGGCCTCAGCCATGGCTTGCCGCATTTCGGGGGTGGGACGGGTGACGGTGTCGCTGCGCAGGTCGATCACGGGAGAAACTCCTGGAAAACGAGATTGGAAAGCAAGACGCCTCGGGAGGTGAGCCGCAGCCGGGAGCCGCGGCGCTCCAGCAGGCCGTCGCCGGTGAGGCGGCCGATGGGCTCGGCAAAGGACGCCCATTCCTGGTCGGTAGGAGCGACGCCGCCCGTCTGCCGCAGGCCCACAAAGAAGCGCTCGTGGGCGGGGTCGGCCGGCGTGGTCTCCAGAACCGGGGACCGGCCGGCGCCGAACCGCTCCACGTACTCGCCGGCGGATTCCACGTTGGACCAGCGCCGGAGGCCGTCAAAGGAGTGGGCGTCGGCGCCGAAGCCGCGATACGGGTCGAGGCGCCAGTATTTCAGGTTGTGAACCGACTCGCAGCCCGGCCGGGCAAAGTTGGAGATTTCGTAGCGGGCCAGACCCCGGCGCTCCAGGCGCTCCACGGCCTCCAGGTATAGCTCGGTGGTGGTGTCGTCATCCGGGGCGGCGCCGGCGCCGTAGCGGGAGCCGCCGCTGGTGATCTCGCGGCCGAGGCGGCTGTCTTCATCCACCTCCAGCATGTAAACGGAGACGTGTGGCGGGCGGAGCCGGTCGATCCAGTCGAGCGACCCCCGCCAGCTCTCCCGGGTCTGGTGGGCAAGGCCGGCGATGAGATCGATATTGATATTGTCGAGCCCCTCGCGCCGCAGCAACGCTACCTCGGCAGCTACCTGCTCGGGGGTGTGCTGGCGGCCGGTAGCGGCGATCTCGCGCGGGACAAACGACTGTACCCCCAGGCTCACGCGGTTCAGTCCGGCCTCGCGCCAGAGCCGGGCGCGCTCGGGGGTCACCGAGCCGGGGCTGGCCTCGATGGTCGCCTCGCGCCACGCCGCTACCGGAAGCCCCGACAGGAGGCGTCCGAGCGGCGCCGCGTCGAGCAGGCTGGGGGTGCCGCCGCCCAGATAGAGGGTGTCCGGCGAGCCGGTAAACCGCTCGGCCCTGATTTCCCCAGCCACGGCCTCGATATAGGGATCCAGCAGCTCCCGCGGCAGGACGCCGGAAGCGAAGTTGCAGTAGGTGCACTTCTGGGCGCAGAAGGGAACGGAGATGTAGACGCCGGGCATCCTTACAATGCTATTCTAGCGAAAGGGTCGAACTCCTGGAACCACGCATGCCTGAGTGTATCCGTCATACGGAACTGCCGCACACGACGCGCCTGTTCGCCGACCTGGCCTATCATTTCGAGCGAGTGAGCGGCTTCTATCACCATGCGCCGTTCCTCATGGAGTCCTACCGCGCGGCGGCGGAGCGCATCCAGATGGAGGCGGGACACCGGGCGGCGCTGGTGGAGGCGCTCGCCGCCGAGAACCGCGACGCCGGCGCCGCCGCCCAGAATCACCTGGACCGGCTGGCCCAGTCCGGCACGCTGGTGGTGGCCAGCGGGCAGCAAGTGGGACTCTACACCGGGCCGGTCTTTACGATTTACAAGGCGCTCAGCGCCGCCCGGCTGGCCCGCGAGCTGAGCGACCAGGGCCTTCCGGCGGTTCCGGTGTTCTGGCTGGCCACCGAGGACCATGACCTGGAGGAGATCAACCACGTCTGGGTGTTCGACGCGGCCAACCGGCCGGTGCGCCTGGAGGCGCAGGCCCGCGCCGCCGTGCACGAGCCGGTGGGCGGCGTGCGAGTGGCGGACAGTGACGCCCAGGCGCTGCGCGGGGCTCTCAGCGGGCTCCCCTTCGGCGATGAGATCACCAAGCTGGCCACCGAGGCCTACGCCGACGGAGCCACGTTTGCCTCCGGGTTCAAGTCCCTCTTGAGGCGGCTGCTGGAGCCCTACGGGGTACTGCTGCTCGACCCGCAGTCGCTGGCCATTCGGCATCTGGCCGCTCCCCTGGTACGGCAGGCCATCGAACACGCTCCGGATCTGACCGCGTCCCTGCTCCAGCGGGGCCGCGAGCTGGAAAGTTGCGGCTACCACATCCAGGTGCACGTGGAAGAGAAGACCTCGCTGTTCTTCCTGCTGGAGCAGGGCCGCCGGGCGCCCCTGAGACGCACTGGTGATATCTATGCCTCCAACGGGACCAGATACACCACCGCCGAGTTGCTGGCCGGTCTCGAGCGCTCGCCCGAGTGTTTTTCCCCCAACGCCCTGCTGCGGCCGGTGGTCCAGGATTTCCTGCTCCCTACGGTGGCCTATATTGGAGGTCCGGCGGAGCTGGCCTACCTGGCGCAGTCGGAGGTCATCTACCGGCGGCTCTTGGGCCGGATGCCCGTAGCACAGCCCCGCGCCTGCTTCACCCTGCTGGACGCCCGCGCGGCCAAGCTCATGAAACGCTATGGGCTGAAGCTGTCAGACATCCTGCAGGGCGACGCGGCCGTGGAGCTGCGCATCGCCGAGACCCTCATTCCCGGTCCGCTGCACCGCGCCTTCGCCGAGGGCCAGACGGGCATCGCGAGCGTCCTGGACGCGGTCCAGGCCCAGCTCGCCGGGTTCGATCCTACCCTGGTGGCGGCCCTCGAAAAGTCGCGGAGCAAGATGCAGTACCAGTTCTCGAAGATCCAGGCCAAAGCGGGGCGGGAGAGTCTGCGCCGGGCCGAGCGGGCCCGCGAGGAGGCCGCCTGCCTGCTCCACCTGATCTATCCCGAAAAGACCCTCCAGGAACGGCTCTACTCGGTCCTTCCCTTCCTCGCCCGCCACGGGCTAGGCCTGCTCGACCAGCTCCACGAGTCGGTCCGGTTCGATTGCCCCGACCACCAGGTGCTGGTAGTTTGAACTTTTTGCGCGGGTTTCCGTATCCTTAGGTGGGAGAAGTCAGACGTGCCCTTCTGCTCACAATGCGGCGGGTCGGTGACAAACCGGGACTTTTACTGCGGCAGGTGCGGGACGCGCCAGCCGATCCCGGGCTCGCCGGGGGTCTACGGTAGCGCGGGCGAGGCCATCAGCCCGCGGGGGGCCGCCATGTTCTGCTACGTACCCTTCGTGGGCTGGATCGCCGCCCTGTTCGTGCTCGGGTCCGAGAAGTACCGGCAGATGCCGGAGGTCCGATTCCACGCCTTCCAGGGCCTGTACCTGTTTGTCGCCTGGCTCCTGCTGGAGTGGGCGGTGCTGCCCTGGTTCCCGGCACTGCCGATGCATCTGTTTCCATTTCGCAAGATCCTGAAGCTGCTGGTTCTGGGGTTGTCGGGATTTATGATCCTGAAGGCCAGCCAGCAGGAGCGCTACTCGCTGCCGCTGATCGGAGACCTGGCCGAGCGTTCGCTGTAAGCACGGAACCGGTGGGGTGGGGTTGGTGGGCCGTTCGCGGTAGAATGTCTGGCAGTGGCGCAGGGGACAGAGCAAACCGCGGACGACCTGGTCCGCCGCCGGCATCTGGCGCGGATGTCCCTGGTGAGGGCCGTCCTGGCCGTCGCCTACCTGGCGGCGGAAGGCTTCTTCTCCGCCACGGGGCTCAGCCGCACCGTAGTTGTCATGGTCGGCGCCTTCGTCGTCTACAGCCTGCTCCTGCTCCTCTATCACGCCCACCCGGCGCTCCGGAACTTGCGACTGTTCATCCTCTTCCTGGACCTGGTGTTCCTGCTCTCCCTGATCTTCTGGCGGACCACGACCCCGGCGGCGTTCCTGGCCGGCATGTTCTACGTCTTTCTGGTGCTGGAAAGCTGGTCGCAGCCGCCCTCCCGCGAAGTGGTGTTGGCGGCGACCTCCCTGGGCCTGCTGGTCTATTCGGCGCGGCTGGAGGCCCCGGGCCACGCTCCGGCGGTGGTGACCCTGCAGAACCTGCTGTTCCTGCTGGTGGTGGCGGGGGTGGCGGCGCTCCTCTTTTCCGACCAGCGTTATTTGGCCGAGCGGCGGATTCTGGCCGTGGCCAGCCTGCGAACCGAAGCCAGCGAGCAGGCCACGGTGACCAACATACACGAGGCTTTGCGCGAGCTGGCAGGGTGGTTTCGCTGCTCGCACGCGCTGCTGGCGTTTTGGGATGAGCCCCACGACCACTTCTGCCTCTGCCGGTATCCGCCACCTGCCGAAGGCGCCGGGGAAAAGGTTCTGGAGGACAGCCGGGAATGGTCGGTGTGCCGCGGCGACAAGCTGGATCTTCTGACCAATGAGGTGAAGCTGCCCGAAGCCGGCGCCCGTTCGGTGAGCGCGGATTTCGACCTCCATCCCCACCTGGTGCGGAAATTCCAGGTCTCTAACGCCGCCGGTTGCGGCCTGTTTCAAAACGGCAAGCCCTTCGGACGGCTGCTGCTGCTGAACCGCGTTTCTCCCATGCGCCCGCACCTGCAGCGGCGGCTCAAGCGCGTAGCGCCGGCGTTCACCCGCCTGGCCCGCCATGTACTGGTAATCAAGGCAGTGGAGCATGCCGCCTACGAGCGCGAGCGGGCTCGCGTGGCCCAGGACTTCCACGACGGCCCGCTCCAGAGCGTCATCAGCTTCCAAATGCGCGTCCACACCATCCGCAAACTGCTGGAGCGCGACCCGGAGGCGGCGGCCCAGGAGCTGGACCAGCTCCAGGAGGTGGCCCGCAAGCAGGTCACCGAAATGCGCACCTTCGTCAACAGCATGCGGCCGGTGGAGGTGGATACCAGCAGCCTCACCGCCGCCGCCCGCCGCCTGGTCGACGATTTCCAGAAAGAAAGCGGCGTCCCGGTGACGTTTCTCAGCGGCGAGCAGCCGGTCGGCGTGCCCGGCCGCGTGGGGGTGGATATCCTGCAAATCGTCCGGGAAGCCCTGCACAATATCCATAAGCACGCCCAGGCCACCCACGTGGTTTTTTCCCTCGAACAGAACGACAGCAACCTGACCATCGGGGTCAGCGACAACGGAAAAGGGTTTCGCTTCGGGGGTAAATACTCGCTCGAAGAGCTGGAACAACTGCGCCTCGGACCCAACAGCATCAAGCAGCGGATGCGGGCTCTGGGAGGCGACTTGCTGCTGGAGTCGCAGCCGGGACATGGGACCACGCTGCGGATGAAGATTCCCATGTATTAGATGCTGTGGCCAGTGGTCAGTGTCCCGTGGCCAGTAGCACACCGGCCACTCTGAAACCGCTCCCTTACGGTAGCGGTTCGATCTCGATACTCCGGCCTTTCCAGGTTACCTTTTTCCGGACCGTGTACATAAAATAGGATCGCAGCAGAAGGTAGGCAAGGAGCGGGACCCCCAGCACGCTCCACGGGGAGCCGGCCAGGTTCCCTCCCGCGTTCCGCAATCTCCTGGCCAGACCCAGGCAGCAGATCATGGTAGCGCCAGCCGCCAAGGCCCCCCAGAACAAGCGCTGATCGGCCCACAGCGCCAGAGCCGCCAAAGGGCCGCCCAGCAACAGTAGGGACTCCAGAAATCTCACCGCAGCCAGCCCCAAAGCGCCGGGAAAAAGACCCGCCAGATTCTTGGTCCACCCGGTGACGAGGTCCTGCCACCCCCGGTACATGCGGGCAGAAACTGCATCCGGACCATACCGGAACCGCAGCTTGCCCACCCGCTTCGCCAGCCGTCCCAGTTCCACGTCCTCCAACAAAGAACCCTTGACGGCAGCATGCCCGCCGATAGCTTCATAGGCGGCCCGCGTGATCAGAATATACTGGCCATTCGCCGCAGCGGCCTGGGAGTCCGGGCGGTTGATCTCCTCGTAGGTGAAGCGGCGATTCAGTTCCGCGAAGATAACCGGTTGTAGGGCCCTCTCCCAGAAGCTGCCGGTCTCCTGGCGCGGGGAGTAGGAGAGCAGCGCCACGTGATGCTCCTGGGCCTCCGCCAGACCGCGCTCCAGCGATCCCGGCGAGTGTACCGTATCCGCATCCGTAAACAGAAACCAGCGACCCCGCGCCAATGGAATCGCGGTCTGTATAGCGTTTGCTTTACCGGTCCATCCAGGGGGCAACGGGGCGGCCGCCAGGACTCGAACCTGTGGAAACGACTGGGCAATCCGCGCGGTGTTATCGGTGGAGTGGTCATCGACCACAAAGATCTCAAACGAAACGCCCTCTTGATGAACTAACGACCCCAAACACCTGCCGATGTTTGGTTCCTCATCTCGCGCGGGAATGATGATGGAAAT
>JBGOUV010000166.1:0-14315 GCA_041477815.1 Terriglobia bacterium | reverse complement strand
CCGGATCACCCTATTCGCCCTGATCTTCTCGGTCGGCATCCTGGTGGACGACGCCATCGTGGTGGTGGAGAATGTCGTCCGCCACGCCCGCCTGCCGCAGAACCACGATCGTCCTTTGGCCGAAGTCGCCCTCGAAGCCGTGGACGAGGTCGGCAACCCCACCATCCTGGCCACTCTGACCGTCATCGGCGCGATTCTCCCGATGGCCTTCGTGGGCGGCCTGATGGGGCCCTACATGCGCCCGATTCCGATCGGCGCTACGGCGGCGATGGTGTTTTCGCTGCTGGTGGCGTTCCTGGTGACGCCCTGGGCGGCCATTCGGATACTGATCGACAAATCCGGCCACGTGCACGGCGGCGAGCAGGAAGGCCGTCTGACGCGCCTCTACCGCCGGGTGATGGGTTCTCTGCTCCACCGGGCTCCGGCCCGCTATGGATTCCTGATTCTGGTGGCGGTACTGCTGATCGGTTCGATGGCGCTGGTGGCGATCGGTTTCGTCAAGGTGAAGATGCTCCCGTTCGACAACAAGAGCGAGTTCCAGGTGATTGTGGACATGCCCGAAGGCACCACGCTGGAGCAGACCGCACGGGTGGCCGGGGAGCTGGCCGCAGTGTTGCGGCGCCAGCCCGAGCTGGTGAATCTCCAGACCTACGCGGGCACGGCCTCGCCCCACAATTTCAACGGCCTGGTCCGCCACTATTTCCTGCGCCGCGGCCCCAACGTGGCGGACATCCAGGTGAACCTGGTCGGCAAGAAGGAGCGCCGCCTGCAGAGCCACGACATCGCCAAAAGGGTCCGCGAGGAGCTGGCCCCGGTGGCCCGTCAGTTCGGCGCCCGGATCAAGGTGGCCGAGGTTCCCCCCGGGCCGCCGGTGCTTCAGACCATGGTGGCCGAGATTTACGGCCCGGCCCCGGACCGGCGCACCGACCTGGCCCGGCAGGTTCTGAACATCTTCGAGAAGACCGCCGGCGTCGTCGATGTCGATTGGTACGTGGAAGACGACCAGCCCAAGTACCGCGTCATCCTCGACCGCGAGAAGGCTGCCTTGAACGGCATCACCGATCAGGAGGTGGCCGGCCTGCTGCGCCTGGCCGCGGCCGGGCAAGTGGTGGGGCTGCTGCACGCGGAGGGGGAGAAAGAAGACGTCCCGGTGACCGTGCGGCTGGCCCGCGCCTCCCGCTCCGACCTCGAGCGCCTGAAGAATCTGCGCCTGCGAGGACGCGGGGGCAGCCTGGTGGCCCTGGGCGAGGTCGCCCGCGTGGATCCCGCCGTAGAGGACAAGAGTATCTACCATAAGAACCTCATGCCCGTTACCTACGTGACGGCCGACCTGGCGGGCGTGATCGAGAGCCCGGTTTACGCCATCCTCCAGCTCGGGCCGCAGATCGAGCGGATCCGGATTCCGGAAGGCTACCGGATCGAGCAGTACACGGCGTCGCTGCCGCCCACCGATACCCGCTACGCTCTGAAATGGGACGGCGAATGGCACATCACCTACGAGGTGTTCCGCGACCTGGGTCTGGCCTTCGCTGCCGTGCTGGTGCTCATCTATATCCTGATCGTAGGCTGGTTCCAGTCCTTTCTCACGCCGCTGGTAATCATGGCCGCGATCCCGTTCTCGCTGGTGGGGATCCTGCCGGCCCACGGTCTGCTCGGCGCCTTCTTCACCGCCACTTCCATGATCGGCTTTATCGCCGGAGCGGGGATCGTAGTGCGAAATTCCATCATCCTGGTGGACTTCATCGAGCTGCGCCTGAAGGAGGGCGTACCGCTCGACGAGGCCGTGATCGACGCCGGGGCCGTCCGCTTTCGTCCCATGATGCTGACGGCGGCGGCGGTGATTGTCGGCTCGGCGGTGATTCTGTTCGATCCAATCTTTCAAGGTCTGGCCATCGCCTTGATGGCGGGGGAGATCGCCTCGCTGCTCCTCTCCCGCATGACGGTGCCGGTGGTCTACTATATGGTTAATCGCAGGAGGGCAACATGACGCTGCATCAATGGCTGCGCGGCATTGCCGGCGCATTTGTAATGGCGAGCTTGTCCCTGGGATACTGGGTCAACCCGTACTTTTACCTGTTCACAGCCTTCGTCGGCCTCAACCTTATCCAGTCGGCCTTCACCGGCTGGTGTCCGATGATGACGTTTCTGCGCAAGCTGGGAGTTAAGGAGCAACACCCATGATGACGAAAGAGCAACTCATCGCCGCACTCAACCACGACATCGCGGATGAATTCGCCAGCGCGATTCAATACATCAACCACGCCTCCCTGATCACCGGAGCCCGGTTCAGCTCCATCCAGAAGGAACTGCTGGTACACTCCACTGAGGAAATGCAGCACGCCACGACCCTGGCCGACCAGGTGGCCTTCCTGGGGGGAAAGCCCACGATCGAGGTGGGGCCGATCCAGGTCTCCGACAACGCCGAGGAGATGCTCAAGCAGGATCTGGCCGGAGAACAGGGCGCAGTGGCGAGGTACAAGGAGCGGATCCGCTCGGCGATGGAGCTGGGCGAATTCGGTCTGGCGCGGATACTGCAGGACGTACTGGTGATGGAGGAGGAGCACGTTAAGGACCTGCAGACCGCCCTGGGACTGTGAAGGCCGTGGGGAAATTGCGGCACGTGGGACTCGTGGCGGCGGTGGCGCTGCCGGTGCTGCTGGTGGCGGCCTCGGTACGCAGCTACCGGGCCATCGACGCTATGCGCGAGGTCTTCCTGCGCCACCGGGCGGCCCTGGTCGCCTACCAGCTCGAGCTAGTCCCGGCCGACCCGGACGCGATCGCCGAGCTCCAGGCCCACGAGCCCGACCTGGTGGGCATCCAGGTTTTTCCCGCTCCGCTCGCCCCTGGGCCGGAAGCCGCCCGCGTCAACGCCCTGTTCAGCGGCGCCGCCCTTTACGACGTTTTCGAGACCAACGGTCTCTATCGCGTCTATCTCCCGGTGCATCGGCCGAGCCGCAGCGTGGCCCGGGTCGACATCTCGGCTTCCGCCGCCGACTTCCTGGTCCGCGACGGCCGCAATAACCTGCTGCTGGCTTTGGCCGCCGCCGTCGCCTCCGTGCTGTTACTGGGCGCCTACCTGCTGGCCGCGCGCCGGCGGCTCCACCGCGAACATCTGGCCGAACTGGGCGAGATGTCGGCGGTGCTCGCGCACGAGATCCGCAATCCGCTAGGCACTATCAAAGGCTATGCCCAGCTCGCCCGCGAGCGCTCCACCGGCCCGGCCGTCGAGCTGCTTGGTCCGGTGGTCGAAGAGACGGAGCGGCTGGAGAGGCTGGTCCACGATCTGCTGCTGTTCGCCCGGCCTGACCAGGTCCAGACGGCCACCATACACTGGCCGGACATAGTCTCCCGTCTCGAGGCCGTGGCCGGCGAGGTTCCCCTCCACATCGAGCCCGCTCCCGACCTGGTCTTTACCGCCGACCCCCACGCGGTTCTCCAGATCCTCACCAACCTGGTTCGCAATGCCGCCGAGGCGCTCCCCGACGGCGGCCACATTCACATCCGCGGCCGACGCCTCCCCCACGGAGTGGTCATCTCCGTGGAGGATGACGGGCCCGGCCTCTCCGCCGACGCCCGCCGGCGTCTGTTCCAGCCGTTCTTTACCACCAAGTCCACCGGCACCGGCCTGGGTCTGTCCATTTCACGCCGCCTCGCCTCCCAGCTCGGGGCCAAACTGGAACTCGAGGCGGTCGAGCCCCACGGCGCCCGCGCCGTCCTGACCCTGGCCGCCTGACCTCGCTATGGAAACCATCCTCGTTCTCGACGACGACCGCGGCTTTCGGGGGCTCCTCTCCACCATTCTGCGCGGCGAGGGCTACGAGGTGGAGGAGGCCGCCACCCTGGCCGCGGCCCGGCGCCTCAGTGCCCAGAGACAGTATCACCTGGTCCTAACGGATCTGCGCCTGCCCGACGGCGACGGCCTGGAGGCTCTCCGCCATTTCCACGAAACCTCGCCGGAGACGCCGGTCATTGTCATCACCGCCTTCGCCAGCGTGGAGACGGCGGTGGAGGCCATGAAACTCGGCGCCGCCGACTACCTGGGCAAGCCGCTGTCCAGTCCCGACGAGCTGCGCCTGTTGGTCCGCCGCACCCTGGACGCCCGGCGCGCGGCCCACGAAACCGCAGCTCTGCGCGAGGAGATCGACACCCGCTTCGCCTGCAACCACTTCCTGACTCGCGATCCCCAGATGCGGGCGGTGATGGAGATGGCGCGCAAGGTGGCCGAAACCGACGCCACCGTACTGCTGCTCGGCGAGAGCGGCACCGGCAAGGAAGTTTTGGCCCGCTGCCTGCACCTCAACAGCAAACGCGCCGAGCGGGCCTTCGTTCCGGTGAACTGCGCCGCGCTCTCTCCGACCCTGATCGAAAGCGAGCTGTTCGGCCACGAGAAGGGCTCCTTCACCGGGGCCATGGCCCAGCACGTGGGACGCTTCGAGCGCGCCCACGGCGGTACGATCTTCCTGGATGAGATTGGGGAGCTGGATGGCCACCTCCAGGCCAAGCTGCTGCGCGTGCTGCAGGAGAAGACCTTCGAGCGGGTGGGCGGGACGCGGCTGATTTCGGCCGACGTCCGGGTCCTCGCCGCCACCAATCGCAACCTCGCCGAGCGCGTCGCCGCCCACGAATTCCGCGAGGATCTCTATTACCGCCTCAGCGCCTTCCCTCTGCAGCTTCCGCCGCTGCGCGAGCGTCCCGCCGACATCCCGCTGCTGGCCGAACACTTTCTTCACCGGGCGGCCGCCGCGCTGGGGCGTCCGGTCCCCCAACTCTCGCCGGAAGCGCTCCTGGCGCTGAAAGCCTACACTTGGCCGGGCAATGCCCGCGAACTGGAGAACGTCATGGAGCGCGCCGTAATCCTGGCCAGCCAGGCGATCACTCCCGCCGATCTGCCGTTTACCGACGCCACCCCGCACCGTCCCCTGGGTCTGGCTGAGATCGAGCGGCAGGCCATCCTGTCCGCCCTGCGCGAGAACGGAAACAACCGCACCCACGCGGCGGCCCAGCTCGGTATCAGCCTTCGTACTTTGCAATACCGTCTGAAAGAGTACGGGTTCTCGGAGACCTGATTCCGGACACCGTGCCGCGAAGGCCTTGCGCTGCCGTCCACCCGTTTCCGCAGTGTTTGCGCATTCACCCGCCCCCAACTGATTGCAAAGAAACATTGGTACGCCACCTGCACGGAACCCCGACGGTAAGGGAGTTCTACATGGCTGTACGGGCACAACGAGGGGTGAAAATATGGGGCGGTCCGCCTAGCCGGCTTGGTGTGCTTGCCGGCGGGCCGGGCCAGGGGGGCCGTTCATTTCCAGGGGAGGGTGAAACGTCATGAAACGACTACCGGCTATTCTTACACATGCTCTGTTGGCGGTCGGGATCTCCATCGCGCAGACGCCCCCGACCAAGGCACCCGTCTCGGCTAATCCCATCGTCGACATCTCGGGCAAGATTGTATCCCTCAAGATGATGCCCGGCCAGGGTATGCCGGTGATGGAGGTGGAGGCTACGCGTGTCAAGCCGATTACCGTGTGGCTGGGCTCGATGCGGTACCTGATGGAGCAGAAGTTCAACCCCAAGGTCGGCGACACGGTCGAGGTAAAAGGCTACAGCGTGAAGAGCCAAACTCAGGAGGAGGAGATGGTGGCCATCCAGGTGAAGCTGGGGGGCCAGACGCTGAAGCTGCGGGATGAAGATGGCCGGCCGGTCTGGCAGGGCGGGCCGGGCTTTATGGGCGGCATGGGTGGCTGCGGCGGCAACGGCGGCCACCCCGAAGGGCAGGGCCACTCCTGCGGACAAGGCCCCTGCTCAGGACGTCGCTGAACGAACCCCAGCGCTCCCTCACGGTCGCGGCTCGTTGCCGCCGGTCCAGTTGAGTATCACCTTGCCCGCCTGGCCCGATCGCACCACCTCGAACGCCTCTTGGTACTCGGTATAGGAGAAGCGGTGGGTGATCACCGGGCGGAGGTCCAGCCCCGACTGCAGCATCACCGTCATCTTGTACCAGGTCTCGTACATCTCGCGGCCGTAGATACCCTTGATGGTGATCATGTTGAAGATCACGGTATGCCAGTTGACGGCCATTTCCTCGGCGGGGATTCCAAGCAGGGCAATCTTCCCGCCGTGGGCCATGCCGGCTACCATGTCCCGGAACGCCGCCGGATTCCCCGACATCTCCAGACCCACATCGAAGCCCTCTTTCATGTCCAGTTCCTTCTGGACCTCCGCCAGGCTGGTGTCCCGCGGGTTAATGGCCAGGGTCACGCCGGCCTTCCGGGCCAGCTCCAGCCGCACCGGATTGACGTCGGTGATGACGACGTAGCGCGCGCCGGCGTGCTTGGCCACGCAGGCGGCCATGATCCCGATAGGCCCGGCGCCGGTGATCAACACATCCTCTCCCAGCAGGGGAAACGACAGCGCGGTATGCACGGCGTTCCCAAAGGGGTCGAAGATACAGGCGATGTCCCGATCGATCCCCGGATGATGGGCCCACACATTGGCCATGGGTAGAGCGATGTACTCGGCGAAGGCGCCGGGCCGGTTTACCCCCACGCCGCTGGTATGCGCGCAGAGGTGGCGGCGTCCGGCCAGGCAGTTTCGGCACCGCCCGCAGATGACGTGGCCCTCCCCGCTGACCAGTTGTCCGGGATGGAAGTCGCTGACGTTGGACCCGACCTGGGCCACTTCCCCGACGAACTCGTGCCCGATCACCATCGGCACCGGGATGGTCCGGGCGGCCCAGGGGTCCCACTCCAGGATGTGCAGGTCGGTCCCGCAGATGGCCGTCCGGTCCACCCGGATCAGCACATCATTAATACCGATCTCCGGGGCGGGCACTTCCTCCAGCCACAGCCCAGGCTCCGGCTTCTTTTTTACGAGGGCCTGCATGGTCTTCATGGGATCTCCTCATTCATGCCGCAGAGTCTCTAACGGATTCACTCGCGTGGCCCGGCTCGCCGGCAGGTACAGGCGGCCACCGCCACCATCGCCACGGTGGTGAATCCGGGATTCTGGGTTAGGGTGCGAAGGGCGTGGCGGAGGTCCTGCCAGAGGCTCACGGGCGCCCCAGTCCGTGGAAGATCGACTCCCTCGCCAGGGACACCACGGTGAAGCGGAACTGCTGCTCCACGACGCCGTCCAGGAGCACCTCCAGCACCGTGTCGTCTTCGGCCAGGCTGGGAGATTCGGCCTCCAGGCGCGTCTCCACGCGGGCCCCGGGCGGCACGATGAACCGCTCGGTTTCGATCCTCACCCTCGCGCCGGAGGGGGGCTTTATCCGCAGGGTGACCTCTACGGCCGTCTCTCCTTCATTGCGGATGCTGACCGGGGCCGGGAATCTCCGGCCGCCGACCGAGGCCAGCAACCGGTCGCTGCCGGGACCCTTGCCGCTTATCGTCACCGATACTCCCACCCACTCTCCTGGGAGTTATTGTTACATACTTAGGGTCCCATGTGGGGCAGGCTTTAGGCCCATAAGCGCTAAGATAGGGCCAGATTCCCCGGTTTGGCTCCGGCGGGAGGTGTCGGAACACGAACATTTGTGCCGGAAAATGTTCTTATGTTAGCGCTTATGGGCTTTAGGCCTGGCGGGTCGAGACTCATTTCGACTCCTGCCCGGGCGTCGGCAGGAGCAGACGCGGCACGCTGAGAGCCTGCGCCGCGTTGCTTCTAGGTGGGGAGCCGCAGGGTATCCCGGGTGCGCTGTTGCCAGGCCTCGATCCGGGCGCGCAGGCGGCGGACCACCTCGGCGGATTCCGGGCGGTAGTAGAGATTACTGAGTTCCAGCGGGTCGCGGTGGCGGTGGAAGAGCAGGTTGTTGTCGGTATCGAACAGACCCAGTTTCCAGCCTTCCGGGGAGATCACGGCGCGGGCGTGGGGACCGCCGGGCGGGGTGTGCCACTCCAGGAAGACGTGGTCCTCGCGGAGCTGCCCGTCTTCCAGCAGCGGGACCAGGCTCTGGCCAGGCAGCGAGGCGGGCGGCTGTTTGCCGAGCAGGTCGAGCAGCGTGGGGACCAGGTCGATCTGGCTCACCGGCTGCTGGATGGGGATCAGGCCGTGGCGGCGGAAGGGGACCCGCAGGAGCAGCGGCACCCGCACCGCCTCTTCGTAGAGCACGCTCTTACCGATCAGGCTGTGGCTGCCCATCATCTCGCCGTGGTCGGAGGTGAACACCAGGACGGTGTTGTCGGCCTGGCCGGTGGCTTCGAGCATCCAGAGGATGCGGCCGATGGCCTGGTCAACCTGGGTGCAGAGGCCGGCGTAGTTGCGGTTGAGGCGCTGCCAGCCTTCGCGGGTCTTCAGGCTGTGGCCCTCGAAGCCGTCGGTCCGGTAGTGCTCGCGCGATTTGACGTAGAGCTCGGGCTCGCGCTCGATCCGGTCGCCGGGGTAGTTGGCCGGGATAGGGGCTTCGGTCTCGCTGTGGAGGTCGTTGAGCGGGCCGTAGAAGGGCATGTGCGGCTCGAGGAAATTCACGTAGAGCATCCACGGCTCGGCGCGGTGGCGCTCGATAAAGTCGCCGGCCTGTCCGGCCAGGAACGCCGGCTTGCAGTGCTCGATAGGACGGCGAACAGCGAAGCCGCGCGAGTAGCGTCCGCCGCGGGCGTCGGGTTTGTAACCGAGGTTGGCCAGGAAGGCGTGGTAACCGCTCTTGGTGTTCTTGTCGCGGTCGGGGTAGAAGTACTCGTTGTAGCCGTCCTCGATAGAGGCCCACTCCTGGAAGCCGTGCTGCGCGAACAGCTCGTCGCCGAGATGCCACTTGCCCATGTAGGCGGTGCGGTAGGCGGAGTCGGCGAGCAACTCGGGGAGCGCCGGAGTCTCGCGGCGCAGGGGGATGTTATTGGTGATACATCCATTGGCGTGGGGCCAGGCGCCGGTCAGGACCGAGGACCGGGCCGGGGTGCAGACGGGCTGGGTGTCGTAGCAGCGGTCGAAGACCACCGACTCGGAGGCCAGCCGGTTCAGCGCGGGCATGCGGAAACGGTGGTTGCCGTAAACCGAGAGGGTGTCGGCGCGCTGCTCGTCGGTCCACAGAAACAACAGGTTCGGCTTGTCGCCGGCGCGACGGCGGGCGCCGCGCAGGATGGCCGGAAAGCCGGCGGCGATGGTCTGGAGGGCTCGGCGTCGGTTCATACTGTCACCGATTGTAGAATACAGGCATGCGCTTCGCACTTGTTTTGCTTCTTGCTTCGGGTCTCCTGGCCCAACTCCCCAAGATCGAGGAATGGACCGGCCGGACGATCCTGGTCTTCACCCCGCACCCGGACGACGACACCTTCGGCTGCGGCGGGACGTTGGCGCGCCTGGCCAAGAACGGCAACCGCATCTACATCGCCATCTACACCAACGACGACAAGGGCTCCTACGACCTGGAAATGACCAGCCAAAGGCTGGCCGCCATTCGCAAGGCCGAGGAGGAAGAGGCCTGCCGGCTGCTGGGCGTCCCCCAGGAGAACATCCTGTGGATGGGGCATCACGACGGGATGCTCGAATACGTCAACTCCCTCGCCCTGGTGGAGCAGGCCACGCTGCTGATCCGCAAGTATCAGCCCTACGCCATCTTCAATATCGATCCCGGCAAAGAGGACGTGCGCTGGCATAAGACCGATCATCGCATGGGGGCGATGAATACCATCGACGCCCTGCGGGCGGCGGAATGGCACCTGTACTTCCCCAATCACCGGCTGCAGGGGTTCGGCCCGTGGAAGCCGGCGTGGACGGTCCTCTACTACACCAAGCCGGCGGACGCGAACTACTGGGTGGAGATCGATCCGGACCTCAAGGCGCGGGCGGCGGCCGCGCACGTCAGCCAGTGGGAACCGTCAATTCATAAGTATCGGCCGGATTGGGACCCGCAGGACCTGGAGAAATTCCTCGCCCGCTTCCGGGCCCGGATTCCGAAGCGGGAGGGTCGGAGTGTGGAGGCGTTTCGGGTGGCGCGGTAGCGAACGGCGGAAGACCAAGGCAAAAGGCAAAGTGGAAAGGGCAAAGGGCAAGAGTGGGAAGGGAGCCCTGAGGGGGCCCTACTGTTTAATGTCGGCCAGCGTATCCTCGTTGGCGTTCAGGGAGAGCTTGTCGGGTTTCACAGGGAGGTTGAACTCGAAGGGGGTTTCCTGGTCGGAGGCGCGGAGCCATCCGATGCGGGCGACCTTGCCCGAGGCGTGGAGGTAGAGACGGAGGACATCCTTCCATCCGGGAGGGACCTCGCGGGGGAGGAGGGAGCCGGTGACCTTCCATTGGTTGTTACCGGCGGGTTGGACGGAATAGCGAAACTCGTAGCGGGGAATGCCGGTGCTGTAGACGTATTGGCGGAAGAACCAGTCGAGGCGGCCGTTGCCATCGAGGTCCATGTGGGGGAGCATGTGCTTTTCGGCCACCTTCTGGAAGTCCGCGGTGGAGGCGGGTTGGTTGTGGTAGGTCTGGCAGAACTCCTGCATGAGCGCCATGAAGCGGGCGTCGGGCGGCTGGACGCGGATGTCGGAGAGCAGGGTCCGGAGCATGTGGAGGACCAGGCCGCCTTTGTTGTAAACGATGTTGGAGTAGGCGCCCGGGGAATCGGAGGAGGCCAGGCGGCGGCCCATCCAGATGGGCCCGATGGAGTCGTAGACGCGGTTGCGCTGGTCGCGGGCGAGGAGCTCCTGGCGGTCTTGGCGGAGGCGGGTGACAAACTCCTTCTCGCTCTGGCGGAACAGGACATAAAGATTGCCGGAGAACTGGGCGAAGCCCTCGGAGAGCCACTGGTCGTGATAGCTCTTCCAGCCGACGCGGTGGCCCCACCATTGGTGGGAGGCCTCATGGGCGCGGAAGAAGTCGGTGATCTGGATATGATGGGTGATACCTAAGGCGTTGCGCTGGGTGCTATCGAGGAAGGACAGGGCGGAGAGGTAGAGCAGGCCGGGCCAGCCCTGGCCGTAAGAGAAGGGAATGTTGGTGACGGCGAGGCTCTTATAAGGGTAGGGGCCGTAGTAGCGCTCGAACAGGCGCACGGTGTTGGCCACCTCGAGGCCCATGGTCTTGGCCAGGGCGGAGGGGGACAGGGAGCCAAGAGCGGGGAGCTGGCCGGTGGGAGGGCCGAAGCCGTCGTTGCTGGTGATCGAGGCCATGGAGTCGTCGGGCCGACGGTTGGCATAGACGTCGACGCTGATGGCACCGGCCTTCTCGGAGTAGAGCTTGAAGTCTCCGAAGGCGAAGCCGGCGACGGCCAGGGGGAGGTCGCTTTTCCACTCGGTGAGAATCACTTTGCCGTCGGCGGACTGGCTGATCTTGTTGCCGGTGGCGACCAGGGTGTAGTCCCTGGGATGACGGAACAGCAGGTGAAAGCCGGCGCGAGCGGCGAAATTTTCGGGGCGGGTGGGATACCAGCCGTAGGACTGGCAGAAGTAGTTGCCGGAACCAACCTTGCGGACAACGTGTTTACCGGCGTAGCTGAAGTCGAGGGAGAGAGCCTGGCCGGACTGCAAGGGGTTGGGTAGAACTACAGCGACATAGTCACCGGAGGGACAGTCGCGGCCTTTGGGGTCGCGGGGCTGGAAGAAAGGGAGGGCGCGTTCGCCGTCCCTCACGGATTCTACCCGGAGGTTGGAATCCAGCTCGAACAAGAGCACGCGCTCGCCGGGGGACTGGAATGCGAGGTTGACGCGGGCGGTGGCGCGGAGGTCGGCGGACTGCGTGACGGCGGCCTCAATGCGGTAGTCGCGGATGAGGAAGTCCTCTTTGGCGAGGGGCTGGCGGAAGGCGTCGGCGGGGGCACGGTCGCCGGCCGGGAAGTTGAGCCAGGTGTCGAAGTGCTTATAACCGCCGGAGAGGGGGGCGGCCCAGCGGCCGACGCGGAGCTCTTCGGGTTCGAGGGAGTCGAGCTGGACCTCGATCCAGCCGTGGTTGGAGGTCTTGACTTCGGCGGCGAAGAAAGCGGTACGCTTGCGGTCGGCGGAGAGGAGACTCTTGAACAGGCGGGGGGCAAGGGCGTCGCCGAGGTCCTCGTGCTCCTGGCGGCGGTCCTGGTAGAGACGCGCGCGGCGGGGGCCAGTGGCGGGGGCGAAGCGGAGTTGGGGGGCGACCTCGTCATAGGTGGCGTCGCCGAAGTGGAAGACGGCTTCGGTGAACTCGGCGTCCAGGGCATCCTTGCCGGTGAAGAGGCGAAGCTGCTGGGACTCGGGGCCGGCGGGGGGTTGGAGCTGGAGGCGTCCGCGTCCTTCAAAGGCGGCGCCGAAGGCCAGACCGTTCTGGGGGGTGGTGAACTGGATCGTGCCCTGGGTGAGGGTGAGACGGAGGCGGTCGCGAGTGAGAGACAGGTTCTGAACCGGAGCGGCTTTGTCGGGATCGAAGGCCGGCTGCAAGACGGCCTTCCAGAGGGCCGCCGGGTCCTGGGCGAGGAGGGGAAGTACGGCGGCTAAGAGGAGTATAGATCGCATTATTAGTATAGTGAGTTTGGCGGGCCGGATGTTTCAGAGGCTATGCCGATAATGTCGGGGGTCGGGCGCCTACGGCGCCCGGCAGGCGAAGCTGGCCGCGTCGTCCCCGCTGCCTGTTCCTTGATACACAGCCATCTGTGGGTAGGGGCACAACGGGCGCGTGCGGTCCTCTTTCCCCTCCCTCACCCGAGAGGCCGCGATCCGGTCAGGCGCTTCGCCCCGCTCCACCCACCGCTCCAGCGCGCTGAGCATATCGAAACGGGACGCGCCTTCGCCGCCCCCGCAGTGCGCCATCCCGGGTACCAGGAACAGGCGGACCGAGTCCTGCACCCGGCTCGCTCCACCCAGCGCCTCCAGCACGCTCTGGTAGTACCTGACGCTGAATCCCGGAGCGATCTGTGGATCGTTCCAGCCGTGATACTGGATCAGCTTGCCGCCGCGTCCGAGAAATGCCTTCAGATTCGGATTCATTGCATTCAGCGTGGCGGCCGCCCTCTGCGCTCGGTCGACGTCGTGGTCGAAGTTGAAAGTCCGATAGTCCCAATTCGGATCCTCGAACACGACATACTTGAAAAAATCGACTCCGATTGGGAACGGTCGCAGGCCGGCCATGGTGGCCCACCCCAGCTCACTCCCGCGCTCGTACCCCGGGAAAATGACTTGTTTGGTACGCGCCTCGACGCCCGGACTATAGATGCTGCGGGCCGCTTCCACCTGAGCCGCGGTTAGGCAGCCGGACCCGTCCGGCCCCCCGCACTGTATTTCTTGGGGGTCGAACCGGCAGCGCGTGGGATCCTCCAGGACGCCGTCCTTCAGCCCGTCCTGGGCATCGCACGCCTCCAGCACGGCCTGATGGAGCACCGCGTACTTGGCCGGCGGCAGGTAACTCCCGGCCTCCTTCCGCACCGCCTGCGCGATGGCCATCGACTGTATCGCCCGGCCGGTCCAGTTCAGACCCGGCGCTCCGGCGATGATGCCGTCGAAGTCCGCGGGGAATCGTTGCGCCTCCATCAGCCCTTGCCGCCCGCCCGCCGAGCAGCCGTTCCAGTAGGAGAGCCTCGGCGCCTGACCGTAAAAGGCCGTGACGATCTTCTTCGCCGCCACGGCCATTTCATGCGCCGCCCGGTATCCGAAGTCGGTGAGCTTCTCGGGGTGTCCCAGGGCAAAGCCGGCGCTCGATCCCTGGTGGCCCGTGTCGGTCATGGCCGTCGCGTAACCACGGCGCAGTCCGGCGGCGAGGGCCTCGGGCCGGATCGACCCGGACCAGCCGCCATTTCCGTTCGCCAGAAGCTTGCCGTTCCAGCCGGAAGAGGGCAGCCACACCTCGATGCGGATCTCGGAGTCGCTGGTCGGCTGCAATGTCGCCGCCACGCGGCAAGAGTCGGGCGCCTCGGTGATGGTCGTTTTCGGGAGCGCCAGGGTCCGCAGGCTTTCGCAGGTTGCTGCCGCGCGCGCCGCCGGCGAGAGCAGCAAGAGGGCGGACAGGGATACTAGCTTCGCCACCTCGCCGCAGGTGGCCCCGGATCGGATAGTCACCGTACCGACGTGCAGGAAGGGCAGCGCGAAGTTGGCTGCTTTGTCCGGCGTGTCGGCTTCGAGCACCAGCACCACGGTGTGCTCGGGCTCATAGACGAAGTCCGCTACGAGACGGACCCCGTACTTGGCCGCGTTGGCTTCGGTCACGTGGCCCGAGAGCTGGCGCACCATCTCCGGGTTCTTGGTCGGACAAGTCTCGGCGGTATGGGTGTGCTGTATGAGATAGAGTGGCATGCGGGGATTATATCGCGACGAGCTCCCGAAACGCCTGCAGCGCCCGCCCGGCTACGCCCTTCTTGCCCAGATCGTGACCGGCGCCTTCGATAGGTAGCAAGCAGATCGGGGCCGCGATCAGGGCCAGGGCCCGCTGCATCTCCT
>JBGOUV010000362.1:0-7268 GCA_041477815.1 Terriglobia bacterium | reverse complement strand
GACTACAACCGGCAGCGCAATTCGTCGGAGATGGACCTGAGCAATGTCGACTTGGCCAAGGGCTTCGACTACAAGGCCCTGATCGGGGGCACCAGCGACGGCCGAGCCGGCAGAGCGCTGGATCCCCGTTTCAACATGGACGACCTGTTCAATCCGGGCTTCGCCGGCCGGGTCGGCATCAAGTTCACATTCTAGGGCGAATTTGAATTAGCCGGTCGGGCTTCGGCCCGGCCGGCTTTTCTCGTTTGAGGACCGCTCGAGCGTCAGATTTAGTGATTCGGCTGGCCGGTCCTGGTCGTCAAGAGCGACCCCAGCGCCAGCAAATACGCCGACGCACCCGCCACCAGCGTTTGAAACAACCCCAGGTGGATCGCTAAGAAGATCGCCGCCACCGACCCCAACACGCTCGAAGCCGAATTCAACGCCCACGCCCAGCGAACCGCATTCGGGTGGACCCTCTCCAGCCGCTGGAGCCCGCAGGGGAACGGCATCCCCATCACAAATCCTGCCGGAAACAGCAGCGCCGCGCTGAGAACGCACCTCGCCGGGACCCCCAGGGCCACCCCCGCATCCAACGCCACCGGCGCCAACGCCCCCAATCCCACCACCACCCCCACCACCAGCACCAGCGCGAGGCTCAGCCGCCGATCGTCTTCCCCGATCAGCCGCCCGCTCGCATAGCTCCCCAAGCCGCTGGCCAGCAGCAACGAGAAAACCACCACCGTCAGCGAGTACGTCGGGTTGCCGAGAAAGAGTACGAACTTCTGGATCAGCCCTACCTCCACCATGATGAACCCGACTCCCACCGCAAAAAAGTACAGCAGGTGGAGCAGCGCGCCCCGCTCCCGCGGCACCACCGCACCCAGCAGCCACCGGGGCAGCAGGAGAATCACCGCGGTCGCCACCACGCTCGCCCCCAGCGACACAAACAGCATCATCACGCCCAGGTTGACCTTCACGTCCTCGCTGGTTCGCAGGGTCAGGAAACGCCACAGGTCCCGGGCGCGGACCGTGTAGAAGAAAAACGGCCGGTTGTCGGTAACGGGCGATATATCGTATTGATAATTAGCGGCGAAGGCGGCCGGGTCCGCCGACCGGATCAGGTCCGTGAACGGATTCGGAATCTGCTCTCCCGGCAGGTAGACGGCGGGCATCTTCGCCTCCGCCAGAGCTAGCCGGGCCCGGTCGACTTCCCCGGCGGTGAAGGGCGTCCGCTTCACCAGCACCGTATCCTTCGCCCCGTATCCGGCCAAATGCTCCGGGCTCTCACGCCCAATGATGAAATGCCGCCACGCCTCCCGGGCCCCCTGGCGCCGCAGCGCCTCCAGCGCCAGCGCCACCACCCGCAGCGACTCCCGCGGCGGCTCGAACTCCCAGCGCGTGATCGACACCATCCCGTCGTCCGTCAGGCGCCCCAAGTAGTCTCCAAACGCCTCCACCGTGTACAGGTTGTTCTCCGATAACGCGAACGCGCCGGCCGCCGTCGACGCCCAGGTGTCCACCAGCGTCATCTGGATCACCTGGTAGCTCGGCCCCGGCCGCCGCACGAAGGTGCGCCCGTCCTCCACGTGAATCGTAACCTCCGGCCGGAAATACAGACCCCGGCTCCGCTGCGCGAACCGGTTTCGCATCACGTCGTTGACGATGATCGGGTTGATCTCCACACCAGTGACGCTGCTGCTCCCCCCGGTCAGCGCCCGCGCCACGTCATACCCTCCTCCCGGCCCGATGATCAGCGTCTTGGCCCCGGGCCGGATCCGGTACACTAATCCCGGTCCGTTGCGCAACAGGTCTGGGTCGAACGCCGAGCAGGGGATGCTCGTCGCCGCATCCCCGTCGATCACAATCGCCGGACACCCCGCCCCATCGTCGGGGATCACCCCGATGCGGGAGAACGAATTCCAGCCCGTATACAGCTCCCTCTTGAGAGCCCGGCCCTTGGAGTAGCGGAGGTCAATCCGGCGCGCCTGCTGGTTCCATGCGATGCACCCCACCGCCGCCAAAGCCACCCCGCACGACACCCAGGCTCTCTGGCGATGCCCGGCCGTGCCGTACCAGACCGCCCCGGCCACGCCGTACAGCGCCGCCGCCGCCATCACTGTATTAGGACCACCCCATTTGTTCAGTAATGGTACTAATAAGAGGCAGCCGGCCCCGGCCCCCGCCAGATCGAAGAAGTAGACCCGGTGCACCCGCGCGATGCCGGCCGAAATGGCCATCGAAAGGACCACCCCCGCCGAAAAGAACGGCAGGGCCGCCACGAAGTACGTGCCGGCCAGCTTCCACGCGGTCGCCGCGCTCAACTCAATAGTGACTTTCTGCCGCAGAATCCAAAGCAGAACCAGGATCGTGAGCGGTGTGTTGAGGGCGCTCAACAGGCCCAACCGCGCCCAAATGTCCTGTCCCCGGCCGGCCAAATAGTAGGACACGATGGCGCCGGCGCCGAGGCCAAACAAGGCCACCGAGATCGCCATGAAGGCGAAGTGGTAAAACAGCACTACTGAGAATATCCGCGTCAGGGCCAACTCCAACAGCAGTGTGGCCATCGCTGTTAGGGCGACGCCCCCATAGATTCCTCGCCAGCGATTCATGAAACCTCGTAGTAGGGTAAGCGCAGCACCCGGGTGACAAAGAAGTACATGGCAAACACCTCCACCGCGAAGGCCGGAAACCCCAAATACCCCGGTACCGGCATCTCGAATATCTTCCAGTCCTGCCAAATGGGGAAAACGTACACCCACCGAGCCGCTGCCCAATAATTCCAGAACTCCCAAACGAATCCACAAACCATGCCGGCCCCGCAGAGCGCCCGGAGCAGAACCCGATCACCCCATACTCTGCCTGGATCCAGCAGTAGAGCAAACCCTAGCCAAACGAACCCAAACAAATACGCTCCCCACGCCACAGGTACAACCAGGGGCACAAGGAGCATGACGGCTCCCAAGAACGTCCAACTCCGGTCGAAATTGCGCGACTCCGCTGCCTTCCCTTCGCCCGTGACCAGCAAAAACTCGGTAGTTTCCAGGACGGCCGGCCAGATCGTCGCAAAGGACCACAGGTATCCAACCGCTCGCAGAACGATGTTATCCGGCAGCCCCACGTAACGCCAATTCTGCAACCGCAGATTGTATGCCTCAAAGAGAAGCCACAGCGGAATCGACAGGACCGCCATCCAAAGGAATGCTCCCGGAGCGCTGATCAGCATCGACCGACCCCGCACCCGAAAAACCGCGGCGTCCATGGCCAACACATACCCCGTCCAGACGATTGGCGTCAGAAACACCTTCACCCACATTACCCCCCAAGCAATCAGGATCGCCGCCGCTACGGAGATCCCCACCCCCACCCACCCGTGCGCGGGAAATACTGCGGCGCGATCAGCACGCCAAAACCTCCGCACGAGGAACGACAAAGTTGTAAGAATCAGACCTATTCCTAAAGCCGTCATCTGGTACCCTTGGAGTCCAACCATTCTGACACGACAAATGCCCGAGGGAGCCCACTCCACCGAACATTTTCGTAGGCTTCTCGAGCCGTTCCTAGCACTCGCTCTGGCGGAACCGCAGTGGGACCTCCTGGATCGCCATTACCATCTGCTCGTCATGTGGAACCGCAGGCTCAACTTGACCTCCATAAGCGATCAGGCCACCATCGTGAGGCGCCATTTCGGAGAATCCCTCTTCGTCGCCGCCCGCTTGCGCCTGGAGCGTGGCGCCGTTGCCGACGTCGGCTCTGGAGGCGGCTTTCCCGGCTTCCCGATCGCCGTCGCCAATCCTCGCCTGCACGTGACGCTAATTGAGTCCGTAGCTAAGAAGGCCGCGTTCTTGAAAGAGATTTCCCGCGGTGTCGGTAACGTTCGGGTCCTGCGGGCGCGTTTCGAACAGGTGGATGAACAGTTCGACTGGGTGGTTTCCCGGGCTGTCGCCCTGGATTCGCTTCGGATTCCTCTACTCCGTCAGGCTAAGCGCCTGGCCTTCTTGACGAGTGCTGAACGCGCTCCAGAAACCGCCGCTACCCTGGGGCTGAACGAACCCAAGTTCGAGACCCTCCCTTGGGATGCGAGCACGACGCTCTTGACCGGGTGTTTCACGTGAAACACTCGAAGCATTCTGTTCCACGTGAAACGGGATTGTGATAGATTGGGGTCTCGTGGGACGCGTAATCGCTATAGCCAATCAGAAAGGCGGGGTTGGAAAGACAACCACTGCCATCAATCTTTCGGCCGCGCTGGCCGCAGCCGAGTGCCGGGTACTGGTGGTCGACTGCGATCCGCAGGGAAACTCCACCAGTGGCTTCGGTTTTCCGAAGGATCCGGCGCGGAAAACCCTTTACAATGTGCTGGCTGGGGAGACTACGATGGCCCAAGTGGCCCTCCCTACGGCCATCGACGGGCTGGATGTCATCCCAGCCGATCGCAATCTGGCGGGTGCCAACGTGGAATTAGTGGGTTCCGAGCATCGCGAATCACGCCTCCGCGAGGCCCTGGCCGATGTGCGTGACAGCTACCGATTTCTGGTCCTGGACTGCCCGCCCGCGCTGGATTTGCTGACCATTAACGCCCTGGCTGCCGCCGACACGCTTCTCATCCCGATTCAGTGCGAATACTTCGCCTTGGAAGGGGTATCCGAGCTTCTGGACACCATGGAGCGCGTGCAAAGCACTCTGAATCCCAAGCTCAAGATTGAGGGTGTGCTCCTGACCATGCATGACGATCGCACGACGCTCACCCGGCAGGTAGCCGAAGACCTCCGAAGCTTCTTTAACCAGGACGTGTTCGACACCGTCATACCGCGGAACGTCCGCTTGGCCGAAGCCCCGAGCCACGGGAAGCCTATCATCCTGTACGATGTAACTTGCAGAGGGGCAGAGGGTTACATCCGGCTGGCCAAAGAGATCCTCTCCCGGGATGAGGAGGAGAAGGCGCTGGGGACTTTCCAGTAGTATGTCTACCGTGGCGCGCAAGGCTTTAGGGCGCGGGTTGGGAGCTCTCTTGCCGGCCCGGGGGGAGGCGCCCACTCCTCCGGCTGAGGTTCCTTCCGAGCGCGTCGAGAACATCCCGTTGGATCGCATCGATCCCAACCCCTACCAGCCGCGCAGGGTCTTTCACGCCGAACGCCTCGAAGAACTGGCGCAGTCGATCCGATCCGATGGAGTGATTCAGCCCATTGTGGTGCAGTCCAATGGGGTTCGCTATACCTTAGTAGTGGGCGAGAGACGCTGGCGAGCCGCGAAGCTGGCAGGCCTCTTGGTAATACCGGCAGTGGTCCGGGAGATCCCACCCGATCGCCTGCTGGAGGTCACGCTGGTCGAAAACGTCCAGCGCGAGGATCTAAACCCCATCGAGACGGCCCAGGCCTTCGACCGTCTGGCCCGGGAGGGCCACTTAAACCACGAGGAGATCGCGCAGCGCACGGGCAAGGAGCGCTCCACGATCACGAATCTGCTGCGCCTGCTCAAGCTGCCCCCGGATGTCCAGCAACTGGTGGCCGAGCGGAAGATTTCCCCGGGGCATGCCCGCGCCATCCTGGGACTGCCGGACCAGGAGCACCAGCGGGCCATCGCTGAGAAGACCGCGGCGCAAGGGCTTTCGGTTCGGCAGGTCGAGCGCATGGTCCGGCGCATGACCGAAGGACGCGAGGTTGCCGAGGCTCAGGGGCCGGAGTCGGTCGACCCCAACGTGGCCGCCGCCGTCCGCGCCCTGGAGCAGGCCCTGGGCACCCGCGTCCGCGTAGTGGATCGGGGCAACAGCCGCGGCCGCCTCGAGATTGAATACTATTCGATGGATGACTTGGACCGCATTTATTCGGTGATCGTTCGCGAGTGATATGGTCCCTTTAACCGCGCAGGTAAAAGCCGCTGGTTGAGCGTCCAAATTGAGTCCAAAGTTTTTGGACCAGGTGCTCGGCCGGCTGCCGAAGGTGAAGAACGAGAACGTGCTGGTGGGGTTTGACACCTCGGATGACGCCGGGGTGTACCAGCTATCGGCGGAGCTTGCCCTGGTCCAGACGGTCGACTTCTTCACGCCGATTGTGGACGACCCCTATCTTTTCGGCCAGATTGCGGCGGCCAACTCGCTGAGCGACGTCTACGCCATGGGAGGGCGTCCGCTGTCGGCGCTTACGATCGTGGCGTTTCCGGGAAACGGGGACCCCGAGGTGCTGTCGCAGATTATGGGTGGCGGGTTCGACAAGATGCTGGAGGCGGGCTGCGCGATACTTGGTGGACACAGTATTGCCGATGAAGAGATCAAGTTCGGCTATGCGGTGACCGGGTCCATTCATCCGGACCGGATTCTGGCCAACGCCGGAGCCCGGGTGGGGGACGCGCTGGTCTTGACCAAGCGCCTGGGGACCGGGGTGATCACCACGGCCCTCAAGCGCGGCATCGCCCGGCCGGAGCATGTGGAGGCGGCGGTGGAGTCGATGCGCACCCTCAACGGGCCAGCCTGCCAGATTATGCTCCGCTACCCGGTGCACGGCTGCACGGACATCACGGGGTTCGGGCTGCTGGGGCACGCCCGCGAGCTGGCCAAGGGAAGCGGCGTGACGGCGGTGATCGACCACCGGCAACTGGAGTTCCTGCCCGGCGCCCTGGACTACGCGGCGCAGGGCGCGATACCCGGGGGGCTGAAGAACAACCGGGAGTTTGTGTCGTGCGCGGTGGAGGCGGAGGGAGAGATTCCGGCTGCGGTGGAGAGCCTGCTCTACGATCCGCAGACTTCGGGGGGCTTGTTGATCTCGGTGGAGGCCGGCCGGGCGGATGAGTTGACCCAGGAGCTGAGAGGCGCAGGGGTGCCGGCGAACATCATCGGCGAAGTGTTCGCTCGCGGGGAGAGGCCTATTCGGCTCGAGCCTCTTCGATCTTTTCGGTGATCAGCTCGACGTAGCCTTCGGGCGGGAACCCCGGGATACGGCTCACCAGTTCCCCGTGGCGGTTGAAGACCATCAGGGTGGGGATGCTGGTGATGCGATAGAAACGGGCCAAGCCGTCATCGAAGTAGACCTCGTCGTTCCACTTGAGCTCCTGGATGAAGGGGCGCACCAGGGAACGGTCCTGATCGGTGGTGACCGAGACGAAGGCCACCTCCTTGTGCTGGCGGTACTTCATCTTGATCTGCTCGAGGAGGGGGTGCTGGAAACGGCAGGGGGCGCACCAGGTGGCCCAGAAGTCCAGCACCAGGACCTTGCCCCGCAGGTCGGCGAGCCGGATGGAGTCGCCGCGCAGGCCGGTCATGCGGAACTCGAAAGCGTCCTGAGGCTCCGGGGGCG